>PWOD01000219.1 GCA_003557545.1 bacterium | reverse complement strand
TATTGCCGGTCTGTATATCAACCGGCCGGACAGCGATTACATCGGACTGTTCGGGGTGAGCTCTGCTGGTTGTACAGTAACTGATCTGCGGTTGTCTGAACTGGATATTACGGGCAGAAATTATGTGGGTGGAGTGATTGGGTATAATGCAGGTAATTTGATCAGGATATCGACTTCGGGAAAACTGGGGGGAGATGCTTATGTTGGAGGGACAGTAGGTAATAATTTCCGTGGCGAAATAGTTGAACTGTATTCACATGTTGATGTTATTGGTGAAAATCATGCAGGAGGACTGGTTGGATATAACGATCGGGGTGGCAAAATTAGAGACTCAGCAGCGACTGGTGAAATAACCGGGATTGAGAATGTGGGAGGTCTGATTGGTAATAATTATCGTGCCAGTCAAGTTATCAATAGTTATGCCACCGGAGATGTGACCGGGACTCAACGAGTTGGAGGTTTGGTTGGTTATCATTATCCGGGGGCAGTGGTAAAAAATTCTTCCGCCAGTGGTGATATAAAAGGGGTTATTCAGGTAGGAGGATTAGTGGGAGTTTTAGGTTCTGACGCAATCGTATCAAATTCTTTTGCCAGTGGTAAAGTTGAGGGTGAAGATCAGGTTGGTGGGTTGGCCGGAATGAACCGGGTGGGTCGGATTGAAAAATCGATGTCTAAAGGCCTGGTGTTGGCTACCGGAAATCAGGTTGGAGGACTGGTTGGCTTCAATTTCACTAATTCGGTTATCAAAAACTCTTATACTATAGCGTCTGCTGCGGGTGATTCCATAGTTGGTGGTCTGGTCGGGGAAAATTCAGGAACAATTTTTAGTTCATATTCTTCCGGGAAGGTTGAAGGCAACGATGAAACTGGCGGTCTGGTCGGTCATAATAGTGGAACAGTAAGTCGGAGTTTTTGGGATTTTGAATCTTCTGGTCAGCTGGTAAGTGCCGGTGGTATAGCAAAATCCACAGCTGAAATGCACAATATTCACAGTTATCTTGATAGTCGGTGGGATATTCAAATAACAGAAATAGAACACAATAACGGATATCCGTTTCTTTCCTGGGAAGAGGGATTGGACCGATCTGTCTGGTATGTGACAGATGAAGACTACCTGGATCTGATGGGGCTGGTAGAGCGGTTGGATGATGTATATTCTTATCCAAATCCCATTCGAGCCGATAAAAATAATTTTGTTAATTTTATTGTACCTCCAGATTATGGAGAAAAAATCACACTGGCGATTTACCGGGTGGATGGCCACCAGTTGATTGAGAAGCGGTTGAGAGTTAATAATGGCCGGATGGCGACCTGGAATCCCCGGTTGGCCTCTGGCACTTATATCTATTTAATAAAAGGCCGTGGACAATCGAGCAGTGGGACTTTAACAATAATTCGTTGACCTGATCATACTGTGGTTAGAGCTGGTTTATTCCGGTAAAACAACTATTTAATAGATTCAGTTTAATGGTGGGTATAAGAACAGATACAGTTTATAAGAGTTGTGCAGTTGCCGTTTGTTTTTTCCGCTTTAAAAGTTAAAATCACTGGACAAATCAAAAAATTTTTCTCTGTCGTATTGGTGTGTAAGTATATGACACTAATATTTCAATAAGTTTTAGGTGGATAGAATGCAATTAATAGAGCAGTTGCAGCTTCCCGGAACAGTTTACTTAGGAGCAGGATTTATTGGTCGTCCGGTGATTTTCCGGCAGCCCCAAAAAATTATATGCTGTGACGATATTGAGCAGATCAGTGACTCTCTTCAGCAGGTTGAAGAGGCCTGTAAGTCAGGTTATTATGCTGCCGGTTTTATCAGTTATGAGGCCGGGAAAAAATTTCTTGGTCTGCCCGTTCAACCGTTGGATTTTCCCTACAGCTGGTGGGGGATTTATTCTGATTATGATCTGATTCGTGGAAATTTTTTCTCTGGTATAAATCAATCAGATTTTCAGAATAAATTTATCAATTCTATCGATCAAACGGTTTACAGGGATGGATTTAAGAAAATTAAACGCTATATTAAAGCCGGGGAAACATATCAGACGAACTATAGTTTCAGACTCTATAAACAGTTGAAACTCTCTGTGGAAAAACTTTTTTTGAGCTGCTGTTTTCACCATCCTGTACCTTATTCGGCTTTTGTTCAGACTGGCGATTATCAGATAGGGTCACTTTCTCCAGAACTTTTTTTATCGGTTAAGGATAAGTTTATTGAAGCTCTGCCGATGAAAGGAACGGTTTCAAGAGGGATTGATTTTACTGATGATCAAAACAAGAAAAACTGGTTAAAAAAATCTCCCAAAAATCGTGCAGAAAATCTTATGATAGTTGATCTGATGCGCAACGATATTGGCAGAGTGGCTCGTCCCGGGCAGGTTACAGTACCACAATTGTTCGGAATTCACAGTTATCCAACAGTCCACCAGATGGTTTCCAGAGTTAGTGCTGAGTTGCGCCCCGGAATCGGATTCAAGCAGATTGTTGAAGCCTGTTTTCCATCAGGTTCTGTTACAGGGGCTCCCAAAAAGCGGACTATGGAGATAATTCAGGAGGTTGAAACAACACCACGAAAAATCTATACAGGTTCTATTGGGTTGGTCCAACCCGGTGGTGACAGCTGTTTGAATGTGGCAATCAGGACTTTTCTTCATGATCGGGCTAAAAACTCTCTTGAACTTGGTGTGGGGGGAGGAATAGTTGATGACAGCCGTCATGATGAGGAATGGGAGGAAGCCTTACTCAAATCAAAGTTTTTACATTATCGTTGTCCCAGAGAAGAATTTGCCCTGTTTGAAACTATGCTTTACGAACCACGTGATGGAATCAAATTATTGCCACAACATCTGGAACGTTTAACTGGATCAGCTCGGTATTTTGGCATTCCCCTGGATACTGTTTATTTACAGAAAAAGATCGATCAAAAACTCAACCAGCTTGGAGAAAAAGCGGTTGTTAGAATAACTGTTAGACTGAGTGGAAAAATCCATATTGGTATCAGGTCAATACCTCCTCCCGTTGGGCGGGTTAAAATAAAACTGGCATCGACCCGGGTTAATTCATGGGATTCGTTTTTACAGCATAAAACAACCCGCCGTAAACTCTATGATAGATTCAGAAAAAAGGCTCTTGATGAAGATGTTTTTGAGTATATTTTTAAAAACCAGGATGAGATTTTAACTGAGGGAACAATTACAAATATTTTTATCAAAAAACAGGGTTTATGGATGACTTCACCGGTTGAGGCTGGATTGCTTCCGGGAGTTAAACGACAGGAATTTATTGAACGCCATTTAGTTGAAGAGATGAATCTTCGGGTTGACGACCTTTTGCAGGCAGAAAAAATAGTTTTAACCAATGGAGTTAGAGGAGTAATTAGTGTAGAAGAGGTGATTGGCGTCTGATAGATTTGCCAGCAAATTTTAAAAAATGGGTTCAACTATAAGTTGTTACGTAGAAAGATTTTATGACCTGGTCGAAAAAAACTATTTTTTTGCTTATAATAATAGCCTATCCGGTCGATGTTTATCAGGGATAGAGGACGAGATCTTGTTTGAATAACGGTTAGTTTTATAACTGCTATTTTTGGATCCGGATGTAATCTTTTTTATCAATAAAATTATAAATTTTCAGGAGAATTTATGCGATGATTAGCTTTCATAATGCCTGTAAGACCTATCAGCATGACAGCACAATCAGGGCGCTGGACAATCTTTCATTTTCTATGGAAAAAGGCGATTTTTATTTTATACTGGGACCCTCTGGTGCTGGTAAAACAACCTTAATGAGACTATTGTATAGAGATCTTAAACCTACCAGCGGACAGGTTTTGATCGATGGAAGAAATATTGGGAAATTACCTGAAAAGGAGATCCCTTATTTGCGCCGCCGGATAGGTGTTGTGTTTCAGGATTTTAAACTTCTTAACGATCGTACAGTTTTTGAAAATGTTGCAATTTCACTGCTGGTACAAGGTGAGGATAAATATGAAATAAATCGACGGGTTATGCGGGCTCTGGATCAGGTGGAGCTTACTGATAAGCGGGATATGAATCCTCGACAGCTGGCCGGTGGTGAAGCTCAAAGGGTAAGTATGGCCAGGGCGCTTGTTAAAGAACCGGAGATTTTGCTGGCTGATGAGCCCACCGGTAATCTTGATCCTGCGCTGGCGGACAATATCATGGATCAGTTCGATGCGATTAACCGGCGAGGAACAACCCTGCTGGTTGCCACCCATGATTATCGTACCGTCCAACGGTATGATTTCCCCTGTATAGTTTTAAAAGATGGCAGGTTGATTGAAGGACCGACCCGTGATCCTCATCATCTGCGGGCTTTTGTGGGGAATTATCGGGAGGAGGTTAAATAGCTATGTCAGTCTGGAGATATCTTTTACGATTTTCGATTCGCAATTTAACCCGTAATAGGTTAATGAACATAGTGGCGATAAGCACGACAGCTCTGGCTTTGTTGATTACATCGGGTGTTTTGTTGGTTCATCAGAATGTTGCTTCGATTATTAATCGTATGAAGGAACGGACCCCGGTGATTCTTTACCTTGAAGATGATTTCGATCAGAATCAGGTCAGTCAATTGCAATCAAATCTCATCACCAGGGAAGATGTTGTAGATATAAGTTATCGAACTCGTGAAGAGGCCTGGGAGGAATTTCAGCGAAGTTTACAGCTGGAAGGAAATCTCCTGGAAGGGCTGTCCAGAAATCCATTGCCCGCTTCGATTCATCTAAATTTTGAACCTGGCGCACTTTCACGGGTTGACGAGATAGCGGCTGAATTGCGGGAGCTTGACGGAGTTGAATCGGTTGATTATGGCCGTGAAATAATAGATAGGCTAAGTGGCTTGGGCAGAGTCTTCCAGATGGTTCTGGGAATTATTGGAGTTGTTATCTGTTTTGTGGCAATTTTTATTATTTTTAATACTATTCGCTTATCTGTTGTTTCCTGTGCAACAGAGATTGGCATCTTAAAACTTGTTGGTGCCACCCATTTATTCGTCGGGTTTCCCTTTGTAGTCGGAGGTATTGTTTATGGTTTTTTAGGGAGCCTTTTTGGTCAACTGCTGCTCTGGGTTATATATTGGATTGTAGAGTCTCGCCTGGCAGGGCTTGGTTTTATTCCACTGGAATTCCATTTTCTCTCCAGTTTCTGGATATTTTTAATAATTGTGCTGGGAACTTTATTGGGGGTGATCGGCAGTGTTACAGCGGTTCGTCGTGCTGTTGATACTATGTAGCGTCTTTTTTGTTGGAATTAGTCCTGTCCATGCCGGTCGGTCCAATTTACGATCTGAGCTTGAACAGCTTCATCAAGAACTGGATGCCCATATAGAAGAGATAGAACAGGCTGATGAACGGCAGCGGGAATATCGTTCCGAACTGGCGTCTGCCGAAGAGCAGGAAAATTCAATTCTTGCTTTAATTGAACGCTATGATCTCTGGGTCGAATCATCCCGCGAAAGACTTCAGAGACAGCGACAACTTAAGCAGCGTGCCTCCAACCAACTACAAGAAACTCGTGCCCGATTAAATGAAGTGCAGACCAGCTTGGGTCATCGGGAGCAGCTTCTTTCGGCCCGTCTTCGAAAAATCTATAAGCAGGGTTCTATGAGTCATTCAAGGATGTTGCTGGGCGCAGAATCGATGGAAGATTTAATGACTCGTGACCGTTATTACCAGGAAATTCTTAATTATGATAGAACCATTTTAAATAATTACATTGAATCTCGAGAGGAACTGGAAAATTTACGTGTTTCCAGGCAAACTCAGTTGGATCGTCGTAGAGAACTGGAAGCCGAAATTGCTACCCTTCTTGAAGAACAGGAACGCGCTCTGGCTGGTCGTCAGCGAGCGCTTAATGAAGTGCAGAACAGACAGCAGTTTTATCGTCGCAAATTAGATGAACTGGAAAGACGCCAGCAGGAACTTACCCGGGTGGTGGGACAGCTGAGGCGAGAGAAAGATTTAACCGAGGAGAGAATTGCTGCTCTTACCCATGAATTTCGTCGTAGCCGCGGTGAGTTACCATGGCCGGTTGATAGTCGTGAGGTTTTTAGACCTTTTGGGAACTGGGAGGAAGATGGTATAACCCGTAATAATCAGGGTATTGATATTGCTGTTGAAGAATACTCCGAAGTACGAGCTGTTGCACCAGGTCAGGTTGTTTATGCACGTCATTTTCGTGGTCTCGGGATGGTAGTAATTGTTAATCACGGTGATGATTATTTCACCTCCTATGGTTCTTTAACCGAAGTTCAGGTTGAAAACGGTGACGATGTTACTACCGGTCGAATCCTTGGTAAAGCCGGTGAAACTCCGGGTAGTAGCAGACCCAGGTTGTATTTTCAAATAGTAGAAGGGCAACGTGTTTTAGATCCAGTTGAGTGGTTAGAGTGAAACTTTCTGGCCTTTATTTGTTAACACCTCCTGCCGGGGACTTTTTAGATTTATTACCGAAACTTATTGAATCAGGGATTGATCTTCTACAATACCGCCGCCCTCAACTGCCCGATCGAACCCAGCTTGTTGAATTGAAAAAGACGCGTGAAATAACTGCTCATTATGGGATTCCGTTGTTTGTTAATGATCGTCCTGATCTCGCCTGTTTATCTTCGGCTGATGGTGTGCATCTCGGTGCTGGAGATATTCCCACCCAAATGGTAAAAAATCACTGGCCAAGATTAATTGTCGGTTTAACTGTTCGCGCTGAGGATCCACTTGAGGAGTGGGCGGATTATTTTAGTGTGGGTCCGGTTTTTGAACCGGTTAGCAAGACGCTGGAGATCTCACCCTGTGGCTGGTCGCCGGTTGAACAGTTATTGAGTAGAGCAAATAAACCACTGTTTGCTATTGGCGGTATAACTTCTGATAGTTTGAACGGGGAGCTTCCCGCCGGTCTGGCCGGGGTTGCGATCTGTAGTGCGGTCTGGAATGCGGATAGTCCCTGTCGAGTGGTGAAAAATTTAAAACGAGCCTTAAACTGTTAGATGTTTAATATTCATGCATGAAATATCACTTGCTCAACAGCTGCTGAAAAGGTTGTATGATGAGCTTGATAAACGTCCAGAAATTAGCTGTATTGAATCCGTGAAAATTTCCATAGGAGAGTTGAGTTGTGTGGAACCGGGCAGCTTTAAACGGGCTTTTAGACTGTTGGCCGAAGAAACTGAGTTTGTTGAAACCGAGCTGGAAATAGAGCGTTTGGCGGTTCGCATAAGCTGTCAGAGCTGTGGAAATAGTGGTATTGTCCAGCCAGGTAAATTGTTATGTTCTAATTGTGGAACTGCTTTAACCAGGATTGTCAGTGGGACAGAGTTTTATCTTGATTCGATAACCGTAGGTGAAAATATTGAAGAAAAGTAATAAGACTGGACCAGAGATAATTGAAATTAATGAAAAAATTATGAAAGCAAATGATCAGCTGGCAGCAGAAAATCACCAGAAGTTTGTTGCGAGCAAAATAAAGGGAGTCTTTAATCTAATCAGTTCTCCGGGAGCCGGCAAGACAACCTTGCTCGAAAAGATTGCACCTCAGCTTTCATCCTGTGGCGTTATTGAAGGGGATATCGCAACAGCCCGGGATGCTGAACGGTTATTTGCATTGTCTATACCGGTGGTTCAAATTAATACTATGGGGGCCTGTCATCTGGATGCCAGTATGATTGCCCAGGTACGTGATGATTTTCCGTTTGATCAGGTGGATTATCTGTTTATTGAAAATGTTGGCAATCTTGTTTGTCCAACCGTCTATGATCTGGGTGAAGACCACAAAATTGTAGTTTTAAGTCTTCCTGAAGGTGCTGATAAACCGGTTAAATATCCGGCTATATTTCGTAAAGCCTCTATTTGTGTAATCAATAAGCTAGATCTCGAACCATATTGTGGAGTTGATCTACAACAACTCAAAACTGATATCTACGAGGTTAATCCTAATC
>PWOD01000182.1 GCA_003557545.1 bacterium | reverse complement strand
GCCAAAACTGGTCCCAATTATCCCACCAACATTGTTATACCCGCTAATCAGTGGCTTTTCAAGCTTTAAATTGGAAATTTGCGCAGCGTTTCCTGCATAACTAAAAAGTCCTACATGATCGGCATTCCGATCAATATAAAGATCAACAATCGCCTGACCAGCACCGGCAAAAGTCCCATTAAATATTTCATTGTCAAAAGCAATCGGTTCCCAACCGGCGCCTCCATTAGCTGCAGGACCGGCATTGTCTGCATATCCCGCGGACTGCTCATCAAGCGTCTCAATCAGAATAAATCCAGAATCCAGAAAACAGTTAACCCGGCTTAATTCCCACCAATCAGAGATTTCAAACGGCTCTTCCGCTGTCCCCTCTCCATCCGGAAAATCAGGAACAAACAACGCCGTTGCCAATATATCGCTGTCAAACAGGGCTGTCTCTGTCTCAGCAGTGCTTTCAAAATCTCCGCTCCAGCGATCAAACCGATAACAATCCGTAACCTGTCTAACTTCGAGAACTGCTGTTTCTCCACCAAACCGCTCCACCGGCTCGGTATAGGTTTCTCCATCGATCAGAACAGCCCCTTCGCCGACCACTGTCAGCTCAAGTAGATAAATCACCGGTTGGAAAACTGCCGTACATAACTTATCTTCGTCGATAAAAAGCTCAACCTCTGTATCAGTTG
This sequence comes from bacterium, assembly GCA_003557545.1. Lineage (GTDB taxonomy): Bacteria > T1Sed10-126 > T1Sed10-126 > T1Sed10-126 > T1Sed10-126 > PWOD01. The sequence goes on along the minus strand of PWOD01000182.1, from coordinate 7,337 downwards.
CTGAAAGATCACCTGTCCAACTATAAAATTGATAATAGAGCTCCGGTTGAGCTGTCAGAGTTACTGTTTCACCCGCCACCAGCGACCTTGGAGAATCATATGTATCACCATCTACCAGGACAGTTCCCTGACCCTCCAGATTAATCTCCAGTGAATAGATGCTCGGTTCAAAAGTTGCCGTCCCATTGATATCAGAACTAACCGGGATCTCAATAGTTGTATCCCCACCTGTAAAATCACCGGTCCAATCAGAAAAATCCCAGTATTGATCAGGGACTGCTTGCAGAGTAATTGTTTCACCCGGAGTAATGACAACCGGCTTTACATAGCTATCACCATCAACCAGGACAGTTCCCTCCCCGTCTAATTCCAGGGTTAGAAAAACTGTTTTTTTCCAGGTGGGATCGGTTTCTCCCGAAAGATAGGGATACCCATCATTTTTATCCAGGGTGGCAGCTTTAATATCCCAACCTGCATCAATAAATCTCTGTAGCTCCCGCAGCTCACTGGAACTTACCCCTTCGCCACCCGCGCTGGCAGTTTCTCCCGAAAACTCTACATCCCAGAAGCTATCAACAACATCACCAAAAATATTTCTTCCCACAAGACCTCCAACATGTTCTAAACCCGCAACAACCACTCTTGCATAAGAACGCATGAGGTCCGACTCGTAGTTGACCCCGACAGCGCCACCAACAGCCTCATCTCCAATGACCTCGCCAAATGCGTAACTATCAATTAAATGGCCTTCGTTATTCCGCCCAATAATCCCCCCTAATTGTTTTTCACCGGTCAGCTCAACCTGTGTGGAAGATCTGACAATAACCCCACTGTTTCTTCCAGCCAGCCCACCCACCTGTGTTTTACCTTCAATTAGCCCAGCAACAGTGCAGTTATCAATCGTCCCAAGATTTTCACCAACCAGCCCCCCCGTATGATCATTGCCAGTTACCTGAATATCATCCAGATGAAGATTATGTACCAGACCGTTACCACCAATCTGACCGAACAACCCGACTAAATCATCCTGTGGACGGTCTATAATATAACCAGCCACCGTATAGTTGGCTCCGTCAAACACTCCACCAAAAGGTGATTCGGTAGATCCCACCGGTTCCCATCCAGCACCACCATTTGCCGTATCGGAAGCAACTTCACTGTAACCTGTGGTGGATGGATATAACGAGTTTTCAAGTAGGAAAAAAGCAGTTGTATCATGTCGTACATTATCCAGGTGATACCAATTTTCAATCAAAAACGGATCGCCTTCTGTGCCGATCCCCCCGGCAAACCTTGCCTCAAAAGCAGCGGTCAGTGTGGCATCGGTATCAACGGTTATCTCCGTCTCCAAAGCTCCGCTATCCGTGATATTTTCCAGTTCCGTCATCCAGTATAAAAAATCATATCCGGTATCAACCGTCGCAGTTATTGTAGCGGTTTCGCCAGAGACAAACTGAAAACTATCGCTATTAAAAACTTCAACTCCATCAACAAAAACTCTCCCACCTTCCGGGTCAATCACAGTCAACTGATGAATATTATCAAAATTCTCTCCCATCGGTTGAAAAGGGGACAGACTGGTCGCCACCGCTTCAATATAATTGTTCGAAACATGCCGGTGTTCAAGCCCCTCTGTTGTCCAGAGCTGGTTGTCTCGATCAAGCCGATGAACTCTTATCTGCTCGGTATCTATAAGAAATCTACCAGAGTTATAAGGCATCCTCAAAATAATAGAATCTGCTTCGCCACTGAGCAGACTGTAACGGGTCAAACCCTTCGGATCATATTCTTTGTTAGTATTTATATTGGCCAGGGAAATAGTATCGGCCAGTGATCCTGTTACAGTGTCACTAATTGAAAAAACTGTTCCTTCACTGAAAGAGGCGGTTATAGAGCGGTTGATATCATTTTTATAAATAATTACCGTATCTTCAACCGCTTCAGCAAAAAACGTTGGTTCAGAGTTGTCATCGCGGTTAAACTTTCTGATTTTAGAATCGAACTCATGATAATCAACAACTATCTTTATATCGCCCTGCTCTGAAACAGAAAAATTCAGGAGCTTTTTATTTGCAATCTTGTTGGAATCAAACGGACCGGCCAGCTGCGAGCCCAAAGAATTGTTTTCACCATCAAAAAGTTTTACAGAAAAAGTATCCCCTTCCCGAACGCTGATCAGCAATTCAATTTCAACATTTTCTTTCTCGATAAGCTGTCCTTCCAGGGGACGAACAATCTCCGGCCGCTCCCGTTTCACATCAAATAGCGCCGCTATTTCCAGATCCGTATCAATTACCACTGACAGAAGCTGAGCACCAGTATCAGCTATATTACCGCTTGCCACCTCCCATTCTATAAATTCATATCCGGTGTCAGGAACTGCCTCCAGATAAAAACTATCTCCCATATTGAATACAAAGCTATCGCCGGGATGGGTCAGCTGTCCTGCAAGAAAAATCCGACCAGCCTCCGACTCAAGCACTGTCACCCCAGGCTGATATTCAATTACAACCTGTTTGACAATATCTGTATCAACCACCTGCAAACTCCCGGAAGCGGAGTCATACCTATCTCTGCTAATCTGATAGCTGTAACTATCTGGAACAACTCCAGAGAAAACCGCTTCACCGGCAGCATCAGTAAGACCGGTTTCGCCCTCTAATTCGACCAAACTACCGGATAGCAAACTACTGTCCTGATCAACAATCTGAAAAGTCAAATCAAACAACATCGGATCGCCATCGGGATACGGAGCGTCAAGCCAGGGTATAAAACTCACCGAATCGGGATAGTTTATTGAGCTTTCGACATCCGTTCGATCAGTAACTCCCCACCAATTATTAGTCGCGACCATACCGGTTTCAACAGTATTATGAAAAGCATAATACTGGCTATTAGTAAAATTATTATTAACCGCAGTCAGTTGGATCTGTTCATCTGGATCATCAAAACCCACACCAATACCTATTTCATTACTATCCATATTATTCCGGGAAATTGTCGCCCGAGTTCCAAACCCGGCCTGACTGGTCCCGGAGTTCCAATCAGTGACAGCGATCGCCGATGAAACCGACCCGTCACCAGCTATCCCCTGATAATTAGTAAAACTGTTATTTTCGATAACAGCTGTAGTTCCTGCCCGAACAAACACCCCGACATTGTAATGTTCACCCGGACCCAAACCGGTAAAGGTACTGTTTTTTACCGTGACAAAAGGGTTTTCCTGGGCGGTTGGAACAAACAATGACATATCAAAAATATCAATCCCCACCCGCCGGATATTTTCAAAACTACAAGAACTAATCGTCATATCAGCAAAAGCGACAACTCCATAACCCAGGCCGGCACCCGGATGATAAATATTAGTAATCGTTAAATTTTCAAGTAAAGCTGTCCCGTAGGAACGAATTGCCTGATGAATCGATTTTCCATCACCATCAAGAGTAAAATTTTTAAACTGGTAATCAACCCCCGGGGAAATCATAATCCAACCCCGAGCATCCTCCGAAGTTCCTGTATTTTCAGCAGGTTTCAAAATCGTCTGATCACGATTTTCGCCAACTAATACTATATCCGTATCAATAACTATCTGTGGTACTTCCAGTTCACCCTGAAAAATCAACAAACTATCATTCGAATCGGCCGCGGCCAGCGCTGTTTCTAATGAAGTATAATAGAGACCTGAATTTAAATTTTTCAAATTGGCTCCAGAAAGATTAACAACTTCAACCAGATCGGTATCGATAAGTTGCAGATAACTCTCAACAACAGAGAAACCCGCTTTGATTATCGAATAATTATAGGTATCAGAAACAAGTTCACTAAAACTTGCTGAACCTCCGGCATCGGTAAGCTGAGTTTCTCCATTCAGCTGAACTAGCGCACCGGCGACCGGTGAATCATGACTGTCCTGTAGTTGAAAGGTTATTTCATAAGTTTCGGGGGGTCCGGCGAAAACTGGCGAGGCAACAAACAAAACAAGAAAAAAAAGAATTAAAATCGAAGATTTCGAAGACATAGTTATCAAAAATCCTTTAAACAAACTGAACTTGGCTGACTACCGTCCACTGAGCACAGCCTATCAAGACCATATATTTAATCTATTTAAATGATACTCTGATCCGGCCCCGGATTAAAAAGCACCTTATAAAACTGCCCACTTACAGATGCAGAGATCAAGTTACTAAAACTCCACTAATTGCTGCTAAATTCAGAAGAAAAAAGCAATCAGTTGGATAGCATGAAATCTGTTATTAACAATTTTATAAACCGTATTCAGCGCCCCTGTTTACTAACTGTTAAAAATAATATCAGACAAACATACTCTATGGGAGAAATAATTGAGTTTAAAATTAATTTATTTAACAAACCCAGAGGAATAGTTTTCCCTCTACATTCAAGCCATTATAACGCTTTTACCAAACTCAATCAATTATAACCAGACCAGGAGCCCAAACCGAACCTACAATAGCCTTTATCTCTAAATTTTATTCTTCTCTAATAATAGCAATTCTACCAGTTTTACTATCTCCCGTGGATCTCTGTTCAACAGTATATAAATAATAACCATTAGAAACCGTGCGGCCGGATCTATTACGGATATCCCAGATATAGGGATCATGATGAGTTGTTGTCTGATAGACCAACCTTCCAGAAATCGTATAGATTTTAATCTGATAGGGACCGGGATCATAGGAATTAAAGTAAAACATAACCCCCCCGCTACCAGTTCGCGGATTGCCGTCATCCGGTCTAAAAGGATTCGGGCCGACCCGTAAATCATTCAGGCCAGCCGCTCCCTCTTCAAAAATTGCTGTTATAGATTTACTGGAATCAATAAACAGATAGGCCGTAGTATCAGATCCAGCAAGATCGCCGGTCCACAGTTCAAAATCCCCTACCTTCGTAGGAACAGCTTTCAAAACAACAGTCTCACCGGCGGATATTTCAACGGCTTGATCATATTTGGCACCATCAACAACAACTTCTCCATCACCCTTGATTTCAATCTCCAGAAGATATTTTTTCCGCTCAAACAGGGCCTCAAACTGTTTGTTATCATAAAGAAAAATACCGGTCTGCTGCGGTTTGTTATCAAGCTCCCCGGTCCAACCTTGAAAATTCCAGAACTTATCTGGAACCGCCTCTACCATAATGGTTTCACCGGCCAGCATGTCCAATTTTTCCAGATAGGTTTCACCATTAATCAGAACATTACCCTGACCCTGAATTTGAAAATCAACTGATCGAGTTTGCTGTTCAAATAAAACAGCTATCTCCATATTGGAGTCAACAAATAGTTCCACTGCAGTATCAGTTCCCGAATAATCGCCCGTCCAACCGACAAAATCCCAGAAAGCTTCTGGCGCTACCGTAAGACTAACAGTCTCACCTGCCGGAAGTTCGACACTGGCATCGGCAGTCTCCCCATTAACCATAATTTTCCCCCGACCCTCAAGCTCAAACTCTATCGTATGTTTAACCTGCTGGAAATCAACCGCCAGATTTTTATCCCCGTCGATTATCATACTAATTTTCTGATCAACCGGTTTTTCTACTCCACTTAACCGTTCTTCCCAACCAGTAAGCTCCCAGTAATCAGCTGGAACCGCTTCAATCAGAACTGTTTCACCGGCAGTCACAACAATCGGTTGCTGATAAGTTTCTCCGTCCACCAACACCTTTCCATCCCCCTCGATATCAACAGTTAACAGATGGGTATCCCGGGCAAAAATAGCAGTTAAAAATTTATCTTGATCAATAAATAACTGTTCTTCATCAGCAGCACCTGAGAGATCACCTGACCAGACAGAAAAATGATAAAACTGCTCTGAAATAGTCGATATCACAGCTGTTTCTCCAGCCGGCAGATCCATCGGTTCAACATAAACCGAACCATTTACCAGAACAATACCTTTACCCTGCTTATCTATTTCCAAACTATATCTATCCTGCACAAAATTAGCCTGCAACAGCCAGTCCCGATCAATAAACAACTCCTGATCAGGTACAGTTTCAGCCATATCTCCGGACCATTCGATAAAGCTCCAGAAACTATCGCTAACTGCCTGCAAAGCAACCGTTTCACCCCGTCCCACTACTTTTTCGATACTATCCCTTACAGGATAACTGCAGGCCCCTGTAAGAAATACTGTTCCTGCCCCACTAACATCAACTGTTAAATTATGAGTATCCTGCCGGAACTCACCGGCCAGAACTAGATCCCTATTAAAATAAAGCTCGACAGTTGTATCGGTCGAAGAATAATCACCCATCCAGCTTTTAAAATGCCAGTATTGATCGGGTGAGGCAGTTAACAGAACTGTTTCCCCTCCCAGAACTACCTGTTCCAGATCGGTTTTAACTGAATCTTCAACAGCCCCACTCACCGCCACCTCCCCTTTACCCTCCACCTCAAGCTGAAAGATATGAGTGTCCCGAACAAAATTAGCAGTAATCTGCCAGTCTCTATCCAGAACCAGATCAAATCGCAGATCGGCAAAATCAGTATCACCGGACCAGCCGGCAAAACTCCAATGCTGATCAGCGATCGCCGTCAGACTGATTGTGTCGCCGCCAAGCAAAACCGTCTGATAACTGGAAACGATTGTATCTTTGACAGCGCCTTCAATCTCCAACAATCCCTGTCCACTAATTGCAACTTCCAGCAGGTGTGTATCCTGTTGAAAAATAGCTGTCAGCTGCCAGTCCTGATCGATTAACAGTTCAAGACCGGTGTCAGTTTCAAGAAGATCTCCAGTCCATTTTTGAAAATGCCAGTATTGATCAGGTATTGCTTCAAGCACCAGCGTCTCCCCACCATAAACAACCGTATCAAACTGGCTCTCAATAAACTGTTCAAAAACCCCCGCGGTCTGAATGTTTCCATTCCCCTGCAGATCAATAGCCAGACTATGTGTGTCCCGGGCAAAATGGGAAGTTAACTCCCAGTCTCTATCAAAAAATATTTCAACTCTGGTATCGGCAGTTTGATAATCATCAGACCATTCAACAAAATGCCAGAATTGAGCCGGAACTGCCTCCAGTATGACTGTTTCCCCCCCCTTGATAACCTGAGAAGTAGAACTGTCAAAAGCTGCAGAGAAAGGTGCTGAAACTACAACCTCTCCCTGCCCGACCAGTGTCAGATCAAGAAGATATGTATCCTGGCTGAAATTAGCCACAAAACTCTTATCAGCATCCAGTAAAACCTCAAAATCTTCGACGGTCATCTGGGTATCCCCTGACCACCCGGTAAATTCCCAGAACTCCGCTGCGGTTGCTGAAAGAGTAACTGTTTCACCACCTAAAACAACCACCTGTAAAGCAGTTTCTAT
>PWOD01000224.1 GCA_003557545.1 bacterium | reverse complement strand
TCCTTCGATTCAAACTGACGGTCAATCTCTTCATTTCTTCCTGCTATTTTCATCAAAAACCTCCAATAATTAATAATTAATCTATTGTAGCACAAATCCCTTAACGGATCAACCATTCGTTTTCTTGGCCAACTAAATAACCATTTCTATTGCAAATAGAGTGGATTACAGAGTCCAGGAAAAGCGCTTGCCCTGTGCAGCACCTCCCCCAATAGTGATTGAAGTAAGTATCTATTACGCATTCTTTTTCAAGACGTAATTCTTGAAAAAGAAACGGTGAGACAATCCACCATTCAAAAATCTCCGAAGCCCCTTCCTCCGCTATTATTGAAAACTCACCGCAAAGGGGGCATTCGTCTCCATCTGTTAAACAGCCATATTCCGACTCCTCCATATAGTTACTGCATTCATCACACCAATATAATGTTTTGTAAAAATTTTCTATATCTTCGAACGTGAATGGTGCATTTTGAAATGAATCCACACTAACTTTTAAAACAAAATCCATTAAAGTTGTCACACAAGCAATGATGTTGTTATCAGTAAATCTTCTTTTTATCTCTTGATTAGTTAATTCTTTATCGTTCATCATTTTTCTCGCATTCATAGAGGGATATCGAATGAATACCAAATGGGAACATATCATAGTTACTATCAGATATGTAATCCGCTATACCATAATCGTACAATGTGTCAGTAATTTCATCCTTTACTTCTTGTGTTAAATCATCCCAGAAAATTCCAATACTTAGCGTCGAGTCTTCTTCTATCATTTCTACCATTTTCAGCTCCCGTTTTTAGTTTTTTAACTGATTGTAAATTACATCTACTACACTATCCCGGCTATCCAATAATTTTTGATCTACAAAAAAGTGAACAAAATCTTTAACTATCCTGGTCTCTTCTAAATCACTATATTCTTTTAAATCTTTTTCTAATTCAGTAGTTGATACATTGATTCCATTTATGTTTTCGAACCTATAAATATTACCATTAAAACAAATAGCTAATTTCATGGAAATCTCCAGTAAAAACAACCTGCAAGGTTGAATTAGATTAAAACAACCTTGCAGGTTAAAATGAAAAATACCAGAATTACAAATTACTGAAATTTTGGATTACTGATAGACGAACTTAAAACTGCCTCTGAAAAACTTTCTGTGACCACTCCTGGTATTGAATTGAGAAATTTGCTAATAGTGGATTTCTCTGCTTTTATCCACTCGCCTCTCATTATGGAGTTACCAAAGATAGCTAAGGTTTCTTGCTCTGATGGTCCACCATCTTGTGGATCCCACATAGCTAATAATCTAACTTCATTTTGGTTACTGGTCTGTATTCCTTTTCTGCGACCTACTGGATCTTTTGACTTACCAATCTTAAACGAATTTCCTGCTGACATTAAATAAGTAAAAACTTTCATAATAATCTCCTTAGTTTTGAGTAAAATTAGAAGTAATGCAGAGCTCAAACCATCTGCAGGTTAAGTAAAAAATTTACCATATTTTTCATAATCTTCTTCCGAAACTCCCCAATCAATTAATTCTTCTTTTGAGTCAGGGACTGACCAAGAAATTCCTAAATTTTCAATACCATAATCCAGCTTTAAATCTATTTGTGGTATTGGGATGTCAAAAGCTTGGGGTAGAAGAACATCAATAAACGGCCCCACATCTTTGACATTGACATAAAAAGTAACTGCATCATGCTGATCCAGGCTAAGGCGCGCATCAATTTTTTCTTTATCTCTCACTTCACGTGCTTTTATCATTATACTTCTTGTTAGGTCGGCTACTGTGGATTGGATAAGGAAATTTCCAGCAGCCCGCCCCTGATGCGCGAGGGCTCCTTCATCCGCCAAATAATATAGATTCCTTCTTCTTCCAAATGGGTTTTCTACAAACCCTTCATTATTAACCCTATCAGCGGCTATTTTAAAGAACTCAACCACTTGACTATACTTCGTATCAAATGATTCCAGCCATCCTCGGCACTGGTCTACTGTAGCTGGTATTTCCAGGGACAACATGTCCTGGTGTAGCCTTTTTGGGTATATACCATAGCTCCACCCAAACCCAGTAGCCTTTGCTGAAGACCTTTTCAGCTCCCCTTCTGGTACTTCTTCCTCCAGCCATTTCCTCATATCCCCGTATTCTTCTTTATAGGGGAGATTGAAAATCAGAATAGCATTGGAGCTGTGAAAATCTTTTGCTGGGTCATACAGCACCTTCTTTAGATTTTCATCGCCTGAAAGTTCCGCCATAACAAACATTTCAGCTGAATTTAAATCGGCGTAACCAAATAAATATTTTTCAGGACTTGTAATCGCAGAGCGAAGATGCTTATGATCCTCCATTCTTGCTGCTTTATATAATGCTACTACTTCTTTACCTGCCATATTCTGGAGATTGGGACTCCTGGTGCTTCTTCTGCCAGTATCAATGGTATCATTAACAGACGGCCTAATAAACCCATCCTTATCCATATACCCCAAAAGACTTTTCTCCTCAGGTTTTAATTTCCCATTTTCATCTATTGAATATGGTTTAAACAGATTCTTCGATTGGTAATCAATTTTCCTATACCTAAACATTAAATCAACTGCTTCATGCTTATTACGTAGAACCGTTAATGTGACTTTATCTGTGCTTGGTGAAATTTTCTTTTTTGCTTTTTCTTCTTCTGACAAATTTTTCACCTCGCTCCATGATTTCTCCCTATAAGCTTTGGTAGTTTTTAATGGCTCCAAACCCAGCTTATCGAACAACAACTCTTTAACCTGATTTGTACTATTTGGATTAAATTTTTCCATACCGTAGTCTTCAGCTATTATTTCAAGTTGCTGTTCTATCTCTTCTGACTTCTGTTTGAAAATATCTGTAAATTCTTTTATAGTTTCAACATCTAATTTAAACCCTGTTGTTTCACATTCAAGAAGTGCTGCTTGGGACGGCATAATTAGGTTGTAGAATAACTCTCTTTGCTTTCCTTTAATTTCCTTATCCTGCACCTCGTACAATCTCAGGAGAGCCTCGGCATCCCTACATGCATATGGGACTAATACCTCCGTCGGGATAAATCCATAACCATACTTCTTCTCATCAATAGGGCTTTCTGATATATACTTATTTAATTCATCATCATATACTCCTAAATCCGTATCCCTGAGAATGCAGTCGTTTAAACCATGGGGTCGTTGACATTCGATTAGGTGGTCTGCTGCCATAGTGTCGTGGAAGACATATTCTATTGGATTAAACCTCAGCACGTCTTGCATAATCCGTGCATCAGACCGGAGATTGTGCCCTATTAGTTTAAATTTTTTATGCTTACACGCTTTGTCCAGTATGTTACCTAGTTTTTTTGCATTGATAACTTCTTCGCCCTTCTCGGCGGGATCATCTATGGCAGCATTTACTTCAATAAATACTGCTTCGTTCTTCTTCCACGACAGCTGAACACCCCTAAGCCAGCCGTCTCCTTCACCATCATAACCCCACTCAGAATCCAAGGACACTATACTACCACTTTTGATGCTTTTAATAACTTCCACTACACCTTCCTCGCTTTGAATTACTTTATGCTTAAGAGGAGGTATCTCTTTCATGCTTCCTGTTTTTGTGATATGTCTAAATTGCTGTAGATCTGCTCTGAGTCCCGGCAGCTCATAAGGGGAACTTTCTAACACATTAAAGGGATCTTTAGTTGTGTACACCTTAATTGGTTTATCTGTAAATTCAAACTCTATTTCTTTTAAAATTCCTCGTGTATTTTTAAGTATGTCACCTAAAATAACTACCGAAGGAACTGTCCCCAAAAGTAATATATACTCAGGATTTACTGCCTTGATTTCGTGGTAGAGAAAAAATAGAGCTATCTCCCGTTTCCAATTAGGTGGTTTATTATCATCAGATTTGAATTTAAACGCTGAAGTAAAGTAGATGTCATTTAAATCTATTCCAGTATCTTTCAGAAGTTGAAAAAACTGAAGCGATGAATCACCAGACAGAATGTGTTTTCTGGCTTGGTCCTCCTCTGTAACAGTTTTACTGATAATCATCATACCCTTATCGCAGTCCTGTAGCCCTGTCGTTGTCAGAGAGCGGCCAGGAAGCCACGTATCAGCATAAGCTGGACTTTTGGGGGGTGACAGCCTAACCACCAAAGATGGGTCAAAAAACATACGTAACGCCGTTCTGAGCACAGTCTCATCATAATAGGCAGCTACCGTATCTATTAATTCTGGTTTTCCAATACCTTCAATTTCTTTTTGCAATATTTTCGTCGCGAATTGCTTCATTTTCATTAACTTCACCTACATAAAATAACCGGTTTCACTTATCTAAATTGCCAATCCCTGTTATAGTCATATCCGTTAGATCCAAGATAAAGCACTTATTTTTCTTGCTGCAGTACTGCTCAAATGGAGGTTCAAATCCTACATTTTTAATATACTCATCAAAGCCAAAATTGCTGATAGTTTCATAAACTACAATCCATATCCGTGGGGTATTGGCAGTTACATCCTTCCACTTGTTGACTTCATTTTCCCACTTCCTTATTTTCTCCCATGTGGCTTTATCTACCTTCAAATCCTGACCTGTTTTAGCACAAGCTAAACAAGGAATCTTTATTATCCAAGGAGCCATTACATTTTTCTTCAATGCTTTTTTGTATTCTGCTACTTCTTTTTTAGATTTGGATTTTAATTCTTTTTTAAATTCAGGATGAAAATCATTCACTTCTCCTTTACCATCACAAACTTTACATACTCCCATAAGTTTTCTCCATTAAGTTAAGGTTTCATAGGTTCAACTTCAATAATGTGATCAACATTAATTAAAACATTTTTAACTTCCCCTTTCATTACTTTATTTACTCGTATTAACATTTCACACCTTCCAAATTATACCAAATTGTTTTTTTATTAATTTAAACATTTCCCTAAAACCCAGATCACCAGGGTCATACCCGTCGGGTAGTGTTAGTTGATAAACATTAGATGCAGACTTAAGCTCTATTATCTGACGCTGAAGTCTGCCAAACATTGATTCATTCTTTTCTTTCAAATCTGGATCTAGTGCTATAACAATTGTCTTAAATTTGCTAAGTAATTTTAACTGATTTCTAGTAATTGCACAGCTATAAATCCCCAAACCATATCCTTTCAAAGCTAAAACATCTAACGGTCCTTCCACTACCACTGCAAAATTTTTATCCTTTAATCGATGGTAGCCATACAGGGAACGAGACGGCAACTTATTGACAGTATAATATTTAATACCGCTGCCATCATCTTCTATATACCTGGCCTGTCCTCCTATACAGTCTTTGGGATCCTCCACACTATAAGCCGGAAAAAATATCCTTCCCTTCAAAATAGGTGAAGGGTCCCATTTTATGTACTGGACATTTGCCTCCCGTATAATACCACTATTAATTCCTCGATTTAATAAATATGACCTGGCCTCATGAGAATCTAGGAGATTAGCAATAGGTACCATATTATAGGGTAAAGGCCTTTGCGAATCACTTTTTTCTTTCTTAGCTTTTTGCAAATGCCTATCATCAACCCTTAACGGTTCTCCTGCTATCAGAGCTTCATAGAGTTCGTGCCTATTTTTCTTTTTCCTTGGTTCATTACCATTAGCGCATTGTGTTTCATTATAGCAAATCCAGCTGTGGGGAAACTTTATTACCTTACCGTCTTTTACCAATTCCAAGCCATAGGTATAAGATATGTTAAGTCTTTCCCTTGTATCTCCACAGAATCGGCAATTTACAGTATAAGCTTCCCCAAACACCTCTACCTTGGCTTTAAAACTTCCATCCCGTAGACGTGTAGTTTTATACTCAGCTTCCATACCTTCGTTGATAATGCCAGGTTTTTGTTCAAAAACTTTTTCTATACGTTTATATAGTTTTTCATTAAGCATCACTCACCTAAATTCAATTGTTTCTTCATCCATTTCTAACTCATCAGGCTCAGGTTCTGATTCAAGTATACCTGAACTATCTTCAACAGATTTCCCGGGTTGTGACTCTATTTGACCGGAGATATCTTCAAAAGCTTCTATCATATTTTTACTTTGCAGACCTCCTACGTCTAATTTATTGACCGCTTCATTATCTTTTCTCAGTTCAAAAGAACTTGTTTTCCTGTCATAAGATAATTTCTCATAAGCACCAACTTCTCCTTGTGAGCGGCCTTTTACAAAAACCAAAGCATTTTGATTGTTTTCATCCATTTTTGTCATAACAAGGCCTACAGTCCACTTCCACATAAGAACTCTACTTTCAGCTAAGCAATATGAGCTAACCTTTTTGGGATTATCCTTAGCGCCTTCTGCTGATACCTGATGCGTGACCAGAATAGGAACCCCTAGCTCGTCAGCAAAATCCTTCAGCTTTGCTGCAATGTCATTAGCGCATGAACGGATCTGCTCAAGGCTCGGATTAGTATATTCCCACATAGCGGTCACCATAACTAAATCCCAGAAAGGATCAATAATTAGAAGATCTATATGCCTTTCTTCATGGCATTTACGCGCTTTGTCTTTCATGCCTTCAAAAGTTTGCTTTGCGCCTTTCGCCTTGGTCATATCAATTATCTTCCAATCTCTACCACACGGACCACTACTAAGATCTCTTATATTTGCTATTTCTGCCTCGCTCAAGTTCGTTAGCCCCTTCTTAGTCCTAGTTCTGCTTATACCCAGTTTACATGCTATGGCCCTAGCCGTCAGTTCTGACCGGTTATTCGTTTCACCTTCTTTAGGCACTTTCTTCGGGTCTGCCTTTCGTTCAAAGGCTTCCTCATATGTAAAGTGGGCTACGAACCCTCCATTGTCAACTGCAACATCCATTGCCGCCTGAACACAGAATGTAGTTTTACCCGTTCCCGTCGGCCCCGCCAATAGAATGACATCCCCGGACACAAACCCGTCCGGCATAAGGCGTTCGAGAAAATCTAATCCTGTTTTAGACGATACCACCTCATCCAGCATTGTTTCTGCTAACTCCAAACCATAGTATTCCGGAGGAGCCCCGGGTGAACACCCATCGATTATATCTGACATATTCCGTAGTTTAGGGCTTAAATTAAAGGCTCCGTTCTTATGGGTTTGAACTAAACTAATAATTTTAGACTTAAAATAAAAGTCAGCAATAAATTGATCCATAATCTCGGTTGCCCGTTGTTCACCAATCCTGTTACTTAATTGGGTTTTGTTTTTACAACATCTTTTTATGATATTCCCTATTTTTGATTTCGAATACTTAGGTATCTCGACAGTAGCAAATATATCGGTTCCAATATTTTTAAGGAAATCTATATTTTCAGGAGTCCGATTATATTCAGATATACATTTTGAGATAATAGTAAAAACTACAGAAATTTCTGCTATGGGAAGGTGAGGATATCTATCAAAATTTTCTTCGTACAGATATTCAAAAGGTTTAAGAAGATTCTCGCTCTCCCTTATACCCTTTTCAAATGCCTGAAATACATCTTCATTAGCATACATTAATTCTATTAAATGAACTAACCTTTCCTCATCCCATTTCATTCAATTGCCTCTTTATTTGTTGTTTCTAACAAAAATCACAAACTTCACATATTCTTCTTTATGACTCTCAAGAAATAAATCGTCTATCATAGTTTCGAGTCCCATAGCCTGTGAAGTATCAGCATTTACCTAGCTTGGGAAAACTTCAACTTTCACATACTTAAAAGTTGGATCATTATCATAATGAGAGAGACTAGCATTAAATCGGTAAGTTCCTACCACCGATTTTATAATATCATTTAAATGAAGAAATGCGAGATTGAGATTATTCTGACTCATGAACCGCTTTGCCTTTTCACTTATATGGAATTCATCGGAGTTTTCCTCTAACTTATTTTCTAAGTTTTCCTCTACCTTATTTTCATCCATTGAGCATGATTTATGCGCCACTTCCCATATACCGATATCATGTTTCCCATTAGGGGATGCATAAAACCAAGCAGCTTTTGCATCTTCTATTTCTTCATCTGAGACATTAAGAAAGTTTTC
>PWOD01000204.1 GCA_003557545.1 bacterium | reverse complement strand
GCTGCTGAATAAGCGAATCTAATAGTTCTGATCCTGTATCATCCGAAGCTGTATCAGACTCTGCCGGCTGCTCGGAATATATGGTCTGTTGTTCAATATCAGAGCTTTCCTCGATTTCTGAGCGAGGCGGTGGTGGCAGAGGCCGACGCCGGCGCGGTGGTTCTTCCGGGGTGGTTTCCGGGGTTTCCTCAGGTTCTTCAGGGGGCTCAGTCGGCGTATCACGACGAGGGTCTACCGGTGGTGGAAGCCGAAGGTCAGGCTGAGTCGGTGGAAGTGGTGTGTCCTCCTCCAGCTGGTTGGGTGGAGGAAGTCGCCTGTCAAGATGAACTGGTGGAGGTGGAATTGGTGTGTCCACCGGCACTTCGGTAAAAACAGGTTCCGGTTCTTCTTGTTCTTCTTCAACCGGCTCAGGATACTCCACAGGTGGGTATTCAGGAAAATTACGTAGATCATATAGAGGAGACTCGGCCTGACGCTGCCAGCCATAAACCGGACCTGTCATTAAAACAGAGACCAGTATAACTATGGAGAAAATAAAAAAATTAGACAGAACCTTAATAGAAAAGATTCCCCTCTTGATCCCATTCCGGTTCACTGGCGAATTCTAGCCTCCTGCTTACGATCTTCAAACGGTTCAATACCCAGAAGTTCATGCATCGGATGTTCAGTATATTGAGGATTAATCTCGGTAACAAACTGCCAGGCAGTAACAGCCCTTCTAAAATCACCCCGGCGGAACTGAGCAAGTCCCAGGCTATCATGAAAAAATGCCACCTCTGGTTCCAGCTCAACCGCTTCCCGGAGCGCTTCCACCGCCAGATCAAGGTTACCAATTCCTAAATAGCTCAGGCCGAGGTTATGATAAGCATTACTGGCCTCAGGATCAGCCACTAATACAGTACGAAAAAGTCTCACCGCTTCACGTAAATAATCGATCCCGTCCTGAGTCTGTCCATCACGCACAAAGCGTAATCCCCAGCAGAGCAGCGAATTGGCCAGCAGAAACCGGGAACGCTCTGTATCAAAATTATATTCAATAGCCTTTCTAAAATCCGGTACCGATCTTACCTCGACCTCCGGTTCCAGATAGTCTTCCATCCGAAAAAAGGCCAGTCCCCGATGAAAATGGTAACGACCTTCACCAGATTTACCATCAACAGCCCTGTCAAACCGACTTACCGCATTAATATACTCACCACGATCAAGACTAATCCTCCCCAGGTAGTAAAATACCTCCGGTGAATCCGGTCGCAACTCACGAGCCCGATAAAACTCCTCACGGGCTCTCTCGATCTGATCAAGCTGGTAAAGTGTTATGGCATAATGATGACGATATTCAAACTCGCCCGGTGCATCCTGAGTTAACTGTTCAAACTCCTCCTGCGCCTTTTCCCAGCGGCCATTGTCAAAATAAAGAAAGGCCAGCCGGCGGCGGGCGGTAATATAATCCGGAGAGAGCTCAAGCGCTTCACGATAGGCAATCTCAGCCTTATCAAACTGACCCAGATGTTTATAGCTGTTGGCCACAAAGAAATGGTGGCGTGGATCGGAGGGTTCCAGTTCAATCGCCTGCTGAAATTTTTCCAGGGCCGGCTCAAACTGTTCCCGGTAATAATACCTGAGCCCATCACGAAAATAATCAGCGGAAGCGAACAGTGCCGAGCTGCCGAAAAAAAGCAGCAGTCCAACTACGAAGGTTATGGTTGCAAGATCTGCCAGAAGCTCTTTTTTATATTTAATCATCTTCACTACCCTTAACAGTGGAAATTGAGGACTTTTCCAGAGTTAATTTGAAATCTTTATAGACATCAAGTTTAACCTGGTTGTCTTTAACCGAAATAATCTTTCCATGAATTCCGCCGGCTGTAATAACTCTGTCCCCGGCACTTAATTCGGACAACATCTCCTGATGTTTAGCCTGCTGTTTTTTCTGAGGCCTAATAAGCAGAAAATAAAAGATACCAAAAATTATTGCAAGCATCAAAATTGTTGTCCCAAAACCACCGCCCCCATTACCATTTTCGACCGTCATCGCATAAGCTGAAGAAATTGTAAACAAATCCATTGATTACCTTGCCTCCTATAAACAGCCCTCCGGCTTGTAAAATTTTACTTATCCGTATCAATAAAACAGGCGTTTACGCTATATATTAACAAATTTCCAGAAAGGTTTGCGACAATTTTCTCAATTTTATAATAAAACAGCAAAATTTGCACTATCAAACTGGTTTAATAAGATCTTTTCGAACAGGACCGACACCAGTTGACGACTGGGTTTATCATTTAAAACAATTAACTGTTAAAATCAGGTGGCCAACCAATAGATAAATAGATTAGCAAAAATTATCATATCATACAAACAGCTTAGCTCAAGCAAATAACCGGGCAAAAATCAATAAGCGTGATTATATTACAAGCAGAAATTTAATTAACAGTGACTGATATAATATAGAGCAAAATTAATCAAGCTTGTAAAACTGGACGTGAGGGGATAAAATTTTTCAACTTAACGATGATTTTAAACTCTAAAGGAGGCTTTTATTTTGCCAAACCAGCCCAGGATTGCCCGAATATCTCAACGATTTTCTGATAAACCACTATTATTTGAACTGATCCCCCCTGAACTTGATGCAGACGAGCAGGAGTTAAAATTACGAATCAACAAACTATCTGAACTGTTTGAGCGTTCCCGGGTAGACGGTATTAATCTTCCAGAGATCCGTGAAGAGCAAAGCAAGAGTGAAAAAGGTCAAAGGAAAAGTTCATTTAAACCACGCTATCAACCACGAGAATACGCCCAACAGTTGCGCACCCATTTTCCCAACCAAAAAATCATAATCTGCCGGGTTGTCGTCCACAATCCCCCGGCAGTAGAGGAAGAATGGTTAATAGAAACAGCCGAAAATTATGCCCTGGAAAATCTTGTTGTGGTTGGTGGTGAACAGGAGGCTGATGCCTATAACGGGCTGTCGGTCCCGGAGGCCAATCGACTAATCCGAGAAAATTTAAACAACGGCAAAACAAATCTGCTCAACAATTCAGCGAACCCAACCGATTACCTCATCGGAAATATCTGTATACCAACGCGACGCCTGAGCAGCCTGGATGAACCGGAAAGAATCTCTTATAAAATTAGATGCGGCGCCGACTTTTTCACCACACAGATTATCACCGAAGCCGGGTCAGCAACAAAACTTCTTGAAGATCTCGACCTGGAACTTGGAGAAACCGGGACGGACAGTCCGGCGATTTTCTGGAGTTTTGCTCCAATCGCCGAAAAAAAAGATATCAATTTCATGCGCTGGTTGGGTGTAAAAATTCCGGAAGCTCTTGAACGAAAAATTTTAAATAGTAAAAATCCAGTTGATGTTTCAATTGATGAATCAGCAAAGGTGCTAGAAAAGATTATACAGACCAATCAGCGGCTTAATAACCCCTGTCTTATCGGAGCAAACATCAGTTTTATGGGGATGAGAAATTTCGACAACGCTATCCGGTTAACCGAAAGATTACGAGAAGTCCTCTGATTATTGTTCGACTGCTCTCCAACCACTATCCAGACAATTTTCCTGAAAATCCCAACAAACGGTTGAATGACAGCGAAACTTATCACGAGCAGTTTGAAAATCCGTTCTAAAATGGGCCCCACGGCTCTCCCGGCGCAGCAGAGCCTGGTTAACAACAATCAATCCCAACTGTAACATATTGATCGTCTCGAGATCAGCAGGAGTTCTACAGTCCACTGTTGCAGTCAACTCTATCCAACGTGCAATAGATTCGCGGGCCCGGACTAATCTGTCTCTATCGCGTAAAATTCCAGCATAACGCCACATCGTACTCTGTAATGATTTCCTGACATCAACCAGGTCGAGATTTCTACTGCCTGTCAGACCGGATGATTTCAAACCGGCCGGACGGGAAGTTTTGACCAGACCTACCTGCAAGATTTCCCGGCCCAGTGAGTCCCCCAGAACTAATCCTTCCAGCAATGAATTAGAGGCCAGTCTGTTGGCTCCGTGAAAACCAGTCGAGGCTGTTTCGCCAACAGCATAAACCCCTTCTACAGCGGTGCGACCCGGCAGTTCAACTAATACCCCACCCATACTATAATGGGCACAGGGCCGTACCGGTATCAGCTCCCGCGAAATATCCAGTCCATAACTTTGACAGGTAGAAAAAACGGTAGGGAAACGATTCTCCAGCCAGTCCGTTGAAAACTCAGTCAAATCCAGATAAACAGAGGATGAATCGGTTAAGATCATTCGCTGCAAAATCTCTCGACTAACAAGATCACGTGGAGCCAGTTCAGCACGCGGATCGGCCGAGGATAAAAATCTTTCACCGCTGATATCACGAATTATCCCGCCCTCTCCCCTGACCGCCTCAGTTATAAGGAATCGTGGAGCGCCAGGCAGATAAAGAACTGTTGGATGAAATTGAATAAACTCCATGTCCTGAAGCGATAGTCCACTCCTCAGGGCCATAGCCATAGCGTCACCGGTAGTTCCGACACAGTTTGTGGTCTCACGATAAATCTGTCCGAGCCCTCCTGTTGCAAGGACCAGCGCACCGGTTTCCACGAATTCCAACCGACCATTTCTAACTACAAGTATTCCAGAAATTTTGCCCTGATCAATCACCAAATCAACCACCATAGAGTTCAAATTAAGATTGATTCCGGGAGAGTTTTTAACCCTGTCCAACAAGATTTGAGAGATTTCCCTCCCGGTGGCATCACCACTGGCGTGAACTACCCTTGCACAACTATGTCCGCCTTCCCGCCCCAGGGACAAGCGGTTTTCAGAGCGATTAAAAACCGGTTCGGAGCTGACAAGTTTACGGATAAGTTCCGGGGCCGCTTTTGTTACTTTTTCCACTACCGGCCGGTCGGACAGACCGGCTCCTGTCTTCAAACTATCCTGTGCATGTTTTTCAGCCGAATCATCGGCTGCCAGAGCTGCTGCAACTCCCCCCTGAGCATGCCAGGTGTTGGTTTTTTCAGGAGATCCTTTGGCAAATATTTCAACCTCATAACTATCCGCCAGCCTGAGGGAACAACGTAAACCGGCCACACCTGCACCGATAACCGCTACTTCTACCCTGGAATGTGGAAGTTGGGTTAAGTTAAAAGGCAACAAATAGCGCGGCAATCTAATTTGCATCAACCAGCTCTCACTTTCAAAAATCTATTAAAGATCAACCCGATGTCAGTCTGGACTCTTAACTGTGCTTAATACGTTCCTCTACCAACCGAATATCAGCCGGACGGTCAACTCCCACTGTTGGTTCTTTCAGCTCTACAAGCTGAATATCAACGCCATTCTGTAAAAGCCGCAGCTGTTCAAGCTGTTCAGTAAGTTCAAGTGGAGTGGGTGAATTACGAACGAAATCAAGCAGTGCAGAACGGCGATATATATATATTCCGATATGCTGCCAGTAGTCGGGCTCTTTTGCTCGGGCGAAAGGAATCGGTGAACGACTAAAATAAAGTGCTTTACCACTAAGGGTTTTAACCACCTTGACCAGATCCGGATCGGTTTCCTCCCCCGCCGGACAGGGCGCGGCAAAGCTAACCAGATTAAGGTCAGGGCGGCTTTGTAAAATCTCAACTCCGGCATCAAGATCAGCAGCTTTGATTAAAGGTTCATCCCCCTGAACATTGAGGATGATTTTGGCCGTGGGAAAACTAACAGCAACCTCAGCCACCCGATCACTGCCAGAACTATGCTCTGACGAGGTCATAAGGGGTGTGGCCAGCGCCCTGTCCACCGCATCAAAAACTCTCTGGTCATCTGTCGCAACTATAACCCGATCGACAGTAACAGCTTCTGAAGCAGCCCGGGCGACCCGATTAATCATCATTTTACCGGCAATTTTAGCTAACGGTTTTCCGGGAAATCTCTGGGATTGATAACGAGCTGGAATGACCGCTATAACCTGGGGATCAGCCATCTTCTTCACCACCATAGAGCCGAATGATCTTATTTATTAACTCTGTAGTTCCAGAGTTTTCTTTCAGTTTGACACGGTATACTCGGCCACCCGATGCCTGAACCGAGGAAGCACCAACTATATCATCAACCTGATAATCAGCACCTTTCACCAACAGATCAGGCTTAATCTCTTCAATCAGCCGGAGCGGAGTAGATTCAGAAAAAATCACCAGATCGTCCACCGGCTCCAGAGCGTCAAGCAACTCTGCCCGCTCCTGTTCGGGTAACAGTGGTCTTTTATTTCCCTTAAGCCGCCGAACTGAACTATCGCTATTTAATCCAACCAGAAGGTAATCAGCCCGGGCTTTATCTTCCTTCAGCAGATGCAGATGGCCACAGTGTAAAAGATCAAAACAGCCATTGGTGAAAGCAACCTGCTTCCCCCGGGCCTGAAGAGTGGCAACTTTTTCCCGTGCGGCCTGCAGTTCAAGAACTCCCATTTTTCAGTTCCTGCCTTATTTCTTCGGGAGTAACCACAACAGTACCCATACGACCCACAGCAATACCGGCGGCCAGATTGGCAAGTCTGATTGATTGTTGCCGATCTAAACCCAGTGCTTCACCCAGACAGACAACCCCGGCGACAGTATCTCCGGCCCCGGTAACATCATATACCTCCCGGGCTTCCGCTGGAAGATGAACAACCGGTTTATTGGTTTCAACAAGATTCATCCCATTTTCCCCCCGGGTAATCAACAGAGCCTCCAGCTGTAGCTGTTCCACGGCCTGTCGAGAAAGTTCTTCCAGATTAACCTGTTCATCAGAATAAACTCCCATACCACTAAGAAACTCCTGCTCATTAGGAGTTAACAGGGTCGCACCACGATAGTCGGTGAAATGACCAATGTGGGGATCAACAACAAGCGGACAGTCCAGGGTCGTCCGCAGTTCCATCCATATCTTCAAGTTTTCGGGAGAAAAAACCCCCTTTCCGTAATCAGAGAAAAGTAGGGCATCATATCCAGAAAGTTGAGACAAAAGATTTTGACGAGTAGTTTCCAACTCCGAAACAGTAACTGAATCACGCCGTTCCTCATCAATTCGAACGATATGCTGGCCCCCGGCCATAATTCTCGTTTTTACAGTTGTGGAACAGTGCAGTTGATTGGGAAGTTTGACAAGCTCAATCTCTGCATCGTCCAGAAGATTAGAAAACCGCCTGCCACCTAAATCTTCACCCAAACGGCCAAACAGAGTGACACCGGCACCAAGTGCTTTAATTACCTGAGCGGTATTTCCAGCTCCTCCAAGCCGTTCATTTTTTTTCTGGACTCGAACCACAGGAACCGGAGCTTCGGGGCTAACTCTGAAAACCTCGCCCCAGACATATTTATCAAGAATAAGATCTCCGATTACGGCTATTTTCAGTTGCGAAAATTTATCAAATAGTTTTTCCAAATCACTCACTCCATAAGAACAATTTAATCGGTTTTTAGGGTTTTAACTCGGTTTATCATTAAACCGTTCGATGATAAAAGTTTTAAACTGGCTGCGAAACAAATTTTTTGTCAGGCAGACCGGTTACTTGAATAATCTGTTTTTAAACTGTTTCCATATCCGGTAAGGATAAGTTTCTCCACTAAAATGAGCAAGTAAAAAATAACTAAACCCACCAATAAAAACAGCGCTAACCACCCTGAAAAGTTCATTCATACTAACCCAAAAAAGCAGACTTACAATAAGACTCATAACAATTGCAAAGAGCAGCTGAAGTAACAGTTTTTTCCAGGGGAAGAGCTGTTTGTCGGGCAGATAACGGCGAAGCCAGCGGCGAAGAAAGAACACCTGAAGCCAGACGGCTACGGTCCCGGCCAGAGTCAATGATGCCACACGGTATTCAATTAAGCCGGGTAACCAGTAACTCCAGAGCAGAACAAAAATTATATTCAAACTACCATTGGTTATCAGCGCCAGGGTGGCGGAGATTACCGGGCCACGAGTATCTTCATAAGAATAGCAGATCGAAATAAAAACTCGCAAAATTCCATAGGCCAGCAGCCCCAGCAAAGCGGCGGCAAGAACAGCATAGGTTATACGTTGGTCACGAAGGGTAAAAGCGCCGCTGCGAAAAAGCAGCCCCAACAGAGGATAGCCCAGGAT
>PWOD01000191.1 GCA_003557545.1 bacterium | reverse complement strand
TAAAACCCGGCGAATTTATAGTAGTTATCGGCGACAGCGAAGAAATAACAAAATTCCGCAACTACGCCACCCCCTAACCACCCCCAAAAAAACATGTATTATATGTTCACAATTGCACACATGTAATACATGTCTCGGGATTTATTTGGTTTCTCTTGTCAGTAATTCATATATTTTTAGTGTTTCTTCGACAAGGTCAGGCCTTTTTAAGCTGTAATAGCGGAATTTGCCTTTTGTTTCTGATTTTACCAGACCGTTGTCCCGAAGAATTTTTAGATGTCTGGAGATTGTGAAACGTTTGCGGTCAAGCCTGTCGGCGATGTCAGAAACACATAGTGGAGACTTTTTGAGATAGAGCAAAATCTGCAAGCGTACTGCATTGCCAATCGTATCAAAAAAATTACTGAGTCTATGAACAAACTCGTCGATGTTTTTAATTTTTTCCATTATACTAAAGACACCTCCTAAAAAGATAAGAACTGCAGTAAAAATAATACCTTATGTACTATATGTTGACAATTGTGCACATGTAATACACGTTGAGGTGGTTGGTTTGGTTGTTGTGGTTTGTGATTCTGTTTTTGAGGAGCATCATACCGGGTCGGGGCATCCGGAGTCGCCGGCTCGTGTGCGGGCTGTTCGAGAGGGGGTTGAGGAGTCCGATAAAACCTGGACTTACCATGAGGCGCAGGGTTGCAGCATGGAAAAACTTATCGCAGTTCATCCCCCTCATTATGTTGAACAGGTCCGTCGGTTTTCGTCAGCGGGGCGTTCGCTGGCAGAGGATACTACGTTGTGCAAAAATAGTTATGATGTTGCACTGAAGGCGGTTGGAACAGCCCTGATGCTCGGGGATATGGCTTGCCGGGGACAGAACGGGTTTGCCGCCCTGCGTCCGCCCGGTCATCATGCCTGCAGCGAGAAAGGGATGGGGTTTTGTCTGTTTAATAATATTGCCGTCCTGGCTGAAGATATGGTGAGCCGCGGATTGCGTCCTGCTGTTGTGGATATCGATGTTCACCACGGTAACGGGACCCAGGAGATTTTTTATGACCGGGGGGATCTATTTTACCTGAGTTTTCATCAGCATCCTTTCTATCCCGGGGGAGGAGTGGAAAGTGAACGTGGCCAAGCGGATGGAGAGGGGGCGACCCTGAACCTTCCCCTGCCGGCCGGTTCTGGCTGGAATATCCTGGAACCGCTCTGGCAGGCGAAAGCACTGCCCGCGCTCGAAGAGTTTGCTCCTGATATTTTGCTGGTTTCCGTCGGGTTTGACGCCCACCGTGATGATCCGCTCGGCGGGCTAAAACTGAGTGATAATGATTTTCTGGAACTGGCGAGTGGGTTACGAATGTTTGCTGAAGAACACTGTGAAAACAGGGTGGTTGCACTGCTTGAAGGCGGTTATAATACAGACACCCTGCGCCGGCTTGTACCCGGTTTTGTTTACGAATTGTGCCGGAAATAAATTGTAAAGGAGATAAACGACAGTGAAAGAACGCGATTATTTCGAAAAGGCAGGTTTGTATTTGCAGACACTCTGCGATGTAGAGCCAAACCGGCGGACAGGTTCGCCCGGAAACCGGGAGGCTACGGATTTTTTTGCTTCCGTTATTCGAGAATATGGTTATGAAGTTGATGAAACGGAATTTAAATGTTTTGATTACATCTGCCGGGAGGCTAAACTTGAAGCTACTGGTAAAGAGTATGAAGTTTTTGCCAATCCTTACTCTACCGCCTGTGACCTGGAATCTGAGGTTGTGGTTGTTTCTACCATGGAGGAACTGGAAGGCAGTGAGTTTACAGGTAAGATTTTGTTAATGCACGGTGAACTTTGTGCTGAACAGTTAAGCCCGAAAAATTTTGTGTTTTACAATCCCGAGCATCATCAAAAAATTGTTGCTCTGTTGGAGGAAAAAAGTCCGGCGGCAATAATTACCGCCAGTGATAAAAAACCGCTGCAGGCCTGCGCGGTCGATCCCTGCCCGATAATAGTTGATGGTGATTTTGATATACCGGGGGTTTATTGTTCAGTGGAAACCGGTGAAAAGATACTGGCAAATGCTTCCGGTAAATTCAGTTTGAAAATAGATTCTCAACGTATAGAGTCAAGCGGATCAAATGTGGTGGCCCGTTTAAATGAAGGTAAGGATAAAAAAATAGTATTGACCGCTCATATAGATGTCTATGAAGCACATGAAAATACGCCGGGAGCAATAGACAATGCGTCAGGTATTGTTGTTCTGCTGCTGACAGCGCAGATGCTGGCTGACTATAACGGTGAAAAAACGATTGAGATCGCGGCGTTGAACGGGGAAGATCACTACAGTGTGGCCGGTCAACTTGATTATCTCGAGCGGTATGGAGATCAGATGAAAGATATTGAACTTCTGATAAATATCGACGGCGTCGGCTGGCAAAACGGCAGCGTGGCCTATTCTTTTTATGAATGCCCGGCAGAACTGAAAGAAAAAGCAACCGCCGCTTTTTCAGACTCTGAATACCTGGTTGCGGGGGAACCCTGGTATAGCGGAGATCACATGATTTTTGTTCAAAAAGGAATCCCGGCGCTGGCATTTACCGAAGAAAAACTGGTGGCACTGATGAAAAATATAGCCCACAGCGCCGCCGATACTCCTGACAGGGTAGACTGCCGGAGACTGGTTGAAGTAGCGCAAAAAATCACTGATTTTATCAATAAAATGTAAAATTATTTCACGCATTTTATCTTTCTATAAATATTGTCCGGTGATTGAATCCGGGGCGTGGGGTAGTTTTTCGGGTGGCCCCTGGAAGAGGATTTCGCCGCCGGCATTTCCGCCATCGGGGCCGAGGTCTATTACCCAGTCAGCGGCGCGGATTACGTCGAGGTTATGTTCTATTATGATGACGGTGCTGCCGGCTGCAGTTAGTCGTTGGAGCAGAGAAATTAAATGCTCTATATCATAAAAATGAAGACCGGTTGTCGGTTCATCAAGAATGTAGAGAGTGCTCTGGCCGCCTGTTTTGCTTAATTCCCTGGCTAATTTCAATCGCTGGGCCTCGCCACCGCTGAGGGTGGGAGTCGACTGACCCAGTTTGATGTAGCCAAGCCCCACCTCGCGCAGAATGTTCAAAGTGGAGGAAATACTTGTTTCCTCTTTGAAAAACTCCGAAGCAGTATCCACATCCATGTTAAGCACATCGGCAATGCTTTTATCTTTATATTTCACTTCAAGTATTTCGGTTTTAAAGCGCTGTGCGCCGCAGTTTGAACAGGGGATTGTGATGTCTGATAAGAAATGCATCTCGACCTTCTTTTCACCCTGCCCTTTACATTCCGGGCAGCGACCTTTAGTTGTGTTAAAACTGAAATGTCCTTCGCTGTAGTTTCTTTGTTGAGCTTCTTCTGTGTTTGCAAATAAATTGCGGATCTTTTTAAGGATTGATACGTAGGTTGCTGGAATTGAGCGTGAATTACGACTCAGCGGAGCCTGGGTTATTTCTATGACCCGTTTAATATAGTGTTCACCTTCGATGCTCGAGCAGAGGTTATCAAGCAAACAGTTCTCCCGCAGTTTGTTAGCGAGGCCCGGGAAAAGTGTCTGAGAGACAAGGCTACTTTTACCCGAACCGCTCACACCGGTTACACATGTCATAAGTCCTACTGGAAAAGATACGGAAAGATTTTTCAGGTTGTGTAAATTGGCGCCGTGCAGAGTTATTTCCCTATTAGTCTTTTTATTTTTTGAATAATCAGTGGAAACAGTGTGCTTACCGCTCAAGAATCTGCCGGTAAGAGAATCATCGTTTTTCATCACTTCCTGCGGGGTTCCTTCCGCCACCAGGTCAACTATATAAGAAATTGCTTTTTTGAGTTTTATAGTATTGACCATTATACGGGAATTTGAGTAGGTAAACAAGGATAATTGGAAGCCTGATTATCTTATTTTCCCCTCCATCGTGTTAAACATATCCGTTTCCTTCATTCATTGACATAATCGGGCTTATCAGCACCAGACCGGCACGGTTTTCTCCCCGATTAATGGATTGGAGAAGAATCCAACAGACGTGAAAGGGATCATCGCCCCAGGGCAGATCATCAAAAACGGGTTCATACCGGAGAGGCGAACCCGGCGGGTCTCCGGGTGGGTCTTTACCGGAGGACTCCAGCAAATCCAGATGATCCAGGATCCGGAAGATCACCCTCGGGTCGCGGATGAAAGCAATGACCTTCATCTCGCCACCGCATTCCGGGCACTTTAATGGATCAACCTCATACACCTGCTTGATCAACATAGCCCATCTTTTGTGTGCCCGGGGAGCGGGCAGCACATAGGTGGACTCGCTCCCCTGCTCACCATCGGCTTTTGCCCGCCGACCTCTAAATACGTTGGAATACCAGCCATAATAACGAGTTAAGTGTTGTCCCTTGTCCGGTATATGCCGGGTCACCTGGGCCAGAAAAACAGCCACTCCATCCCATCCCGGACAAGCTCCATACCCGGGTCCAGACGACGTGGAAACAAAACAGGTTCACTTAAACGCTTGACCTTATACTATTTCAAGGGGGCCGGTCCAACCTGCTCGACAAAACATCGGCCTCAAACCTGGGCGGAGCTGTAAAACCGGTTCAGGCTGAGCTGAACCATCTTCTTCTGAGTGCTGTAGATTCTATTGAATTTTTTGGGATGGGAGTCTGATTTTTAAGCTTTTTTAATAAATTTAAAGATTTCTGCTAATGGTTTCAGTCGATTTGTCCGTTAATAGTAATGAAACAGATGTTCGGGGTTGGAAACGTATCGGCCAGGCACGCAGTTTGCCCGCTGCGTATTTCCTTCCTGATCTCGTCCCTGACTCCCTATTAACAGTCGATTGACTGTTAAAGACCTGACTGACAACGGGCCAACCCCGGACTGTCTGTTTCAACCACTCAATTTGAAAAACAACCCCCATCCAAAAGCTGAATTAAGCAGAACAGGTTAACAAAATTTCTCCTTAAGATAGGATGCAACCTCAGCCGCACAGCCACTATTGATAGTTTGCTGCCGGATAAGTAGTTCATCTAATTGAACCGCTTTTTTCAAAAGACGGTCAATGATTTCCAGACCGAAAGCTGGCCGCTCATCCTGGTAAAAAAGCCGCTCATCATGACCCTTTAACAGCTGTTTCCAACAGTCAGTAGCGGGAACAACTACAGGAGTTTTAGAAAGGTGATCCAACACCCTTAACTGATTAGCGGGAGAACAGCCCCAGACCCAGAGGATTGCCGGGGTCGTCCGATTGATTTCAGCGGGTTTTTCAATAATAAATTTTTCCGACTGTTGATAATTTTCCAGTGCCAGACTGCGGGGAAGAAAAACCCTGTTAACAGTTTCTAAATTAACCAGCCCCGCCAGCAATGAAGCAATCTGTGACCGGGAAAAACCCCCACCATTTAAAATTCTCAAACTGGCCGGAACAGGCGAACCAGCGGGTGCATCGGTCCACCACAAAAGAGGTGAATCAGGAGAAACAGAAAGGCCTTCTTGATTAATATTGATTTCATCGAGCCGGGTCAGATCGGGGCCGCAGCAATGACTGATTATACGGGGAAGAAGCGATTTAAGCCACCCGGTTTCTCCCAGCCACCAAAAACGAGATTTGGTCCGCCCCAGATTAGAAACTGCCCAGTCCCACAACCCGCCATATGTTTCCTCCAATAACTCCTCTTCAATTCCCACCAGAAAGGGGTTAAACCCCAACTCCAGGAGTTTATCGGCTGTCTTCAACAACCATCTACGAATCAGTGGTTGCGGATCAGATTGATCGATCAATAGACCAACTCTTAGCTTATTAACAGTTGCTTTTTCGATCTAGTTTTCCTCCTTTAAAACCCGTTGATAGATTTCAGGAATATGATGTAAAAAACTATCCGGTGAAAAACAACTATCAATTTCCGCCGCCGAAAGTTCCTCTGTAATCAGCTGATTATTTCTTATTTTTTGCTCAAAATTTTCATCATTGTTCCAGGCTTCAGCAGCCAGCTTCTGGACTACTTCATAGGCCTTTTTTCGCGGCCAACCATTTTCCATCAACTTAACCAAAACTGCCTGACTATAGATCAACCCCCCGGTGGCTTGAAGGTTCTTGTTCATCTGTTTCTTATTGACCCGGAGCTTATCAAAAAGTTCAGTCAGCTTCAGCAGCATGTAATGTAAAAGGCTGAAAGCGTCAGGCAAAACAATTCTCTCGGTTGAGGAGTTCGACAGATCACGTTCATGCCAGAGAGCTTCAGTCTCAAAGGCAGCCTGAGCATACCCCCGGAGACAACGGGCCTGACCGGAAAGACGTTCTGCCACTATCGGGTTTCTTTTATGGGGCATTGCCGATGAGCCCTTTTGGGTGTGGGAAAACCGTTCTTCAAGCTCCCTGATCTCTGTCCGCTGAAGATTGCGCACCTCAACCGCCATCTTTTCCACCGTCCCCCCCATGTTAGCCAGAACTGCTACGAGTTCAGCATGGCGATCCCGCTGAAGAATCTGCGTACTGGCAGGGGCGGGACTGAGTTGCAGTTTCTCAAGGGCCAATTTTTCTATCTCGGGAGTTATCTGTGAATAGGTCCCCACGGCTCCACTGAGTTTACCAACGGAAACCCGGGGCAGCAGCTGTTTGATCCGTTGCTGATGGCGACGCCACTCACATAACCAGTTCAAACATCTGAAACCGAAGGTTGTAGGTTCTGCATGAACACCATGTGTTCGACCTATCATCCGACTATTTTTATGTTCACGAGCCAGACGAACAAGTACCGCATCCAGCTTTTCAACTGTAGATAATACTGTTTCTAAAGATTGTTTAATCAACAGGGAAGTTGCTGTGTCTTTTACATCAGAGGAGGTCAAACCACGGTGAACATATTTTGCCAGATCACCAAGATTGTCCTGAACAACCTCTAAAAAAGCTAACATATCATGACGTATACGCTGTTCAACAGTTTTAATCCGTTCCAGGGACCAGGTAGCCTGCTGGGCGATCTGTTCCAACTCCTCGCCGGACAACATCCCCAGGTCGAAAAAACTCTCAAGTACAGCCTCCTCAACATCCCACCATTTCTGATATTTATTTTGTTCAGACCAGATCTGGTTCATCTCTTCAGTTCGATATTTTTCATGCACAGTTTTCTACCTCCTGTTAAATTTAGCGTCGTTTTCAATGTGAAAATAGCCGTTGTCCAGTAAAAACCATTACAGCCCCGGCACTATCTACCGCCTCTATAACCTGACCATCACGAATCGATCCACCCGGAGCGATAAATGCCTTGACTCCAGCGTCAACTGCAAGCTCAATATTATCGGGGAAAGGGAAAAAACCATCGGAAGCAAGGATTACCTCTTCCCTGCAGTCAGGATGAAATCTTTGCCATTTATCCAGGGCGAGTTTAACAGCATCTACCCGGCTCTGCTGCCCCCCGGCGGCAGCCAAAAGAGAGTTTTCTGTCCCCAATAAAACAGCATTACTGGTTAAATCTCTCAGCAACGGCCACATCTGCTGGAATGCCCGCTGTTGAGCGGCGGACGGTGTTTTTTTCGAAACTACCGTCCAACCGGACTGATCACCTGTCTCCTGAAGATCTTTTTTGCCTAAAAACCGATCTCCAAAACTACGCAGCTGCCACCCAGTTTCAGTAAATTTATCAGGTTCACAAACCAGTATTCTTAATCCGGTTTTCTCTTTTAAAATCTCAACCGCCTCCGGTTGATAAGCTGGTGCTGCCACTATTTCAACAAAATAATCAATAAGCTGTTCAGCAGTTTCTTTGTTCAAACAATGATTAAAACAAACTACTCCTCCATAGGCACTTATCGGATCTCCACTCCAGGCTCTCAAAAAAACCTCCACTTGCTTTTCCCCACGGGCCCATCCAGTGGGGTTAGTATGCTTGATTATTGCAACCTGATGCTGATCAACCCGGTTCAATAATCGTAATCCGGCCTGAAAATCCAGACAGTTAGTGTAAGATAGAGGTTTCCCGTGAAGTTGCTTATAGAGTTGGGCTGAACTCGCAGCTGTTTTAAAAATTGCCCCCTCCTGATGGGGATTTTCCCCATATCGCAACCGTTCTTCAGCTGTTAAAAAAATAGTTTCAGTAGATGATTCTGG
>PWOD01000229.1 GCA_003557545.1 bacterium | reverse complement strand
TCCACCCGCTGTTTCTTTAAGCAGTAGACAGTTGCGCAACATTTCAGCCAGGTCGGCGATCAGAGCCATTAAGTCCTGTCCCTGCTCCAGATGTTTGTGCAGGTCATCAAGAACAATTTCTTGCTGATTGTCACGTATTGCTGTGAGCATTTTTAGCAGTCTGTCGTAAGGGGCCAGCCCCCAGGTCTGACTGACCAGCTCCTGGGTGATTGTTTCATCTCCCGCTCCCGTAAAATTGATCATCTGGTCAAGGATACTTTGTGCATCCCTGAGACTTCCAGCGGCAAATTTAGCGATCAGAAACAGCGCTTCCGGTTCAGCAGCAATAGCTTCTGCTTCACAGATATTTTTTAAGCAGTTGGTTATTAACTGTTGATTTATCAGTCGGAAATCATAGCGCTGACAGCGGCTTAGAATAGTTTCTGGAAGTTTGTTTATCTCAGTTGTGGCGAAGATAAATATGACATGGTCCGGGGGTTCTTCAAGTGTCTTTAACAGGGCGTTGAAAGCCCCTTTGGAAAGCATGTGAACCTCATCAATGATATAGACCTTATGGCGGCTGTAGGCCGGTGCATACTGAACGTTTTCACGTAAAGTTCTAATCTGATCAACGCTGTTGTTGGAAGCACCGTCAATCTCGATAACATCCACATCACGGTCTTCGGTAATCTGGCGGCAGGAATCACAACTGTTGCAGGGTTCGACTGTCTCTGGATCTTCACAGTTAACAGCCTTGGCGAATAACCGGGCGGTAGTTGTCTTCCCTATCCCGCGTGGACCGCTGAAAATGTAGGCATGCCCTATGCGCTCTTTTTCCAGTGATTTAATTAGAGTATCGGTGATATGTTTTTGGCCGATAACGTCGGAAAATCTGGTCGGTCGATATTTTCGCGCCAGCACTTTATAGGTCATCTTTACCCCGTTCTGTTAATTTTGGGATTAATCTGAGAAACAATATGGCGGCGTGCAGTCCGAGGTCGAAAAATGGTTGGTATAAGCCATACTAAAGCTTTCCGCTCGGGCCAAGAACCCCTGCAACATCCCAGCCACTCCTTACCGCTGCTCCCTTCCGGGCCTGACGGGATTCGAAGCACTGAAATCTGCAGGACTCAGCCTTCAACGCGGTCGGCAAAAGCGGTCTTATCCACCATTCTCCTTCCCCGGACGATCGGTTCCGCATAAGCGGTTTTCGGATAGAGGGAACCGCTAACTCCCCACCCAGCACGCCGACTATTTATTTACCAAAAATTATAGCTTATTTACCGGAAAAATAAACAGCGTCCTTACTATATAAGGGGGTTGTCAGCAGTTTGGCCGGTCAACTGAGGCTCTCCGGTGGTTTGGGATTATCTGGAGTCCGGGGTAACTATATGATGATTTTGGGCAGGATAAGTATCTGGATAGTTATTAGTTTAAGTACGCCCGGGAGGATTTGAACCCGCCGGCCGTTAGCCTCCTGCTATTTGAGGGGGGAGCATCTCCCCCCTCAACGCTTACTGTGTTCGCTACTCCCCTACGGCACCTCCTGTGCCTGAAAGCATGAGGGACTGCGTCCCTTAAATTCCCTGGAGTCCGGGGTAACTATATGATGATTTTGGGCAGGATAAGTATCCGGATAGTTATTAGTTTAAGTACGCCCGGGAGGATTTGAACCCCCGGCCTCCGCCTCCGCAGGGCGGCGCTCTATCCAGTCTGAGCTACGGGCGCTACATGGTTCCATTTCTTTTGAACCCTTTTAATAATATAATAACTACGAAATTTATCCAGTCTTTTTTCTAGATAATTGAAATTTCAGCGGGAGGCGAGCAGTTGTGAACAAACTGGCAGTTTTAACCAGCGGTGGGGATGCACCGGGAATGAATGCGGCGATCAGGAGTGTTGTCAGGACAGCGATTTGTGAAGGATTGGAGGTTCTGGGCTTTCATCGTGGGTTTGATGGAGTAATCAGTCAGGTATATCAGCAGCTGGATGTTCGGATGGTAGGTGGGATACTGGAGGGAGGTGGTACGGTTTTAAGAACCATGCGATCTCCTGAGTTTAAAACGGAGGCAGGAATGAAAAAAGCTGTTAATAACCTTGAACGGCTGGGAATTGATGGCCTGGTGGTTATTGGTGGTGATGGTTCGTTGCGTGGAGCCGATGCCCTGAATGAGATCTGGTCGGGCCAGGTGGTGGGGGTGCCGGCAAGTATTGATAATGATATTGGTGGTTGTGATCTCTGTATCGGATTTGATACGGCGGTTAATACAGCACTGGAATCGGTCGATCGTATCAGGGATACTGCAACATCTCACGAACGGCTGTTTATTATTGAAGTTATGGGAAGGGCTTCGGGTCATATAGCCCTGTCGGTTGGTCTGGCCGGAGGTGCCGAAGAGATTTTGATTCCAGAGGTTGAATATAGTGTTGACAATATTGTTGATCGGGTAAAAAAAGCTCGCAGCAAGGGTAAACTTCATTATATTATTATTCTTGCCGAAGGTGCCGGGAAGGGATTTAAACTGGCTGATCAGCTGGGACAAAAATCCGGTATGGATACCCGGGTCGCGGTCCTGGGACATATTCAACGGGGCGGAACGCCAACTGCGTTTGATAGAATAATTGGTGCCAAGATGGGAACTTATGCAGTGAAAACTCTGTTGGAAGGTAAAACCGGTGTCTGCACCGGGATTAGAGCCGGTCGCAGAAATCTTGTCGCTCTCTCTGAAGCTGCTGCAGGAAAACCGCTCAGCCAGGAGAACCTGGAGCTTTCACAAACGCTCTGTATATAATAGCTTTACAGACAAAATAACTGTCAAATTAAAAGGTAGTGAGTTTTTTAGATTATCATTCAGGGAGTGAAATTCCAATGACCGAACAGGTAGCCTTTATTGCTCCAACCTTCTGGGGTCCGCCGCAGGAGCAGTTTTTCACAGATACGGATCAGATATACGATCATCCGATCGCGATCGATCAACCGGGATGTCTGTCCCGTTTTTTACGCTCTCTGGACTGTTTAAAGGGTGATTTTTCCGTAGTTTTGTCCAGTGCTTCTTCCAGTCGGAAATGGGAGGATGAGGTGGACGAGCGGATCAGACAGGATATTAAACAGCATAGTGGAGGTTATAATTGTCATCTCTTTGGTTATCGGGAGTTTAGAAAATTAAAAGATTATATTGAACAGACTAATCGGGAGGAGCTGCTGGTTCCCCTGTCTATGTACGGTTATTCAGATGTGAGAAATATGTCGATTCTGGCGGCGCATATACTGGGCCACGATCTGATTATTTCAACCGATGATGATGTGGTTGTTGATGACCCCCATTACATTGAAAAAGCAGGGGAACAGATTAATCGGCCGGCACCGGGACGGGAAGAGCCGGTAAAAGTTGTCTGTGGTCCCTATTACACTGAGGAGGGAACGATAAACTACGCCACTCGCCCGCCCGATTGGATGGCATACTGGAACAATGCGGAGGCGATGAACGAGGCTTTTAACCGATATATTTTTGGTGAACCGCGGCTCAAAGAATCCTCTTATGTGGTGATGGGTAACATTGTGCTGCACCGTGATTATTTTACGGAGGTACCGTTGGATCCCGGCTGTCACCGGGGTGAGGATATGGACTGGCTGATCAATGGCAGGGTCTCGGGATTTAGATTTTTTATGGATCGTGAGTTTAGTGTCCAGCACAAGCCGCCACCACGGGGGTTCCCACTCTGGCAGCTGGTTCGGTTGGATATAGAACGGTTTATTTACGATAGAAAAAAGGTCCGGCAGATAGAGGAACAGCTGCAGATCCCGGCTGATTATTTTGATCCCTGGCCCGGGCGATTTTTGACCGATGATCTGGAGGAGAGAATCTATAAAACAAACATGATGCTCTCCCAGCAATATCTGATAGATGGTGATAAAGAGGCCGCCCAGGGCTGTCTGGAAAATATTTTTTATGGTCGGCACGAGTATAAACCGGGGGATCCTCTGGGAGAGTTCAGGAGTTTTCAGAGCTGTTGGCAGGAGCTGATGGGGTTTATTGATCGGCAGCGAGATGAGCTGAAAGAACTGTTGTTTTAGTCGAATCAAGAAACCCTTCGGCCGGAGTCAAACAACTCCGGTTCGAGCAGATGGAAGCATGTTGATGACAGTCAAAAAGGCTGTCTGAATCTGGTTGATTTGAGGAGTAAGGTGATCCAGGTGAGACGACGGACAAGAATGACAATGGGACCGAGAAATACAACCCCGATGGTGCGGACACTGCTGATAATTAATGGTCTGGTATTTTTATTACAGTGGGTGCTTCCACGCTATGGTCTGGTTATCGGCCGCGATACCCTGGGGATGCCGGTGGTCCACTGGTTCGGCAATTTTTTTGCTTTGATTCCAGTTAACCTTGTACGCCGTGGATATATCTGGCAGCTGGTCACTTACCAGTTTTTGCATGGGGGTTTTTTTCACCTGTTGATAAATATGTTTGTTCTCTGGATGTTCGGTGTGGAGCTGGAACAGGTCTGGGGTACGGCCGGTTTTCTCAGATTTTATCTAATCTGTGGGATAGTGGCCGGTCTGGGCATGGTGATATTCAGCTATGGTCCGATTCCTGTAGTGGGGGCTTCCGGGGCAATTTTTGGTTTACTGGGAGCGTTTGCTATTTACTGGCCGGAAAGAATGATATTCATCTGGGGAATTTTTCCAATGAAAATCAAACATTTTGTTCTGATTATCGGGGTTATAACATTAATGTCAGGAGTTTCTGAAACTGACTCGGGGATAGCCCATCTGGCCCATCTTTTTGGTCTTTTAATGGGGCTTTTATACTGCTGGAAGGGTGACCCGAGGAAACCTCTGCTGGGTTCCTTGAGTAGTTTTTTTCGGCGCCGTAAAAAACAGCAGGAGTGGATTGAACAGGAGGAGAGGGAGCAGCGTAATCAGCAGATTCTGAAAGAGGCCGATGAGATCCTTGACCGGCTGAATCGGTTGGGGTGGGAAAATCTTTCTCCAGAGGAACGGCAGAGGATCAAGCAGATAAGTGAAGAATTAAACGAGGGAAACTGATGACAGTCTGTGCCACTGCTCTAATGAGTTAGCTTCATACCACCAATCACCTGGTTCAAACTGTTCTTCCATTGTTCCATGAAAATCAGAACCTCCGGTTATTAACAGATTATTTTGTTCGGCCAGTTGCAGGTAGTGTTCTGTGGTCTGTTGATTAAACTCGTGATGATAAGCTTCCAGCCCGTCAACTCCCTGCTTGATAAGTTCCGGCAGCAGGTCGTCGTTGCCTGTAAAGTAAGGGTGGGCCCAGACAGCAATTCCACCACAGTCATGGATCAGCCTGATGATCTTCCGTGGGGAATGGCGGGGCTTGGCCACATAAGCAGGTCGATCATTGCCGATATAACGCTCAAAAGCCTGATCAAAACTCTGGACATGATTGTTCTGTTTGAGGGTCCGGGCCAGGTGAACCCGTCCTACCGATTCACCGGTAGCGTTTTTTTGAACCGCGGAAAAATCGACCTTGATTCCCAGATTACGTAATTTCCCGAGCATTCCCTGCAGCCGCTCCAGGCGGGCTTCACGTATTTCAGCAAGGTATTCAACCAGTGCGGTTTCCCTGTAGTTGAGTCCATATCCCAGTAGATGCACCGAATGATAGTGGCCGGGCTCGGTTTCTATAAAAGCCTCCAGTTCAACTCCCGGGATAAACAGCAGTTTATATTTGTGAGCTGCCCGTTCGGCTTCGGGAATTCCAGCCACACTATCGTGATCGGTGATAGACAGCAGTTTTAGACCATTGCCAGCGGCGATCCTTAATAGAGCTGAGGGGGTTAAAGCACCGTCGCTGTGCATGGTGTGTAGATGGAGATCGGCCCGCAGCCTTTGCGGCGACCTGGAACAGTTTGATACAGTCATTTTTAACTCCTTGTAAAAGCAATTTATTCTGCTCGGCCAGGTAAAAGCTGTCTCCCGCTCCCACTTCTCTGATAGTGGCCAGTACCAGGAACGTTATTCATGGGAAAAGGCGGAAGGACTGCTTGAGTTTAATTAAATTGTACTGGTAATTAGAAAAAACTGCAACCGGATAAAAGATATTAATAGCCGGTTTTGGTCGGTTGCTCTTTTTCTGTTATAATATGGTGGTTTGATTAAGCTTGCAGTCAGGGGCGCGAGAACTGATGATAGATTTTTTTGCTAAGTTTGGAAGGTCAGCGAGATATTCGGTGGGTAGACTGGGATTATTCGGTAAATTTCTCGGTAAAACCCTGCTCTATATCTTTGTTCCTCCGATCAAGCTTGATCGGATTATTAATCGGATAAATTTTATTGGCACCAAATCCCTCTGGTTAATTATTTTGATCAGTGCTTTCACCGGTGCGGTTATGGGACTTCACGGTCAGCATACCCTGGCCCAGTTTGGTGCCTCCGGTCGCGTGGGAACACTTGTATCACTTGCTTTGCTGCGGGAGTTGGGACCGGTTGTCTGCGCCATTATGGTTGCCGGTCGAGCTGGTTCCTCGATTGCTTCTGAACTGGGCGTAATGCAGATCACAGAGCAGTTTGATGCCTTGAAGATCATGAACCTTAATCCTTTCCGTTATTTCATGGCGCCAATCTTTGTTGCCTCCCTTATTTCTGTTGTCTTACTCACGGGAATTTTTAATTTTGTTGGAATATTTGCCGGTTATTTTGTAACTGGTGGACTGTTGGGGGTAAGTTATGGAAGTTATTTCGGTGGGGTTATTGATTTCGTTATCTTCAATGATATATTGTATGGTTCGATTAAAGCATTTGTTTTTGGTGGGATTGTCGCCTGGGTCAGTACTTACAAGGGATTTTATACCGGCCGGGGCGCCGAGGGAGTCGGTCGTGCGTCGACCGAAGCCGTTGTTCTCTCCAGCGTTTTGATACTTGTTTCAAATTACATCATGACCTCGTTGATGTTTTAAAAGGGAGTAGAATAATATGATAGTAGTTAAAAATTTACGAAAGGAACTGGCCGCACAACAGGTGTTAAACGGGGTGGATATGACGGTTGAAGATGGTGAAATATTAGCGCTGCTGGGGGCTAGCGGAGCGGGGAAATCGGTCCTGTTGAGGACTCTGGTGGGGTTGCTGGAACCTGATTCCGGCGAGGTTTTGATTGATGATGTAGACATCCACAGGTCCCGCGGTAAAGAATTGGCCAGTATACGTGATCGTATAGGGATGCTTTTTCAGGCAGGTGCTCTGTTTGATTCGATGACTGTTTACGATAATTTAGCTTTTCCCCTGCGAGAAAAAACCAGGATGACCCGGACCCAGATCAATGCTCGTGTGGAAAAATATCTCCAGCGGGTTGGTTTGAGCGAAGCAGTCGATAAATATCCGGCTGAATTGAGTGGAGGAATGCAAAAAAGAGCTGCTCTGGCCCGTACACTTGTGGGAGAACCAAAGATCATATTTTTTGATGAGCCGACTACCGGTCTTGATCCGTTGATTGGCAACTCAATCTTACGACTAATCTGTGATTTACATGAGGAGTTTAAATTTACAGCTGTTATAGTGACCCACAATTTCCAGAAAGTTTTCCAGATAGTTAACAGAGTGGCTATGCTTGATGAAGGAGTTATTCGTATACAGACAACCCCTGAAGAATTTATGGAATTTGAACATCCTTCCGTCCAAAACTTTGTTATTGAGGCGTTGCAAGGACCACTGGAGGCGGTTAAAAATGATTCGCAAGGTTGACATTATTGTAGGTTTATTTTTGATTTTAGGGATTCTTTCGTTGGCCTATCTTTCGATTAGTTTTGGTGACGTGGATATCCTGGGCAGAAACCGTTATACGGTCGAAGCAGTCTTTTCAGATGTTACCGGGCTGAAAGAAAATACAGCAGTCAGGTTGATTGGTGTGAAGATTGGAACGGTTTCAAATATTGAGCTTGAAAATTATCAGGCCCGGGTAACCCTGAGAATCGATCATGATGTAGAACTGCCGGATCCCGGAACCGAAGCATCGATCAGGACCGAGGGTCTGCTGGGGGAACAGTATATTGCTATTTCTCCCGGACATGGTCGGGAAAATATTCCCAAGGACGGTACCGGTGAAATAGTTGAGACCAATCCACCGTTATTAATAGAGGATATGCTGTCACGATTTATTTTTGGCGAGGAGGATGAACTGTGGTGAGCAAACGACTGATTTCTTTATTATTTGTAGCTTTTTTACTGCTATTCACAGTGGAACCGGGATTTACAATGGCTCCTGAGGATTATCTGCAGGAGAAGATCGATGAGGTTCTCTCGATCCTTGAGGATACAGATCTGATGAGTTCCTTAAAATCAGATACTGTTCGTGAGCAACTGGTTGATCTGGCCCGGGAGGATTTTGATTTTGAGGAGATGACTTTTCGGGCCCTGGGGCCTTATGCCCGGCAGGCAACTGACGAGCAGATAGATCAGCTGGTCGATCTATTTTCGAAGTTGCTAACCGATGTCTATGTCAACCGGTTGACCGGAGATCTTGCCGAAGAAGCCGGTGGGGATTATCAGATTGTCGATATCACCCTGGGGGATACTCAGGTAACCCGCGATGGTCGATATGCCAGGGTTCATACCAGGGCGGAAATGGTGCTTGAGGGGGACCGGCAAGTGGTTCGTCTGATGTTCAGTCTGATTGCTGCCGATCCGGGCTGGAAGATCTATGATTTTGAGGTCGAGGGAATCGGACTGGTGCAGAATTATCGCCGGCAATTCAGCAATATTCTGGCGAGAAATTCTATCGATTATTTAATCGATCTGCTAAAACAGCGGGTTGAGGATGATGATCCAACCGCAGCTCCCGATGAACTGGTACCTCTGGATAAAGTTGAGTGAGTTCAGTTCGACTGCTGTTCCGAAAGGGTTGAAAAAAACTTTTAAAAAGGAGCAACAAGCTATTCAGCAATCGGCTAAATCTGGTCGTAGATCATCGGGATATTTTGTTGTTTGCGGCCTTTGTTTTCTAATATTTTTACTGCTGGCCGAGCTTCCTGTGGCGGCCCGTGATTGGCATGAGCGAGATTATCGGGATCCGTTTGAAACAGAGTTTGATGAGCCCTCTGAACAGCCCGAGCCGATCTCTGATCCGTTGGAGCGGTTAAATAGATTAACCTTTGCTTTTAACGATAGATTTTATCTTTATCTGCTGGATCCGGCGGTTAGTGGCTATGAAAAGATAACACCCCATCCGGTGCGCCGATCTATCGGCAATTTTTTCTCGAATTTAATCGAGCCGGTAAATTTTGTTAATGCGCTGTTTCAACTGGAAGGTTCTGCCGCCCACAATGCTTTCGGCCGGTTCCTGATCAACACGACCTTTGGCCTGGGCGGATTGTTTGATGTGGCGGGTGAACATCTGGAACAGAAGCCCCACGATTTCAATCAGACCATGGCCTGCTGGGGGGTGG
This sequence comes from bacterium, assembly GCA_003557545.1. Taxonomy (GTDB): domain Bacteria; phylum T1Sed10-126; class T1Sed10-126; order T1Sed10-126; family T1Sed10-126; genus PWOD01. Next base: position 17,716 of record PWOD01000229.1, on the reverse strand, counting down.
GTGATGGATTTTATATCGTCTGGCCATTTCTTGGCCCTTCCTCGCTGCGAGGTACCGGGGGGATGGTCGCCGATGGTTTTTTGGATCCGATGAATTACCAGGAGATCGAAGTTGCCACGGGGGGTAGAACCCTGAATCTTCTTAACAGCTCGGGCCCTTATTTGAGGGAGTATAAACAGCTTGAGCAGTTTGCACTGGATCCCTATATTGCAGTCAAAGATTTTTATGAAAGCATGCAGCCCTGTCATTGATTTTAGTTATATTGACAGCCGAGTAAGGTCTGAAGTATTATAGGGGCGTAATAATTGTGGACAGGATAAGATACTGATGAGTGCTTTAAAAATTTAGCAGGGGGCGAAAATTATGTTAAAAAAAGCTATTTTACTTCTGGTAACAGCTCTATTTCTATCGGGGATTGTACTGGTCACAGGTTGCGGGACATCCCAACCCCAGGTAGCCCGGTTGGATGCCGACGAGGATATAGATTTAACCGGTCGTTGGAATGAGGGTGATGCTCGAAGGGTGGCGGAATCGATGATTGATGACGTGCTCAGTCAGGCCTGGCTGGACAACTGGCGACGTACTAATGAAGGGCGGCCCCGGGTGGTAGTTGGTAATATTGCAAATCGAACCGACGAACATATTGATGTTGAGACCTTTGTTGGATCTTTTGAAAGAGTTCTGATCAATTCCGGCCAGGTTTCTTTTGTTGCCGGCGGGGATGCTCGTGAAGCTCTGCAGGATGAAAGGCTGCATCAGGAAGCCCGTGCCACAGCTGAAACCGCCGCTGCATTTGCCCAGGAACTGGGTGCGGATTTTATGCTGCGCGGCGCCCTCTACTCAACCACTCAGCGAATTTCTGGAGTCAGCGCCGTTCAGTATCATACGGATCTGCGGTTGATTAATGTAGAGACGGCAGAAACTGTCTGGATTGGTGAAAAGCGGATTCAAAAAAGAATCGATCGTTCATCTTATAGTTGGTAAACTATCCTGGTGCTCAGCGGGTTGTTTGAGTTGATTCTGATCAAGCTCCTACTGGAGGGAGGGAACAGGTATGGCATCTCTAGTTAAGCAGAGCCGGTTTAATAGTTCACAGCTGTTGATGATTCTGCTCGGGATATTTCTGTTGTCTGGATGTGCTTCCCCCCATTTAACCCATTATGAACCGCTGGAAGAGGCTCTAAAACAGCGTGACTATCAAACTTCGGCTGAGATATTGAGGACGGCTCGGGCTGAGCGGCGCTATCAGGAAAAGGACAGGGTTCTTTACTGGATAGAAAAGGGTATAGCCCTTCATTATGCCGGTGATTATCAGCGGAGCAATGAGCTGTTAACCCTGGCCGACGATCGAATGGATGAGCTTTTTACTACCAGAATATCTGAGGTAGGCTACGCTTTTATTACCAATCCCAACGAGACGGAATATGAAGCCGATCCTCATGAAGACCTTTATATAAATATCTTTAAGGCACTTAACTATTTAAAATTAGGCCAGCCGGAATCGGCTCGGGTGGAAGCGCGTAAGCTTGATACCAAGCTTAACTATATGTATGATCGGTATCAGGAACGGGCTGATTATTATCGAGATGCTGCCTTTGATAGAGATTTTGTTGAGCAGGACAGTTCTGATACCGCACTGGATTTTGCCGTCCAGGCCGCGGAATTTCACATTAGTGCACTGGCCCGTTATATTGGTTATATGGTCTATTTGCATGAAAGATCGATGGATAGCGTTCGGATTGACTGGCAGCATATGCGCCGCGCTTTTTCGGAACAGCCGGCACTTTATAACTTTGATTTCCCCGAGTTGCCTCAACGACCTCAACTGTCAGCTGATGCACAGCCGGTTCATTTTATAGTTAAACTTGGCTTGGGTCCGATTAAACAGCCCCAGGAGCTTTACCTTCCCTGGCGCAGTGGTCAGCATTTAAAGGTTGGACTGCCGAAGATGGTCCGGCGGGGTACAACGATCGATCGGGTGGGAATTTACCAGGAGGGGAATCAACTTGTTACTCTTGCCTCGTTTGAAGATGTCAATGTAATTGCTGAAAATATTTTCCAATTACGGTTTCCAGCAATTATGGGAACTGCCTTTATTAGAGCGATAGCCAAGCGTGTTGGCGCTTCAGAAGCCCGTCAACTGGCAGAGGGACAGTCCCCTGTTTTGGGATTGGCCACCTGGATCGCCGGTGAGGTTTATATTGAACAGAGTGAACAGCCCGATTTACGGCTGGTGCGAACCCTGCCCGGGCAGTTCCAGGTAGGCTTTACAACTCTCCCACCTGGAGATTATCAGTTTGAAATAAGGTATTACTCCCAGGGTAGGGTTGTTTCAACTGAGAAGCTGGAAAGAACCGTTGATTCTGACAGTTTAAATTTAGTTGTCGGCCGAGCTTTCCAGTAGTATAATGCAACTATGGCATAAGGTTAATAAACCGGTATCCGGTAGTTTGAAAACAGTATATTTTGACAGGATGTGGGGAAAATGTTGAATGGTAGAGCTGTTTGGGCCGGAATTTTAAAGATCAGCTTGATAGTTTTATTTGTTGGTTTTTTAACGGCAGGCTGTGCAACGGCTGAAGCTGAATCGGAATCAGCAGAAGCTGTTTCGGAAATCCCGTCATGGTATCTTAATTCGGAGGCTGAGTATCCCTTCTCACGTTATATAGTTGGAACTGCCAGCGCCAACTCTTCCCGCGGAGCTCGGGAAAACGCTCGAGCCGAGATCAGTCGGATTTTTTCACAACAGATTGAAGTGGATGAACGTTTAGAAGAAGAGTATGTTGAGATGGTAACCGATGATGAGAGAAGTTTTGCCGAGCAGACCAGAATGGTTGGACAGATTCAGGTGAAATCTTCTGAGGAGTTAATGAACGTAAGGGTTGGTCCTACCGAGTGTATTACTCCGGCAGAGGGCTGGGGACAGACCTGTTATGCTCTGGCCTATTTAGATCGCCGCGAGAGTGCCGGAATTTATCGTGATCAGATTGAAAACCTTATTGCCCAGGTGGCCAACCTTTATGAAAGATATCAGGAAGCGGAAGAGATTTTTGAGCAGTTAAGATATATAGGAACCGCTGAGCTGACAGCTTTTCGAACAGCTGATTTAAAGAACCAGTTGAAAATTATTGAAACAACTCGGCGTGAGTTGCCGGAAATAATACCGGAGCCCGAACAGATTCAAAACGAGAGAATGCGGTTATTAATGGGGTTGAACGTATATGTTGAGGAACCCGTGCTGGCCGGTCAGCATAGCGTGAATGGGGCCGGAGATGTTCTGGAATCCTGGGCCCGGCGCGCCGTAAATGGCCTGGGATTTGGGCTGATTGGTGAGTCTTCCGAGGCTGACCTGGTGGTCAATACAACCTTGCAGCTGCGGCTGGTAGAGTTTGACAGGGAGCAGGTCAAACATCTCCAGTGGGATGCCACGATTGCGTTTGACCACCTTGAAACAGGGCAAAATTTATTAACGGTAACACGTAATGGTAGGGCTGTGGCCAGTACAGTCGAGTCGGCCACCCAGCGGATGCTGGCTGAAATTGAGCAGATCATCAAAGGTGATTTTATTCAGCAGGTTGAGCGGGAGATGTTGAGGCTTTAACTGTTAAACTGTTTTTATCGAGATATAAACTTTAGGATTTTTACTCTGAGGAATAAATTTTTTAAAGGAGGTAGTCTTATGTTTAAGGGAAAAAGTTTTGCAGCTGTTGCGTTATTAGTTCTGGTTATGTTTGTCGCCGTAGGTTGTGGAGGTCGTGAGGCCGAGGTGGAGGAACCGGCGGTTGATACCAGTGCCTGGGGTATTGATGTGCCGGACTGGGTAATCTCTCCTCCCCAATCCAGTGACACCATCTATGGAGTGGCCAATGCTGAATCGCGGCAGTTGAATACTGCAATTCGCCGGGCACGTCTGCGTGCCACCGACCAGCTGGCCGGCCAGCTCGCCCAGAGCATTGAATCCTTTCAGGAGGATTATGTGCAGGAAATGGGTGAGGCAGCGGATGCTGAGATTCTTTCGGTGTTTGAGCAGCTGACCGTTCGTGTGGTTGATGAAGAACTTCACGGGGTGCGTGAGGTTGAGCGGGCGATTACTCGGGAAAATGGAGTGTTTAACGCCTGGGTAATGGTTTCAGCTAACCTTGATGAAGTTTCTCGTGGGTTTGATGAAATGGAGCGGCTGGAGACGGAATTCGGTCGTGAACAGGCCCGTGAACAGCTTCGTCAGCGGTTAGACGGTGACGCGGTGGCTCCCCCCGAATAGTTTATCGGGACTGGCTGATCCGCTCTGGCAGTGGTAGAAGAGCTGTCTGTTTTTACCATTGTTGGAATCTGTAATAACTAAATTTTGTCAATAAAGGATCCGGAAAGTAATATTTTCGGATCCTTTATTTTTTTAACTGTCCTGGGGTTCAAGATGAATATAGACCCGTTCAACCGGCGGAAGTTCTAACAGGGCGGCCCGGATCTTTTCTTCTTCAGCATGAAGGCTGTGGAGATCTTTGTTGCCGGGCGCTCTAAGAACGAAGGATAGAAAGACCCGGGGGCCTACGTGGTGGGCTTTTAGATGGTAAGGGCCTTCAAACCGGGTTGAGTTAATAATTATCTCGTAGGCTTTTTTTTGCAGATTTTGGGAAGCAGACTCACCGGTTAAATGGCCAAAATTTCTGCGGACCGTCTCATAACCAAGCTTCAAAATAAACAGGCCGATTAAAGCAGCCACAATCGGGTCTAAAACCGGCCAGAGAAAACGTGAGCTGAACAGGGCAAACAATACTGAAAAATCGCCCAGAATATCGCTCAGCTGGTCGTTACTCAGTGCCTGGAGCGCCGGTGAATTTGCCATTTCCTTCATTTTTTTAAGATAGAAGACAAACAGTAGTTTGACCAGGATAGAGAGACCGAGAACGAAGATTGGTAAGATGGAAAGTTCTACCGTTGTCTCTTCAATAAAGGTTTGCAGGGCATCCCACTGGACCAGAAATCCACTGGTGATTATCAATAGACCGATAGTTATTCCGACCAGTGATTCATACCGGTAATGCCCTTCTGGATGGTTTGAATCAGCCGGCTGAATGCTCATCCACATTCCCAGCAGCATGATTATACTGTACAGAAAATCGGCACTATTATTTAATCCCATTGATCTTAATGAGGAGGATCCGGAGATATAGCCGGCCCACAGTTTGAGTCCGGCAAAACTCAGGCTCATTGCTGATAAAAAATAGAGTGGCCGTAAGATTTTATTGTTCTTCATAGCTGCCAGTTCTTTCAATCGAAGATCTTAGTGTTCAGCTAATTGAGCGGTTAGTCGCTTAATCTGAAGCAGCTTGATTATACACAAAAGTTTCAAATACTCCAATCGGAGATATAATTGATTGGCTGGTGAGCAGACCTAATATAGTTGTCGATTTTCTGAAAAAATTTCATACTCTGTCAGTCACAGTGGATCGGTTATCTCCTTTAGAATTAGCCCACCGGCAAGCTTTTTGTTGTTATTTTATGACTGTAATGTAAAATTAATATAGAATCAATCAAAAATTCTTAAAGGGTTAAAGTAGTTTATTTTACGAAAGGGTGATCAAGATGGCTGAGAGAGATCAGGTCTACAGTTGTCAGCTATGTGATAATGTTGTGGTTGTAGTTCGGGGGGGACAGGGTCAGCTGGTTTGTTGTGGACAGCCGATGGAGTTAATGGATGAACAAACTGCTGATTTTACTACCGAAAAACATGTTCCTGTGATTGAACAGATCGAGGGAGGCTATAAGGTTACCGTCGGCAGCACAATTCACCCGATGGAAGAGGCCCATTATATTGAGTGGATTGAGTTGATTGCCGATGGTCAATCCTGTCGGAAGTTTTTGCAACCAGGTGATGAACCGGTGGCGATATTTGAAACTGCAGCCGCTGAGGTAACTGCGCGTGAATTTTGTAACGTACATGGTCTCTGGAGGAGTTAATAATGATTGATGAAAGAATGGAAAAAGCTTTAAACGATCAGATAAACGCGGAACTGTATTCATCCTATATGTACCTGTCAATGGCCAATTATCTGGCTGAAGAGGGTATTGATGGATTTAGTAACTGGATGAAGACCCAGGCTCAGGAAGAGCTTTATCATGCGATGAAAATCCAGGATTATCTGCTTGAAAGGGGCGGCCGTGCTCGGCTGCAGGCTATCGAGCAGCCTCCGCTAGAATGGGATTCTGCCCTGGCTGTTGCCCGGGACACATACCAGCATGAGCAGAAGGTGACGGGATTAATTAATCAGTTGGTCAGTCTGGCTGATGAGCTGAACGATTATGCTACCCGGCAGTTTTTACAGTGGTTTGTGGAGGAGCAGGTTGAGGAAGAGGATTCGGCCGATAACCTGGTTAATCAGCTGGAAATGGCAGGAGATGATATGGGAGTGCTGCTGATGCTGGACAGAGATTATGGAAGTCGCCCTCCCCTGTTTCAGTTTCCTGGCGGGGAGAGTGACTGAGATTGGCAATTACTTTCAAAGCTGAGGAGATCTTTCAACTGGCCGAACAGGTTGAAAAAAATGGGGTTAAATTCTATCGCCGGGCCGCCTATTTGCACCCCGATCACCGGGGGTTTCTGGAAGAACTTGCGGAGATGGAAGTCGAGCACGCTCAAAAGTTCGTTGAGCTTCGCCAGACACTTTCTTCGGTAGAAAAAGGGTCCGCAGGATTTGATCCTGATCAGGAAGCCAAACTGTTCTTGCAGACATTGGCTGCCACACATGGCGGCGAAGGTGACCCTGATGTTGTCAAGCAGTTGGATGGTGAAGAGTCCCTGGCTGAAATAATCGAAACTGCTATTGGACTGGAGAAGGATACGATTATCTTCTACAACCAGATCATTCAGAACGTTCCGGCAGAATATGGGCGGGATCGTGTGGCAGAGATTATTGACCAAGAAAAATCCCATATTGTGATACTTTCGGAAAAGCTTAAAGAGGTCTAAACAAGTTGGGGAGATAAGGGTGCAACTTCTTCAACTGATTTAATAGCTGTTAAGTATAGCTGGTTTCATACCAGAGGCTCTTAAAAAAGCCTCTGGTATGATCATGATCAGCATTTCTTACGCTTCGGCGATTGCATCAACCGGACAGACTTCCACACATACGTTGTGGGCTTCACACTTGTCAGCATCGATTTCAGCAATGTCGTTTTCGTGCAGGACAATTGCTTCTACCGGACAGCTATCCACACATATGCCACAGCTGATACAGAGCTCTTCGTCAACTCTATCCAAAATTGGTCACCTCAACTATTAATAAGATGTTTGAGAGTTTCATTTTCCGCAAGAATTTTAACATATAAACTCTAATTGGTTAGAAAAAAACAGCTTGATTTTATAACCTCTGTCGGCGGGTGATTCTAAGGCGGAGCTGACGTCTGATAAATTACCATCAGCTTTTCGAATCAGCTACAAAATTTATGGAACTGAATTTTCAATCCAGATTGTGACTGGTTGTTTCAGGCTGTGTTTTAATCAGGAATGGTTTATAATTTCAGCTATTGTACCGTTTAATATTAAACGGTACAAACTCGGCGGTCCGGGTAAATTCTGAAACAAAAGACCGCTCTGGAGAAATAGTGGTCATGAAATTTATTTTTGGAGGTGCTGATATATGGAGTTGTTAGTGGAAAGATCGATTGATGATGAGCGAAAACAGGAACTGGGTCTGGAAAACTGGCCGGTCTGGTCCCGGGAGGTCAGTAAGTTTGACTGGTCTTACAGCTCGACTGAAACCGGTTTTTTGATTAAAGGTGAGCTGATTCTGCATTTGTCGGGAAAGAAAACTGTGGAGCTGTCGGCTGGTGATCTTGTGCAGTTTCCTGCCGGGTTAGATTGCAGTTGGGAAATTCTTGCTGATTTAGAGAAGTTTTATAGTTTTGATCCGGTTGATATGCGGCCGGATGAGAGCATCAAACTGTAATTTTCTGAAACTGTTTACTGAGTTTTTGAGCAGCTCTTTTCCAGCTCCAATTTTTGATTGTTTGGAGAGCTTGTCGACCCAGTTTTGTCAGCCTGTCAGGAGTCGAGATAAGTCGCGATATGGTTTCTGAAAGAGCTTGTTGGTCAGGTTCAAACACCATTGCCCCCGGCCGTTGGCTGCCGTACTGACACTGCTTTGCCGGTCGTAACTGGCCGGGCACTGTAATCATACCCGGTCCAGAAAAATCTAAATGTCCTCCCCAGTCGGCGGTTATTACCGGCCGCCCGCTCGCCATGGCTTCCAGGATCACAAGACCAAATCCCTCGGATCGGCTGGGCTGAACGACCAGGTTACAGTTTTGGTAGAGTTCACGGACCTGTTGATCAGAAAGTTGCCCGGTGGAGAGTTCAAACCCTGCATGGGAGAGTTTTTGTATTATTGTGCTATCCTCCCAGAACTGACTTTTACCGGGGCGGGGGCTGTAGGGTAGGTGAATTTTCCAGCTGATATTGGACTGTTTTAACAGCCGGGCTGATGGTAGAAGCAGGTCCAGCCCTTTGCGGAAGTGTGGGGTGGCCAGGGTGAGCAGCTTTAAACGAGAGGTCGATGCAGCGGGTAAAGGGCTATAAAAGGCGGGATTGAAACCATATGGGATCAGGGCCAGCTTTTCGCTGTTAATTCCACTATTTTTATAGAGCTTAAGGTTGTGACGGGAGGGAACAAGAATTTTTTGGCAGTAGTGGTTAAGGGCTGTTACCCAGTTTTCCGGCAGCACTGTTGCTTCATATACCGACAGATTGTAGAGCGGGATGGAATCATCGTGGTAGTTTTTTAACTGTGGTGGGAAGGCAAACATCAGCCGTAGATCCGGGTTGGAAAATTCCCCCAGCCGATCTGTTAAAGTTTTATTCAACCTGATATTTTTGTTCCATAACCAGCCCCGGCAGGGTTTTATTGCAAGGTCGATATCCTTCAGTTCTGCCAGTTCGGTCAGTAGTTCCCGAGAAACTCGGGCCCAGCTGACAGGGCTCTGGAGAAGCCCGGTAAATTGAACCTTAAGGTTCATATCCAATCACTTCACTGATATTTTTCTAATTTAATGTCAAACAGCTACTGCTTTGTCGTAATTTTTGGTATTTTTATTATATCCATTTGAAGCGAAGGTGGATAGATTCAACAGGGATAGCAGTTGGAAATTTACAGGTTCAGGAGTTTTGATTCTGGAAGCTAGGTTAGTTTTAATTTCACTGTTCAGGAGGAAATTATGCGAAAAAAGATATTTATTATTCACGGTCTGGGTGAAAAGGATGGACTTGGTAAGGAATCCGGGGGTGATCTTGATACGGTTAGCTCGAATGCTTTTTTTGGGGCCTGGTTTCAGCACCATTTTAAAGAAAAAACCGGTCGTGAACCGGTTTATGGTGAAGATTATGAGTTTGATTTCGTTAATTATTCGGAGGGCTTAAGACATCTGGATTGGCATCCGGGTTCAGATTTATATCTACCTGATTTTCCGATTGATGCGCTGGCGCCCCGCCTTGAGCTGCGTCGGATGCAGCGAGCTGAGGAAGCCGGGTTACGATCCGATCTCTATCAGCAAAAACAGATAATAAGAAGAATATTTTATGGTAATTCAGAATGCTTTTCTGAAACTACTAAGACCATATATAACGACCTTGTCAAACAGATCGGTAAAATAACCGCTGACCGAAAATATTATGAGATCTGGATGACCCGGCAGTACTCCTCGATTATTGGAGCACTGGCCGGTCAGATTGTAGAAACCGGTGAAGAAAGTGAAGTAATAAAACTGCTGGCGGACTGGTTGACCGGCCGGGAGTTTGACCGGGCCCGCAGTGAACTGAAAGATGTTTTGGATTCCAATCTGAAGCGTGAGCTGCTCTTTGAAATTCCCCAGGGAAAAGTTAATCGCCGTTTACTGCTAAATGATTCGATTGGGTTTGATTATGGATGCCGGGGAAGATTGGGCTGGCACGAGCAGATGCTGGGTGTCTGGGTCGAGGGTGTTTCGGTCTATGTTAGCACCTGTTTGATGTTAAATAATATTGCTGATGAGTTGACTGAAGAGGCAAAAAAAGATTTTAAGGATTGGCTCGGTTTAGTCAGGGATGCGGTTCTCGGGCCGCTTGAGCAGTTCCACAAGCTGGTTGAAAAGATCCTTCAGGCAAATCAGGAAAATCAGAATATCAAGACTATCTCTGAAGATTTAAAAACTGTTAAAGATTTCTGGAATCAGCTCTCCTATGAGTGGCTGATTGCTGACAGTGAAGCCTTAAAAAATCGGCTTATAGTGCAACTTGTTGAATCGACTTCCGGTCGCCCGGTTGAAGGGGTTGAACTGGTGTTTAATGTCAAACAGGGTGAGCTTAAGTTGAGTCGTCCGGAGTCGCAGGAAAATAGCTATAAAAATCTTGCCTTACCTACTGATGAAGCCGGAACGGCCGAGGTTTTGTTGGAGTTTGCTACGGAAGATAAGTCGGAGTTTGGAGTTACTGTGACCCATAATGATCTGGATTTTATTACTTATCCCGAAGATCTAATCTTAACTGAGGATTACTTTTCAGAACATCCTGCTCCCGATTCGGTTGAGTTTCGGCTGGTTGAATATATTAGAGGAGGAAGTTCAGGCGAGGAAAAAAACGTTAATGTTGAACAGCTTGAGTCTGGAAAATCGGTGGCCACCGATCGGGCACTTGAGATAAACTGCGATCTGATTGAGGCTCATATCAGACATCTGGCCGAACATGATGTCAGGTTGATGAGGATTGATGATCATCATCCCTATGCTCCAGAAATTCTCCAGCGGTTGGAAAAGCTCAAGGAGGAGGGATTGATTGTTGAAGATATTGTGCTTTCCAGTCTGCCCCAGGGGCAGGAACTGCCACTGGAGGAGCAAAAATGTGGCGGTGATCTAATTTATGAACAGTTTGTTAAGGATACCCAGGCTGACAATCCTGGCTTGCAGCGATTACGGGCCGAAGCTCGTCTGCAGGATCTCCATATCAAGGAATCTAAACTGGCGATTGAGCTCTCTAAACTGATCGGATCATCTTATAACAAGGTGAAGATGGTGAAGGCACTGATGTCAGTAAAAACCAAACGGGAGTTCACCTCTATCATGTCCCGGCAGTGCTGGGATGAAGTTGTTGCTCAATATGAAGCGGGTCTGGCCCGTGTGCTCCCCCGGGTGGAAAAATCTTTGTTTCACATCAAGCTTGTCGAACCTCCCGAAGAAGGTGCTTATTCTGATAAAGTTGGGCTGGGGAAATTTTTCCATCCAATCGAGCTTTTAACCGGTGGTCCGGGGAGCAAGGAGCATTTTTATCGGGATTTCTATGCAAAAAAATCAGGGCGGGGAGTGGATATTTTCGCTGCTCTATCTCCCTTCTGTAACAAACGGTTGGGTGAACCGTCGATCAATATAGCCTCTGCCCTTAATTACTTAAAAAAACGTTATTCTATGGATTATTATTTTTATGCTTATGGTTCCTTTCTTTTTTCAACCCGGCGGGTTAATGAATCCGGGTATGATATTGATTTGAGTAATCTCGTTAGTAAAATCGGAAGTCCTTCGGATGGCGGGCATGCCTCTGCTGCTACCGGATCACCGGAAAACAATCCCGGATTTCCTAAAAAAAGATTTGATCGGGTGTCGGATCGGAATTTTGCCGAATATCTTTATTATCTTCTGGAAACTATAACTGAGGAGACAGGGTTGGATCTTGTTGCTCTTGAAGAACAGTATCCGGAGGAGTTTGAACCGGGTATGGAAAAAGTTCTGTCACGACTTGAACGGAATGTATACCGGTTGCAGTTGACCGGGGAAAAGAGCGGGGTTAACATCTGTATGGCAAAATCTGTCTATACCGGTAAAGATGACCCTAACCTCACCTATCCTCTGGCTCTCGCCCACCTGCGTTCAAAATATCCAATGGATTATTTTTTCTACTCTCTGTCACCGTCTAATCTGGTTATGCGGAATATTCGTGATCATGAGGAAACTGTTGATCTTAGTAAAGTGGCCCGCCTGCTCGGGACATATCGTGATGGTGGTAATATTCGGGCCGCCTCCTGTCAGCCGATGTTCAACGCTAAATTTGATCGAGCCTCGTTCCAGCGGGTAACCAACAGTAATTTTGGAAATTATGTTAAATTTATTGGAAAACGATTAATGGAAGAACTTGATTTTAAACAGTACCAGGTAAAATCCTATTGATCAGTAAATTAGTTTGCTGTTTTAGTTTGATCTGCTGTAATAATCGGAAAAATATCTGGAGTTTTATCCTGAGGAGGTAATGGTGATGTCGATTGGAGATCTGGAAATTCCTACACTGCGTGAGAAAATTGCCCGTGATCGAATGAATCTGTTGTCTGACCTGGTAAATATTAGCCAGGTGCCGGCACCGACTTTTGATGAAAGTGATCGTGCCGAGGTTCTTGCCGATGCTTTTAAGCGGTTGCATGTCGATACTGTCTACATTGATCCCGTTGGGAACGTAATCGCCCATCGTAAGACCAGAAATACTCCACCAGTTTGTGTGACCGCTCATCTTGACACTGTCTTTGATCGATCGGTCAATCATACTGTGCAGATTGATGATCGAGTAGTTTCCGGTCCCGGGGTTGGTGATAACAGTCTCGGGCTGGCAACATTATTATCAATTGTAAGATTGTTACCGGAAGATGAGCCGGGGAATCTTATTCTGCTGGCTACTACCGGAACTGAGGGTAGAGGTAATCTCCAGGGAACCCGCTATTTTGTCAAAAATTTCGAGCAGCAGGTAGGCTTTACTCTCTGTCTGGAAGGCCATGGTCTGGGGCGAATAGATCATTGGTCTCTTGGAACTATCAGGATTCAGATCAAAACCGAGAGCCAGGGTGGACATGTCTGGCGGGATAAAACAGGAGAAAATCCGATTAGAGTGATCAGCCAACTGGTCACTGATATCTATCGGATATACGATGAATATCCTTCTGAAAAACCGTTTGTTTTTGTCAATGCAGGACGAATTCGAGGGGGCTCTTCTTTTAATACTGTTCCCTATAACTGTGAATTAGATCTTGAAATCCGGGCTGATGAGACCGAGGTAATGGAAGAGTTGAACGAACGGATTATAGAACTTATTCAGCAGTATAAAGAAAGAAGTTCGGTTGAACTGAACTACCAGGAAATCACCCGGCGGCCGGTAAGTGGTTTGCCGGAAAATCACTGGTTAGTTGAGGAAATTGAGTCGATACATTCTCAATTAAAGGTTGATTCAGTTAAAGGGCCCGGATCTTCTGATAGCTGTATTTTTATCGATGCCGGCATACCTACGGTAACCGTCGGGTTGGCCCGAGGTCATCATCGACACCATGAAAATGAGAGATTGGACCTGTCCAGTCTCGAAACCGGACAGTTGCAGGTAATTTCGGCGCTCATCAGCTGTAATCAACGATTAAGGAATATGCACAGCTGAACGGATGGAAAAACCAGGCTGGGATTCTGTTATTTTAGCTGCAGGACGGTCCTCCCGGATGGGTCTGCCCAAACCTTTATTGAAAATTCAGGGAAGCTATATTTTAGAGTGGAAACTGGAGCAGCTTCAAAGGCTGGGAGCCTGTAACAGACTGGTGGTCTTTGGTTACCATGAGGCCCGTATCCGTAATGCGGTCAAGTTCGAAAAATTTCCCGAGACTACAGTTCTCTCTAACCCGCAGCCCGACGCTGGCCAGACCTCTTCCCTGCAGGTGGCTCTGGAAGCCGTCGAGCTTTCCCAATACCTTTTAATGCAGACGGTGGATCAACCACCTTTACCGGATTGTTTAATTGAAAAAATTTTATCAAATAGTGGCCAAAACAATCTCCTTATCCCGGTTTACTGCGGGCGGCGGGGCCATCCCCCGCTATTTCCCCGCTGGTTTGTCCGGGAGATTATAGCGCTGCCAGCTGATCGCGGTGTTAACAGTCTCTATAAAAAATATGCTGACAGGATAAACCATTTAGAGCTGGACGATGAGCGGCTTATTCTTGATCTTGACCGACCGGTAGATTTTTATGCTTACCTGGAAAAGTTTAATTTAACAATAGATTGAACCGATCTTTTAAAGAAACCGGAGGAGCCGCAAGGTTTTGGCGCTTAAACTCAATTATTACAGTCGACAAAAAACTCTTCCTTTAGGTATTCATGGTAGATGTCGAAAAAATAGATGAACTCAACCCTTTTTTTATGTCAGGCGGGAGGTGTTTCTTTGTATAGCTATAGGAGTCATATTAGTTTTCTCTTTATAACTGTGTTTGGTTTGATGATTTTGTCGCCGGTCTATGCCACTGGCTATCCAATTCATTTAGAATCACTGGAATTTCTTCGCCGCGGTGATCAGCAGGTAAGAGTCGGAGGAGCTTATGAGATCAACCGAACCCTGGGGAAAGATTTAATCGATGATGGGACCCGTGAATATGATAATTTTAGAGTGGCTCCCCTTCAATATCGATTTGGTATATTGAACAATGTGGAGTTTGGAGTGGGCACCAGATTTTCAGCCAACTCCGGTTCCGGTTATCCAACCGAAAACAATATCGAGGCGATTGATCTTTTTACCAGGTTTCGCTGGCATCGAAATGTAGCAACTTCACTCTGGTTTCATTTTGCCGGCGAACCGTCGGTTCACCCATATGGGGGGGATCGCGTCCAGTTTAAGCTTAATTTACCAATGGTCTTTGACCTTGGAGATGGTCATTTGCATGCAGAGGTAGGCTATACTTTTGCCGGAGGAAACGTAGAAAATGGTGATAACGATGTTGGTTCATGGGCTAACCATCTTAATTATGGGATCGGTTATAGCTGGAATAGCAGCAGAACTTTTGCCTATGTTTTTGAACTGTTAGGCAGTCAGGCCCGGGCTGAGATAGAGGAAGGTGGTTCCTTTTCCGATCATTTACAGTTGATTTTTGGATCGACGGTGAGGATTAATCATCAAACCGCTGTCTCCCCTTATCTGGCCGCCGGGTTGTTAGAGGGAAGCCCGGATTTTTCCCTGGGATTAAATATGTCTTTAAATTTTGGCTATCCTCGACCGGACCGTCCGGCTCTTGTACCGGAACCGCGCTTTTCAACTCGCACTCCGGTAAGAGCAGCTGTTGAACCCAGGCCGGAACCTGAACCAGAACCTGAACCAGAACCGGCTCCGGAACCTGAACGTCCAGAACCGGTTGAAATGCCAGAACCGACTCCCCGCCCCCGGCCTGAGGTTGACCCGGAGGAACTTAAACAGCAGGCGCTGGCAGCTTTCAATAGAAATGATCTTAACCAGGCAATTGAAAAATATGAGCAGGCTCTTGAACAGCGTCCGGATGATCTGATTATTCTGTCGAATCTGGCAGGGTTGCATTTCAGACGGCAGGAGTATCAGCAGGCCCGGGACTACTACCGTGAAGTCCTTGAGGTTGATCCGACTGAGACAATCGCCCGTAAATATCTTGGTGCCTCTTATTATCAGCTGGGTGAATTTGAATCGGCCCGAGAAAAATTTCTCCAGGTCCTGGAGATCGATCCCGGGAACCAGACCGTTCAGGACTGGTTGTCACTGTTGGATGAGTAACTGCTCTGGATACCGGTTGTAAGTTACTTTTTTTACTCTTCTGTACTGCTGTCCTCGAACTTTTTTGCCGGTCATCCAACTTATTTGAGAAAATTTTAGCCACAGTCAAATTAAGCAACAGAGCTTTGTCAGATCGTTTTTTCTGCTTCAGGTTGACTTTCCACCAACCAATCACTATAATTTATTAGTTCAAATCAGGGGGCTGTAGCTCAGTTGGGAGAGCGCATCACTGGCAGTGATGAGGTCACGGGTTCGAGTCCCGTCAGCTCCATTATTTTCTTGGGGAGTTGCTAAATGTTTTTGAAAATCGTTGTCAACCTGCCTGCCGTTCTAATCTGTCTGTTTCTCGTTACGCTGGGGTTCCCCACGCCCGGATTGGCCTCGGCTGCGCTGGATAGAATTGAGGAGTCAGCAATTCAGCCGCGTGGTGGGTGGCAATTTAACCTTGGGGTTGGATTTGAAGAAAATCGTGAGCTGCTGGATGATTTTGATTATGACAACTGGCGGATCTCTCCTTTTGAACTACGTTATGGAATCTATAATAATTTTGAAATTGGCTTGAGTGCCGGCTACAGTTTCAATCGAGAACGAGATGAAAGTGGCATTGATAATGATGGGATTGAGGCAGTAGAGATAGCCACCAAATATCGTTGGAGTAATAATTTTTATATCTCAGCCGGTGCTAGATTTGCTGGTGACAGTGATATTTTCCCCCATGGTAATGATGGGACCGACTACTGGATAAATTTTCCGTTTAAAACCCCGGCCGGGCCGGGGGCAGTTGTTTATGAACTGGGCTATAGTTTTCGTGATGGTGAGACGGCAGGTGGTCAGGAATATACAAATGGATGGAACTTTGGTATTGGCTATCATTTTGTTGTTTCCCCACAGTTGACTCTCCGGACCGAAATAATCGGTCGTGAACGAATTTTTAAAGATAGTGATAGCTTACGTGATTTAGTTCTTGGTCTTGATTGGAACCCCCACAGATTCAGTAGCTACCGTCCCCAGGTGCGAATAGGTTTTGATGATGGTAGTCCCCGCTACTCTGCAGGCATTGAGTTTAATTACCGGTTTGGCGACCAGGGTCCTGAACCTTATCCGGTTCGTGAAGTGTTTGATAGAACACCAATTTTTGGCCGGACCCCAGCGGTTGATGAGAGGCCGGTCGTACTGCCGGGCAGAGAGGATTGGCCGGGAGTGGATCCCCCGGAGTTACCTGAAGATGCAGCCCGCGAGGTGTTAGCTCTGGTGGAAGCAGGTCTGGAAGCTTTTTTTGAAGAGGATCTGGCACGTGCGGCCGAGAAGTTTGCTGGAGCTGTGGGAAAAGATCCGGAAAATCCCGACATCTTGATTAATCTGGCAACTATATATTATTACCAGGAAAATTACCGTCAGGCCCGTTCCCTTTATCAGGAGATATTGCAGTTAGATCCAGAGGATGAATCTGCCCGGATCGGCCTGGGTGCTGTGCTTTATCAGCAGGGCAATCATGCTGAAGCTCAGTCTGAGTTTGAGCGGGTACTGGAATCCGACCCGGGAAACCGGTTGGCCAGCCAGTGGTTGGAAAGAATTGACCAGTAAAAAATCCCGGCCGGCAATTTTTTTCGCAGTCTGACGTGTCTATTGAATCCCAACGAATTGCCAGTTAAAATTATTTTGCTTTCTATGCGGGCCCATAGCTCAGCCTGGTTAGAGCGTCCGACTCATAATCGAATTACCCCCCCTTACCATATCCTTACTTTTCTTTATCTTTTGTTACGGTTTTGCCTTGTTGATTGGTATAATTAAGTATAAGGTTTTGCGTTTAATAATGTTTTATTAAAGTTCTTTTGGTGTCCTTGTTAACTATTTTGTTAACTATTTTTAAAACTGGAAGATATATGCTACTAATATGGGAGTTCTCCCTTTTATATTAACTGACTTTCGCAAAAGATAGCTTTTCTGAAACTCCGTGGGCTGAATAGCGAAGTGAATTTTTGGGGAGGGAGGCCTTATTATTTAAATCACCCACGCGTGTAAATCGTGTGAGTAATACAAGGAAGAAATAATATTGGTAGCCGGCGAGTAAGTTTACAAATTGATAGTTGAGTCTACTCCAAAAAGTCCCTTTTAGTATACTAAAAGCTGTAAAAATTTGATATAATTATTTAAAAGGATTAACGATG
>PWOD01000064.1 GCA_003557545.1 bacterium | reverse complement strand
GGGACAAAAATTGGCCTCTTATCCGTTTATCGTGAAATATTTTATTTAATGGACAACAAAGAACAAAAATATTGTATGTCATAAAAAACTTGATAAACTTGGACTTGTTGCGGTAGACTCAATAAATTTTCAAAAACAGGGTAGAAAACTCTTAATTTTTTCACAACAACCAACCATAATTAGAGGGTTGTAATTCAAATTTCTATCAAGGTTGTGATAACTTTGTTTTTTGGTCAAAGAGAAGATGATGTAAAACAACTAATAAACCAACAGTTAGAATCTGTTCAGGACTGTCTTGAAACTTTTTCCCAAATGATGCAGTTATATCTAAAAGGGGATAAAAAATTTCGTGACCTCTCATACCAGGTGCATGAGGCCGAACATGCAGCTGATGAGATCCGCCGAGAGATCGAGTTAAAAATCTATGAGGGAGCCTTCATGCCCGCATACCGTGGCGATTATATCAGTCTGGTCGAGCTAATAGACAAAATCGCTAACCGGGCCGAAACAATCAGTGATTTCGTTGCCCAGCAAAATCCCTACATACCGGAAGACCTGCTCCCCCGGGTTAAAGAACTCACGGTTGAGGTCGTGGACTGTCTGGACCCCCTACTTAAAATAATTGATGTGCTTGATAAAAGCTGGAAAGAGGCCAGCAAACGAGCCCAGCAAGTAGAAAATGCCGAACAGAAAATCGATCAGATAGAATGGAAACTGATCAGTGATATCTTCGAACATGAAGAGCTGGATCTGGCCGAAAAAATGCAGGCGAGGGATCTGGTCCATCTTATTGCATCTATCTCAGACAGGATGGAGACAGTTTCCGACAGAATCGACATCATGCTGGCCAAACGAAAT
Organism: bacterium; assembly: GCA_003557545.1. Classification (GTDB taxonomy): domain Bacteria; phylum T1Sed10-126; class T1Sed10-126; order T1Sed10-126; family T1Sed10-126; genus PWOD01. Next base: position 26,449 of record PWOD01000064.1, on the reverse strand, counting down.
CTCTAATATCCTTTGGTACAAAACCTAAAATAACTCAGCCCCGTTCCTGTAACCGGTAGATCAACACGATACCCAACAGCCCAAATAAAATATTGGGCACCCAGAGGGCTAACCCTGCAGGAACCAATCCCTGGATGGCTAACGGTTCGATTAGAATAGAAAACAGATAATACAAGAAAATTAACAGCAGACTTAAAATGAACCCGATTGCCTTCCCACTCTGTCGGGCTAACATCCCCAGTGGTGCAGCAATAAGCACCAGAAAAAACGGGGCCAGCGGAAGGGCCAGTGCCCGGTGAAACTCCAATAAATCTTCCCGATAATTCTCCCTCAATCTAACAATTTTTTCCGCCTCGGCCAGCTGTTTTTTTCCCTCCAGATAACGCTTGTACGAACTCTCTTTGCGGCGGTATAGATCGACAATCGAAGTGGTCTCCTCACCCCCGGATATTGAACGGCCGACCACCTCTGTTAGATCAATCTGAACATCCTGCCGCTGGAAACTCAACACACGGTAATCGGCCTCATCAGGATTTTGATGCATGCTGCCATCTTCCAGCCGGAGCAGATAAAGTTCGGGAGAATATCTTATCCATGAGGCCTGACGAGCATAAATATCAATCGGATATGGCCCGGATCTATCTTCCAGGTAAACATCACCCATCTGATTACCTTCAACGCTTGCAGCGTAAATCGTATAGGGACCAAGCTCGAGATAACTTTCGGCTGCCATTAATCTCTCTGGTGCCGGCATCGCCATCTGCTCAAGCAGATTAACCCGGGCCCGGCCCAGTGCCGGTTGCCCATACTGCCTGAGAGCCAGCAATCCCCCTGAAAGGAGCAAGGAGGCCACCAGGGCTGGAATTATCAACGAAATCAGGGAAAATCCCGCAACCCGAAAAGCAACCAGCTCATTATCCGCAGCTAACCTTCCATAACCCATCAAAACTCCAAGTATAGCTGCCATCGGAGCAGTTAAAAAAAATGTTTCAGGCAAACCAGACAGTACCAGCAAAAACATCCTCGGAAAGGAAAACCCATGACTAATAACAGATTCTGTCAGATCATATAAACCATGCATTAAAAACACACCGGTGAACAGCGCAAGGCCCAACAAAAAAGGTACAGTAAGTTCATGTAAAATATAACGAGTTTTAAATTTCATACCTATCAACAACCATCCAGTTTAAAAAAATATCCACCAGTGATCTGTTTTGACCAGCTTGAAAAAACAATCCCACTCTCTTAATTAACAAAATATTCCAAAATATAACAAACTGCAACCATCGCGATCTAAATCACAACTACTGCTGTCTCTATTCCCGCGGAATCGAACCGGTAAGATCCACCTCATCAGTCTCAATATCACGTTCCATTCCCAGACCTCTGTCAGGATAATCAGACAGGGTTAACATCATCCAGATCTGCCGATCTGCATCTGATAGTTCTCTGTACATCAGCTGCATATCCCAACAATGCAGATTCCGGTCCAGCAAAAATCTCATCTCATCAAAATCTGATTCCTCCAGATCATATGAAACCTGACCACGCAGACGCAAATTTTTCGGGACAATGGTCCAATCAAAACCATGCTCTAAAAATGACCTGTGCTCACCCGCTTGATCCCGGTTATAATTCCAGCCCAGGGAGAGCTCAAGCCGGTCTCCATGGTCAAACCGCCATTTTGTATTGGCCTGCCAGATATCACCATCGCGCGGATCATAACGAAGGTACTGATGCCAATCCCAATTTTCTCCTGGACGTAGATTGGCATGAACTATCACCGGCAAGAGCCGGCTGTCAGAATCAAGCTGTTGATCGACCGGATTTCGTAGATCATATCCGCCTGATAATTCAAAATAAGAACTGTTCCTGCGCAAAGTTAATGCAGCATCCAGCCGATGTCGATCTAACGCATTCTCTTCCGACTGCTGTGCAACCCCCAGCACCTCTCCCACAACCGCTTCCGACTTTCGAGACGTTCTTCGCTGAAGACTATAATCAAGCTCCACAGTTGACCGCAAAGGCAAACGTACGCGATTGGTAAGCTCAAAACCAACATCACCATGATCGCGCATTTCAAAACCATCCGGCCCGGGAACTTCATTATAATTAAAACCATAAGCCAACCGCAACGACTGACTAAAAAACCGATTCTGTATAATATTTTTTGAAACTGTAGCCTCTGTTCTACCGCTCCATAAATAGCGTTCAGTCTCTTCGGTATAAGTCCGATCAAGTTCGAAAGTCAAATCAGAATAAAAGAACCAGCCATAAAATTCTGTCAGAACAGGAAAAATCTGATATGAAAGTCCGGGCATAACTGCATTATACCGTTCGAAATCAGCAAACCCGCCCCCCGGCACCACCCTCTCATCTTCCCGCGCTTCCAGCCGCAGAAGCGATCTTTCCCCCCGGTAAAACAATCCACCTTTAACCCAGCGGTCGGATTCAGCGCGGGGAGCCAGCTGCCGGCTAAAATCACGATTGAAACGCTGATAATTTGTCCAGTTAGCAGCTGTTTTAAATCGCCAGCGCTCATCCAAAAAATGATATTTTATTTCAGCCCCTAATTTCCACACATCCTCACGCTGATCAGCCCTGACTATCTTCCCTTCAGCATCCTCAACTAATGGTCGGCGACTTGATTGAAAATAAGATAGATAAGCCTGCTGCTGGTCATCCATTAGATCAAAATCAAGTCCAAATCCCGGTCTGACATATTCACTCCACTCAGAATAGATCGTACTGGCAAAAGGTTTCCCGTCCAGGGGCAACAGATATCGATAGTTTGCTTCCAGCTTTAAACCATCCCGTGAACTATATCCCGGCCGCAGCTGCCAGCGTCTCAAGCGATCACCAAGATCAACCCCTATCCAGGGCAGATAAAATACAGGAACTGCTCCAACCCACATGGTTACATTATATCCAGTCAACCTATCACCCGGATAATAATAAAACCGGCTGCCGGTAAAATAATAATGAGGATTTTCCGAATCGCAGGTGGTCAGTCTTGCCCGGTGCATGGTTAACCGTCCATCCAGATCACCCTCAATCCGACGGGCTGTAGTCTCCCATGGTTCAAGAGCACCACTTATATCAGATGCAAAGATCTCTCCCGTCTGCTGATATATTCCGATCTCCTGACTGCTTATTTTCTCCTCCCCACGAGTCAGGACCGCCCCCCGCTGGGCATAGATTAAATCGCCCTCCTGCCAGTAAATGATTAACGGCGCCGTCAACTGGTAATCTTTCCAGCTTATAACCACTTCACCGGCTGCTACCAGATCACCGGCCAGATCAAAACTTATAGAATTTGCATTTTTTATAACTATCGGTTCCACGGCCAGTAATTCGCCAACCGGCAAAACTATCAATAAACAGCTAATTGCCGTCCCGATAAAGCCCAAAATAATTGCCGAACGCATGGATGAATGATCACTTCCGCATTATAAATAAACTGTTGAGCTGCTATGAATTACACAATTAAAAATGGACTGCTAATTTTAAATATTGTACCCGTATCAAGTAGTTATTACTACAAACCAGTCGATAGATTTAAACTATCGACATTTAATCGATAGCAGTTTATTTTAACAGCTATCAGCTAAAACTTTTATAAACGCAAACCTCATCACCTGAAAAGATGGTTTGTCCGTCCCACTGCAGTCTGGTTAAGCTAAAGTAAAATTAGACAGTCTACAAAGATGAAAACGTAAAACGTAGTGTCTGACCCCGACTACCCCGACTAATCTTAGAAGTTGACAGATCGACGATTTTTATAGTAAACTTTGCCTAATTCATTTATAGTAATGAATCAGACTGAACAGATAAAGTTGAAATTTCGTAATTTATTTTGGGGGTTCGCGAACTTACCGTAAACTTTTCCCAATAAACGGCAAATAAGCGCGAACTGTCTGAACCAGAGGAGGTTAAACATGTACGCTATTGTAGCAGTTGGCAGTCACCAGTACCGGGTTGAACCGGATACCGAATTCACCGTATTCCGACATGAAGGGGATGTAGGTGAAGAGCTAGAGTTGACTGAAGTATTGATGGTAAAAGATGATTCTGACCTGAAGATCGGCACCCCACAGGTTGATGGTGCCAGTGTTAAGGTTTCGATCGTCGAGCATTTTCGAGGCGATAAAATCACCGTCTATAACTTTAAAAAACGGCACGGCAGACGGCGCAAACTCGGGCACAGAGACGATTTGACAAGGCTCAGGGTGGAATCCATAGATCTTGCCTGATAAAACGCATGATTGAGGTAACCATCCACCAGAACAACCAGGGGGAGATAACAGGTTTCAAAGCCTGCGGGCATGCCGATCAGGCTCCCCGCGGTCAAGATATTGTCTGTGCGGCCATATCAACAGTTTTCGAATTGCTTGTCGATTTAACCGCTAATTTTTCATCCGGAGCTATAAAACAGCTTAAACAACCGGCGGTTCCCCTGTGGGAATGGCAGGTAGTTCGGGAGAAAATCACTGCCGAAGAAGCTCAGCTGTTGGATTTAATTCTCAGCTCTGTCGCCCGGTTGCTTGCTAAGATCGCAGCTGGCTACCCAAAAAACTGCAGATTAAGTTCGCCGAAGCAGATTAACAGCAGTTAATATCGAAAGTTCTGGAAAATAACCTTATCCTGATTTATAATATTTGTCCGGTCAGTCGATACTGAATCGGTCAGAACGATCAACTTAGAGATTATTTAGATTACAAGGAGGAATTAAAATGGCCACAAAAGCAAGTCAGGGATCGACAAGAAATGGAAGAGATAGTCAATCTAAGCGGCTTGGGCTGAAAAAATTTGACAGTGAGAAGGTCCGGGCCGGCAACATTATTGTCCGCCAGCGTGGTACCAAGTATCACCCGGGCATGAATGTAGGCCGGGGCAGTGACGATACTCTTTTTGCCAAGATAGACGGCTATCTTTTCTTCAGCCGGCGCGGTAAAAATAAAAAAATAGTTACCGTTTTAACTCCAGAGCAGATCGAACTGCTGGAAAACAGCAAAACGGCCGCTACCGCCTGATAAAACTCAAGCCAGAACTCACCTTTTCTTAACTTAACTGGAGCTGACCTGACACCGATGGCCCGACCTTTTGTTGATGAAGTTGAAGTTATCGTTCAGGGTGGTTCCGGAGGCGACGGATGTACCGCCTTTGAACGGCAGCCCTATAACGCCCGGGGTGGACCCTCCGGCGGTGACGGAGGCGATGGTGGCAGCCTGTTTTTTAAGGCCAGCTCAAGAAAAAATACCCTGTCCGATTTTAATCACCGTAAACTCCTTAAAGCTGAGGATGGAACACGGGGGGGGCCGGATCGTAAAAAGGGACAGAGTGGGGATGATCTTGTCCTCAAAGTCCCGCCTGGCACAATCATCTATGAGGCCTCCTCCAATAAATTACTTGGTGAACTGCTGGAAGCGGGAGATCAGCTCTTAATCGCTCGCGGCGGTGACGGTGGTCGGGGGAATCGCTGTTTCACCACAAGTCGAAGGCAGGCTCCCCATTTCCATGAACTGGGCGCGGCGGGTGAACATAAAAAAATCAGATTAGAACTTAAGCTGGTCGCCGATATCGGACTGATTGGCTATCCCAACAGCGGGAAATCAACTCTCCTCGACAGCCTTACCGGCGCTCATCCAGAGATCGCCAGCTATCCCTTCACTACGATCAATCCTAACCTGGGAGTGCTTGAAAAGGGCTTCGAACGGATGACTATCTGCGATATCCCGGGCCTGGTCAATAACGCCCACGCCGGGGCCGGACTGGGGATTAAATTCTTACGACATATTGCCAGAACAACTATTCTTGTCCAGCTGGTTGATATATCAGCACCCACACCGGTCGATGATTTTAAAGCGATCCGGCATGAATTAAAAAAATACAACCCCGAATTACTCAAAAAACCGACCATTATCGTCTGTAATAAGCTGGATCTTGTCGAACCCCAGGAGGTCGACATCTTTGCTGAGGATATTTCACCGGCCCCCGGACCAGTGATCGGAATCTCTGCCCAAACCGGTGAAAATTTAAAAACTCTGGTTGAATCTCTCTGGGAAATTTATAATAGAAGTTCTGACAGTCAGGAACCTCAGCCGGAGGATGATCAAATTCGGATTGTCAGACTCCCCGCTGAAACTCCGCTGGAGGTTATCAAACAGGATGATAGATTTATTCTCCGGGGCGACAGGGTAAAAGAGCTGGTCAATCGGTTTGACCTCAATAACCGTGACGCCTTAAGCTATGTTAGACAGCAGCTGTTGGAAATCGGTCTTCATAAGAAATTAGAGAAGGCCGGGTGCCGGCCGGGAGATACAGTACAGATTGACGATAAGGAGTTTGAATATACAGGATGAAAAGAACAGATCTGAAGAGCTGCAAACGAATTGTCGTCAAAATCGGTTCCAGCCTGTTAAACCGTGATAATCCAGTTTTGCTGGAAGGGATTGTCCACCAGATCAATCAGCTCAGACAGCTAAATAAAGAGATCGTGGTGGTCAGCTCAGGGGCCATATATTTTGGTCTGTCCTGTCGCCAGAACATCTCCCCGCCGGTCACCTTACCACAGAAGCAGGCCACAGCAGCGATCGGTCAACCACTTCTGATGAATTTTTACAGCAAACTGTTTGAAAAATATCAGATATTAACTGCTCAGGTGCTGCTGACCCAGACCGGGATCGGCGACCGGGAATCCTACCTTAACGCCTCCAATACCCTCAACACACTGCTGGAGATGGGAACCATCCCAATTGTTAATGAAAATGACACAGTAGCAACCGAGGAGATTCAATTTGGTGATAACGACACCCTGTCAGTCTTAGTGACCACCCTTGCAGATGCCGATCTGTTGATTATTTTGAGCGATGTGCAGGGACTCTATCCAGGACCGCCGACGGAAGACTCACAACCGCTAACTGAGGTCCCCAGAATTACAGGCGATATTAGAAAAATGGCCGGGCCGGCTGACCCGCGTGGCACTACAGTTGGTGGTATGCTGACCAAAATCAAGGCGGCTGAAACCGCCACCAGCTCAGGAATTCCCATGCTGATAGCCTCCGGCCATGAAAAAAATATCCTGAACAAAATAATTCAGGGTGATCAGGTCGGGACATTTTTCCCGCCGGCCACTGAAGAAAATCTAATCAGGGGTCGAAAACGCTGGATCGGTTACCATCTACTTCCCAAAGGTACGATTCAGGTCGATCAGGGGGCGGCGGAAGCTCTGAAAAAACAGGGTAAAAGCCTTCTTCCTTCAGGAATCAAACGAGCTGAAGGACTGTTTGAACGGGGTGATGTGGTTAAGATTGTCGACCATAACAACCGCGAATTTGCCCGTGGTATGACCAACTACAGCCTGCAGGAGATCCAACAGTTAAAAGGATGTCAATCCAGTGAGATTTCTGCTATTCTTGGAACCCATTATTATGATGAAATAATACATCGAGATAACCTGGTGGTGTTTTCAGATGATTGCTAATAATCAAACAGTATTAACAGTGGCTGAGCAGGCCGGTCAAAGCTTTAACCGGTTAGCAACCGCCTCCACTGTAGAAAAAAACCGTGTGTTAGAAAAACTGGCCGAACTGCTTGATGAAAATCGTTCCCGTATCAAACAGACCAATCAGAAGGATCTGAAGGCCGGTGAACAACAGGGGCTATCAGCAGCCCTGCTGGACCGACTCCTGCTGAACGATGACCGGATAGACGGCATGATTGAAGGGCTGCTGACCGTAATGAAACTGGCCGACCCGGTCGGTGAAATGATCGATCAAACCCGGCGGCCCAACGGCCTAAAAATTGGGCGCGTCAGAGTCCCGCTTGGAGTAATCGGAATTATCTACGAGTCACGCCCCAACGTTACAGTTGATGCGGCAGCTCTCTGTCTGAAATCCGGCAACTGCCCAATCCTCCGAGGAGGCTCAGAGGCGACTAATTCAAACTGCCTGCTGGTCGATCTTATACAGCAGGCACTGGATGGAATCCTTCCCCGGGAAACTGTACAAATTCTCAGAAATCAAAGCCACTCACTGGTTGATGAGATGCTTACACTGGATAATCTTATCGACGTAATTATTCCCCGCGGCGGACAGGGATTAATCAGAATGGTAACAGAAAAATCTACTATTCCGGTTATCAAACATTATCAGGGTATCTGTCACACCTATGTCTCTGACAGAGCTGATTTAAAAATGGCCAAACAGATCTGTTTAAACGCCAAAGTCCAGCGGCCCGGAGTCTGTAACGCTATGGAAACACTGCTGTTACATGAGAAACTACCAGAAAAATTCGTAACAGAGCTTTTTGATGCTCTGCTTGATGAATCTGTAGAACTGCGACTCGACCAGACCCTATTCAACAAATTCGCTACTCAAAACGATCTGTTTAAACAGGCCCGGGACGAAGACTGGGACACCGAATATCTGGATCTCAAACTTAGTGTGGCCTCTGTCCCCGATAGTTCCAGTGCAATCAACCATATAAACCGACATGGATCAAACCATTCAGATGCAATTATCACAGAGAACTATTCAGAGGCGGAACAGTTTCTCGATCGGGTCGATTCTGCCGCCGTCTACGTTAACGCTTCGACCCGGTTTACCGATGGGGGCCAGTTTGGTTTGGGAGCTGAGATAGGAATCAGCACTGAACGAATCCATGCCCGGGGTCCCATGGGACTGCGTGAACTAACAATTCCCAAGTATGTTATCCATGGCCAGGGTCAAATCCGTAGCTGAACGATCTCCCGAACCGCCCCTGAAAATCGGGCTGTTCGGCGGGATGTTCAATCCACCCCACATAGGCCACCTGATCGCCGCCCAGGAGGTGCAGATCAGCCTTGATCTGGATACAGTATACTTCATTCCGGCGGGGCAGCCCCCACACCGTGAAAATCCTGCTACTCCCGGCGAGCTAAGACTGGAAATGACCCGGCGGGCGGTGGAAGATAATCCCCAATTTAAAGTGTCAAACCTGGAAATAGTTCAACCGGAAATTTCCTACAGCTACAATACTGTTAGACAGTTTAAAAAAACTTTCCCCGGGGCACAACTATTTCTGCTGGTTGGTGCCGATCAATTAAACAGTTTTACCAGTTGGAAAAACTGGAAGGAACTGCTTAAGACGAGCACCGTCGTGGGGATTAACCGGCCGGGAACAGATCCTGACAATCTACCTCAGGAGCTCGCCGACTCAGTCATAACAGTTAAAATCCCGGAAATCGCTATTTCATCAAGAAAAATCCGACGACGATTACAGAATGGCCGGCCGGTCAAATATCTGGTTCCCGCCGCTGTTAATCGCTATTTAGAACAGCAGGAGATCTATTGTGAAACCAACCGATAAACTCACACAACTACAGCGCCAGGGAACGATCAACCCGCAGGAACTTAACCTGGCCGAAAAATGGCTCGGTCCTGCACGGCTTCAGCATACGCTGGCTGTACTTGAAAACGGCCAACTACTCTGCAGCAGTTTTGATGGTTTGCACAGGCAACAGACAGATTTTTTTAAAACAATAATCTTCCACGACCTGGCCCGGGATCTACCACGCGACACGCAACAACAGCTGGCCACAGACTATCGTGGAAAACTGGACCAACTTGAACTAAAAATTCCGGCCCTCTGGCATGGCCCGGCCGCCGCCCGATTGCTGGTTGAAAAACTTCACTACTCCCCCGATGATCAAATTGTCAGAGCGGTCGCCGAACACTCCACCGGTGCCCCGAAAAAGAACCTGCTGGCCGACGGGCTGGTGGTTGCAGATTTTTCATCAACTGATAGAAAGTTTGCCGCCGCCCGACGCATACGTGATAATTTCACAAAAAAATCGCTGGAGCGACTGACCCTTGAGACATTACGTTATAAAATCGGCTTCTGTCTCCAAAAGTTTCACAGGATTCATCCTCGATCAGTTGAAGCTTACAACAGGGTGATAAGATGAAAAAATATTTAACTATAGCCGGCTGGAGCGCCGCCGTGCTCGGAACTTTTCTACTCTTTTTTCTGCTGACTCCATACCAGACCGATTCTCCTCCCACAGCTCCGCCGCTGATAGAACGGCTCGAACATAGCCTTAATATACAGGGGGCTTTGTTAAACCTTGAAGATGGAGAGCTAACCAGCCTTTACCTGCTTGGTTATGAACCTCTTACAAAAAATTTCAGCGCCATCTATTTTGCCGGAGAAAACCGTTTTTATGCCAACATCCTGGCGGAAGAAAACAGTTTGACACGGTTTTACAACGAACTGGGACCAGAGCTGTTTGTCGACCAGTTAACTGACTATCTTCAACTGGATATAGATTTCTGGATGATCACCAGAAAATCTGATCTTAAATTTATCACCGACCTGCTGGGCGGTGTGGCTATTCCCGATCTGACTGGTTATAATCCAACTGTTCAAGAGCAGTTTCAACCCCGATGGATGGATGGGCATATGGCAGCTGAATTTGTTTCAACTGCCTTTAAAGAGCATAGCACGGAGGGTTTGCGCGCCCGCCATAAAGACTTTTTTATTGGCCTGTTGAACAACCTCAACAAACTCCCCCATCTCCACAACGATCTCCGCACATATGAGCTGTTAAAAAAACGGTTAACCACCAATTTAACCACTGAAGAACTCAAGCTTCTGGGCGAGATCATGCTGCAACTCTCCCCCGATAATCTACTGTTTTTACATGCTTTTCCCGGGGAGATGGCAGCGCATCAAATGATCCGGGTCGATCGAATAAAACGGATGCTCCCGAGGCCCTTAATGACCGAAATAATTGAAGCTCAACCGTTAACCTCGATCGAACTCAAAATCCTTAACGGCACCTCGGTCAGTGGACTGGCTTCGGAACTTCAACAAATACTTCAGGGATATGATTTTATCGATGTGGTCGAATTAGGTAACGCCGATCGGCATGACTACCAAACAACCCGTATCATCGACCGGGGGGACCATCCGCAGTCAGCCTATCGAGTTAAAAATCTGCTCGGACTGGGCAAACTACAGATTGAACCCTCACGCCAGGCCCTTGTAGATGTTACACTTGTAGCCGGTTCAGATATTCTGGCGTTTATTGACAGCCAGAGCGAAAACCAGTAACAACCTTCGGTAGATATTTAAACTATGAAAAGAGTGATTCTATTAGATGGAAATTGACCTGATAAAAAAAGTTGCTAAAATTATTTCGGACAATAAAGCGGAAAATCTTGTGGCTATTGATGTCAGAAAACAGGTGGGGTTAACCGACTGTTTCATAATTGCCACAGGACAGTCTGAGACTCATCTAAAATTTCTTCTTCAGGAAACCGTTAGAGAGTTAAAAAAACAGCCCGGGATAATTCCTTTTTCAACCGAAGGGAACCCCGAGGGGGGCTGGATACTGGTCGATTACGGCCATTTTGTTCTACATCTTTTTTCCCGAGAGAAACGAGACTATTATAACCTTGATAGACTGTGGGCCGATGCCCCGGTGATCTTTGAAGCTGATTAAATTTAGCTGACAACTACTTAGAAATGGAGTGAGCAGGCAAAATGGAATTTGATGATAAGTTCGAAAAAGTTTTATTTACTCAGGAAGAACTTGAAGAGAAAGTCACGGAGCTGGGTAAAAAAATTACCGAGAAATACCAGGGAAAGGAACTTCTGATGGTTGGAGTCTTACGGGGGTGCGTAACCTTTGTGGCCGACCTTATGCGGAAAATCGATCTGCCGCTGGAACTGGATTTTCTTTCTGTCGCCAGTTACGGAAAATCAGCTTTCACCAGTGGTGTTGTCCGGGTGTTAAAAGACCTGAGTGAAGATGTTGAGGGTCGCCATATTCTTCTGGTTGAAGATATTGTTGATTCCGGGCTGACCCTTAACTATCTACTCAACTATCTTAAGGGACGAAACCCCGCATCTATTGCAACCTGTGTCCTGCTGGACAAACCCTACCGGCGTGAGGTCGAGGTGACAGTTGATTACGTGGGTTTTGATGTTCCCGATAAATTTCTCATCGGTTATGGTCTTGATTACGCCCAGAAATATCGTAACCTGCCATATATTGCCACTTTGAAAAACAAAATAACCAAGGAGGAGTAAACTATGGACCGGCTACTGGAACTTTTGGAAGATAACGGGAGAATGCCATTGAACGAACTGGCAGGCGCACTTGAAATGAGCGAGTCCGAAGTTGCCAAAAAACTTGAAAAATTTGAGCGGGAGGGTGTAATCAAAGGCTACAAAACTGTCATTGACCGAACTAAACTGGACGATGCTCCCCAATCGATAATCGGTTTGATTGAGGTTAACATTTCACCACAACCGGACACAGGTTTTGACCAGATTGCCCGGGAGATCTATGACCATCCCGAGGTGAGATCCTGCTATCTCTGCTCCGGTGATTACGATCTGCTGGTCTGGGTAGAAGCCAGTACGCTGAATGAAATTGCTGAGTTTGTTGCGCGTGAGCTGGCTCCCCTGAAAAATGTTCACAAAACCGAATCTCACTTTATGTTAAAAATCTACAAGGAGGGTGGGCTCTACTTTGAACCACCAACCTCCGATCACCGGCTGTCGATCTCTCCATGATTGAACTCTCACGCACCGTTGAATCACTTGCGCCTTCCGGTATAAGAGATTTTTTTGACCTGGTAATGAGCATGGATGATGTTATCTCCCTGGGAGTTGGCGAACCGGATTTTGCCACACCATGGCACATCCGGGAAGCTGCCATAAAATCGATCGAAGATGGCTATACAAACTATACATCTAATAAAGGTATGCCGGAACTGAGGAAAGCAATCTGCACCCATCTGGATAAGGTCCACCAGCTCAACTACGATTATGAGGAAGAAATCCTCATAACCACCGGGGTCAGTGAAGGGATGGACCTGGCAATGCGGGCCCTGATTAATCCTGGAGATGAAGTAATCATTCCCACACCATGTTATGTCTCCTACTATCCGACAGCTAAAATGGCCGGTGCCCGGGTGAAACTTTTAAATACCGAACCGGACCAGTTCAAGCTTAATCCGGAGAAACTGGCTGATGCTATTAGTCCGGCGTCTAAAATAGTTGTCTTAAACTATCCATCTAATCCCACCGGTACAACCTACGATAAATCCCTGTTGGAACAGCTGGCTGAGCTGATAATTAAACACGATCTGATTGTCATCTCCGATGAAATTTACAGCCATCTGACATATGATCTCCAACATATCCCCCTTCCTACTCTGCCCGAACTCCGTGAACGAACAATATTTTTCAATGGATTTTCCAAGAGCTGTGCGATGACAGGTCTGAGGATTGCTTATGCAACCGGGCCTGAAAAGATTATCGGCGCCATGACTAAAATCCATCAATACACAATGCTCTGCGCCCCGACAACCTCACAGTTTGCAGCGATTGAAGCAACCAACCATGGGGCTGATGCCATCGCCTCGATGAAAAAAGAATATAAGCGTCGACGGAATCTGGTGCATGAAAAACTCAACCGGCTCGGGCTCGACTGCCCGCTACCTGACGGGGCTTTCTACGCCTTCCCCTCAATTAAGAAAACCGGGCTGGATCCCACAACTTTTTGCAAAAAGCTACTAACTCAGCAGCAGGTGGCAGCAGTCCCGGGAACCGCCTTTGGCCCCGGTGGAGAAGAACGTATAAGAATCTCTTATGCGACAGATTTCCAGCAGCTCAGAGAGGCCTTAAAAAGGATTGAACTGTTCCTCCAGAGCCTTTAATTAACAGCCCTCCAAAGGTGGGCACAGGATGATTGAATGCTGTTCATATTTGCTCATAAATACGAAGCAAAACCATTTCTTAAAAGCTGTCAGGAACAGCGGGTCAAGGTCACTCCCGAAGGGCTGCTCTATCAGCTCGAAACCCCTAACAAAACCGCTCATCAGGCGATCATTTGTGGTTCCTCCTCAGAACAGATCGACCATACTGTGCAGCAGATCAGCCGGTTGCTTGACGCTAATTTAATCGTTTTATCTGGCACCGCTGGTGCCCTCAGTCCTGAACTTCAACAAGATCAGCTTCTATTTGCCGACCAGCTGTTAAACGAGAGAGGACAACAACAAACGCTAACTGCCAGTCTCACTGATCACCGCTGCTGGAGCCTGTTTCAGCAACTCGACGACCGGGCCGTTCGAGGTGGGTTGCTCACCAGCAATTCGCCTATTTTAAGCCACACCGAGAGATTAAACCAGTTTACTAAAACCGGTGCAGTTGCTGTAGATATGGAGGCAATGAAACTATTCCAAGCAGTAACCGCTGCCGGCGGCTCACCGGCCAATTTCAGCTGTATTAAAATTATCGCCGATACAGGAGAAACAGCGGATTTCAAGGCAGCCTGCAAATTACAACCAACAGCTGCTCAAAAACTTGGCAAACTGCTGGTCACCCATCTTATATAACAGGCTATTTAGCTCGAAGGGCAGCGACTTCTCAAAGCTTGAAATCTGTTCGACCAGTAATATACACCAAGAAACAAAAATAATCCCGGGGTAAAATAAACCGGACTATACTCTGGCAGGTAGGGACTGAACAAACTGAAGTAATCGGTTTTGGCATAGGCCAGGACCATATGAAAAATTGCCCAGTAAAGCAGTGCCAGAAGCAGCAGCAGACCTATGCCGGCCGGGCGACTCATTCGGGTTCCGGTCGCCAGATATATGGCGATTATAGCAAGCACTATAATACTCAACGGATAACTTACCTTCCAATGGTAAAACAACTGTTCTGCTGTAGTATTCATCCCCCGTCGCTGGCGAAATCTGATGGCTGTCCTTAACTCTTCGACTGTAAACTCTTCCGGACGACGGCCACCAAGACGTGGGTTGGCCTGCATAATCTTCTTTAGAACACCCGGTGGTTCCAGAGCCAGAAAAATCTCCGTTGGTCGGGTTATTTCCGCCAGCCGACCGGACTCAAAATCTCTTACTTCAGGATATTTTACCTGCCAACCTTTATCCGGATTAAACTGTGCCTCCTCGGCATCAATCCGTTCAGCCAGCAGGTCCTCCTCATGTCTCATCACAACGATATCCTCAGCAATACCGGCCTCTGGCAACAGTTTGCCTATCTTTACAGTACTACCGTCCAACATCCGAAAACGAAGGTTCTGAAAGCTCTCAACCGGCGGTGTTTCTCCCGGTATCTGATAATCTTCCAGGACCTTATAGCGGTCGATTATCGATGGAATGAACAATATATTAAAAATAATGGCAGCAACAGTTAATAAACAAATCGTTACCAGCGGGACTCTAAGCAGAGAAGCAGGTGAACTGCCACTGTTTAATACAGCTGTCCACTGATTAGACTGGCGCCAGCTGTTTAACCCCCAAAAAGAGCCCAGCATAACAACTAACGGCAGCATAAAAAAAACGGCGTAGATAAATCTATAATAAAGATACAGAATAACTGTTTGAACCGCCGGCTGGTAACCAATCAACTCATCCAGCAAACCAAAAAAATCAGCAATTAAAAACAGAAATACACAGATCACGAGGCTAAATAAACAGGGCCAAATAAAAATTCTAGTAAACTCTCTATCAAGCAGTCGCATCTTTCAAACTCCCAATTTAATATTACAGTCCATCGATAGCAGCCGTCATTACCTCCAATAAAAAATCCTCGTTTGATTCCTCTTTCCATAAGCCTGAATCAATAAATAGCCTCACTATATCCCCATCAATTTTTCCGTTGGCGGCTTCTTTTTCAACTATCTCCACTGCCTTTTCATGGCTGATCTGATCACGATATGGGCGATCTGAGGCGGTTAACGCCTCATATATATCTGCCACAGCAAGTATTCTGGCCTCCAGCGGTATCTCATCCCCCTTTAATCCCCAGGGGTATCCAGTTCCATCCAATCGTTCATGGTGAAGGGCTGCTATCCACGGAATATCTTTAAGTTCCTGAGGCCAGGGTAACTCTTTTAAAATCCTGTAGGTTTCACAAGGATGATTGGCTACAATCTCCCGCTCGGCAGAATTCAAATTGCCCTCTGCAACTATCAGCTGTTCTAAATCATCTTCCGATAATAGTCGCTTGACCTCCTGATCGGGCAGGGCATACTCGATCTCTGCTATCTCCTCAAGACGACGTTTTAAATTATTCTTTATTTGACCCAGTTTGTTAGTTTCCTCGATCACCCTGTAAATCTCTTCCATATCATCGATGATTTCAGTCTCTTCCAGATAGGCCAGTAGATAGCGCAGAGCCTGCATCTTCTGTTTTGACAACTTACGATTTTTTTGCAAAATTCTGTCAGGTATCGCCAGTTTACCAACATCATGAGCTAAGGCGGCAAAATAAATTCCTAACCGGCGGATCGGGGAAAAATTATACTGCTCCCATTTTCCCCGAGATGCACGGCTGACAGCACCGGCTATTTTCAAGGCATATAAAGCCATCTTTTCACTATGACCGGCGAATGACTGATTTCTCCTCTCAATCGCTCTAATCAAAGTTTTAACCATACCTTCAAGGGTCAAAAAAAGCTGCTTTTGCCAGCCTGTCCGGGTCTGACATCGAACTACCTGAACCATAACTTTTTCCAACCATTTAAGTTCAACCGATGACAGCTTCTTAAAACCAGGATTTCCTCGCGAAGAGTTCCCGGTTTTCATTAAAATTATAACCCCGGTAGTATTTCGGGAACTATCCATAATTGGCAATAAAATTACCCCCCGGGGCCGATAATAACAGCTTTTCTCCGTCCCTTGTTTGAGCGGTAAAATCACCGTTGGATCGATACCATCTTCATCCTGCAGCTGCAAACTAACCCCATATTTTGCCACATACTCAGCAGCGTTACCCGTCCCCGGTTCCAACTGCTGGCTAAGCTCCCAATCGAACTTCGAGTTAACATTCCGCTCAATATAATTTTTTCCTGAATACGGTTGGAACTGGTAGAGAATTCCCTGGTCAGCCTTTAATATATCAGACAGCTCTAATAGTAAAATTCGTGCTGATGACCCACCAGCTTCCTCAGTCCCCAACAGCTGATTTAAATCAAATAACCGTTCCAGCCACCGCTGACCAGCCATCAAAATCTAAAACCATTATCTAATTGCAATTTTTCCAACCGCCCTGTCTAGATTTTTCAACTGTTACATTTACAAAAAATCGGTACTAGTATATATTAACATCCCTGACGTTAAAATCCTCCATTCAACGGTTACGGATGATCGATCAATATTGAAAAATGATTACCAGGTGAATTTAATGTTAACTCGATGGCCACTACTAACAATCTTTGCAACCGGTTTACTACTGTTTATCGTTGCTTTTTTCAGTGGATATCACTGGGCTACCAGCGATCATGATGAAAAACCACCCTCTGAATCCAGCACAGTCGAACAACCGACTTCTCCCGGGACAGAGCCCTCCAGAGAGGACAGTCTGGTTGAACAACAACCAGTACCAGCTGAAATGCTGGGTTTTGAGGATTGGGAAGGCTTTCTCAATTACCAGGGACCCCGAACTTCAATGCTGGGAATCCGGCGTGAATACAGTCAGGTAAACCTGCGGAAAGGTCCCGGGACAAATTTTCCCATTGTCGACCGTTTGACCGGTGGACAGCTACTGACAGAACTCGACTTTTTTGAGGGCTGGTACAGAGTTCGTGACAAAACCGGTCGGTTAGGCTGGCTCCACAGTTCCCTGGTTAGAAACATTCGAACGCCACAACCGGTAGCCGAAAAATTTCTCGATAGACTACCTCCTCTGGCTGAATCAACCCAACAGAAAATCTCCCCACCTCCCCGTACTAAAACCCGGGCGGAGATAATCACCGACAGATCCAATTTACGCCAGGGGCCGGGCACGCAGTTTGAAATTGTCGGACGGGCTTATAAATATCAGATTTTCCGACTGCTCAGCCAGCATAATAACTGGACCTATCTCGAGTTATCTGACGGACGAGCGGTCTGGATACATGCTTCATTGATCAAAATTATAAAACCGGATAAAACTACCGCTGACCCGGTTAAACTGACTGAAGAAATAGCCATCTGGCCAAGTCCACGGCGACAATTCCGATCCCTCACAACCCTTGAACCAGGAACTGAAATATTCCCTCTGGAAACCACCAACGACTGGCAACTTATCAGCACCAACGACAACCTGGGCTGGCTTCCTCCTTCCGACTCTGATGATACGATTATGCGATAATTTTAAAATCTTATTATACGACTAGATAAAAGATGATTTGACGGGACGGGGAAATATACAGCTCATACCAATCAGTTTACTAACCAGGCTATCCTCTGCTATTCCTGAAAAAATAACCGGCTATTTTCTAAGATCAGGATATCGCCTTATTTTTGATAAATCGATCGGTCTGCTCGACCCTATCGACCAGCTCATCGACGTCCAGCTCAACGCCGGGCAAGTGGCTATCTACCGCTTCTGCCGCCTCTTTTAATAGCTCATCCCGCTGATTGGCTGATATGCCCAGCTCATCCAGTCCCGATGTTAAATCCACAGTTTGATAAAAACTGTAAATATCCTCAACAAATTTTACCCCCCTGTAACCTGCCTGAACAAGCGAACAGAAAGCGACCATTTCACCCAGTAGAGGCTCCGCTTCAGCAAATGGCAGGAGCTGGCGAGCCAGTATACGTGACAGCATCCCCGGTGAAGGATCAGTGACCAGAGTTTGCAACAGACCATTCTGCAAAATAATAGCCTCTACAACCAGTTTAAGTTGTTCTGTTACCACTCCATCCTCGGCAGACTTAATCGCCCCAGCAGCGTTACTTTCCAGAATATTCTTCAAACTTTCCGCCAGTTTACCAACCATTATTTCAGGTAGATTAGATGGGTCACGGGGATGATCGACAGCAGTGCTGTACGCGTCAGCTATACCGGCTATAAGATGACGTTGGGAGGCTAATCCGGCCGCCTTATAATCCAGTATCAACAACCTCGGACAACTTTCAAGAAACTCCCGCTTAATATAATCCCCATCCTCGCTATAAAGTTCCACATGACCTGTAAATGCAGCTGAAGAGGAGGCAACCGTGGGTGCTGTTACTACCGGAACTGAAATCATCTGGCCAACAAATTTGCTCACATCAACCGTTGAGCTACCTCCTAACCCAACAACAATATCAGCTTTCTCATCAGAGGCCTGTTCAGACAGCCGTTCGATCTCCGGCAGGCAGCAGCGGCCCAGGCAGACTTCAAAACTAACCCCCAGCATCGACTCCTTTATTGAGCTGCGAATAATATCTTCATACTTCTTATGGGCAAACTTGTCAGTAATGACAAATACCCTTTCTCCAAGCTTTTCCAGCCGTTCACCAATTGTTTGAAAAATTCCCTCACCGGCAAGATAACCTTGTGGAGCCAGTTTCAACATATTCTAAACACCCCAGACAAAAACGAGTAATAACTGCTGAACAGATAGAACAAAATTGATAAAAAATCCAAAAACTTGACCCAGTATACCGGTAAACAGAAGAAGCAAAAAACCTATCATAAGCAGATAACTATGTTCCCGTAAAAATTTTTCCTGCTCGGCAGAGGCAAAATAATGAAAAATCTTTCCCCCGTCGAGAGGCGGAACAGGAATCAGGTTAAACACCATCAACACCACATTAATTACTGTATTAAAATAGAGCAATCTCAAAGCTCCCTCGACCCCTCTGAGCAAGGGGAAAAAAATAACCGTCACAGTAACTCCGACCAGGACTAACAGCAAATTAGTCATTGGTCCGGCAGCTGAAACAATCGCCGAATCCCGCCGGGGATTATTGAGGTTGGCAGTATTAACCGGGACCGGTTTCGCCCAGCCAAACAATAACGGTGAACCGGATAAGATCAAAAATGCCGGCAATAAAATTGTGCCAAACAGATCAACATGAACCAGCGGATTCAATGATATTCTTCCCATACGATCAGCCGTCAGATCACCACATTTTTTTGCCGCATAAGCATGAGCCGCTTCATGCGCACTTATTGCCAGGGCAAAGACTGCCACCATCAAGCATCAAGATTATGTCGCCATTCTCAACCATCTTTACCGGCCTCTTGTAAAAGTTTGAGCGCCTGCTCACGTGAGACTGCAGAACTAACATCACCCGACAATAACCGGGCCAGTTCATTAATTTTATCATCACCCTGCAGTTTTTTCGCAGTTATGTTAACAGACTGTGCATCATCTTTTCGCTCAACCAGCAGATGATTATCAGCAAAAATACTGACCAGTGGCAGATGAGTTATACAAATAACCTGATGAAAACGAGCCAGCTCGGCCAGCACTTCACCAACAGTTCTGGCCTCTTCCCCGGAAATTCCCACATCAATCTCATCAAATACCAGTATGGGGGTTTTATCCGCCGCCGCAAGGGCTGACTTAACCGCCAGTAAAACCCTCGATATTTCCCCCCCTGATACCCGTTTCTGCAATATATCAAGCGGCTCCGAGTGATGTGAAGAGAATAACCATCGCACCTCATCCTGTCCGTCGGAATGATAATCGTCCGGCAGAATTTCTACCTCAAATTTTGCTTTTTCCAGGTTGAGTGAACAAAGCCTTTCAACCACCTCTGCCTGAAGTTTTTTGGCAGCTTGCCGGCGAGATTCACTGAGCTCCTCCGCCGCTTGCACCAGGCTTTGTTCAACCCCGCTCATCTGCTCATTAAGCTTCTCTATCTGATTGTCTAATGTTTTCAAAAAATCCAACTGATTCCGCAATTTAAGATAATGTTCTGCCAGCATCTCCACCGGTAGATTATATTTTCGGGCCAGCTGCATCCAACGCCCCCGGCGATCCATTAAACGTTCGTAACTGTCCGGTGAAAAGCCGGTTTCTTCCTGCACAGAACGCAGCTGATAACGCAACTCTTCAAGCTGGCGTCCCATCCCCTCCAGTTCTCCCACCCAATCATCAAACTGCTGATCACCCCGGGTCAGCCGCTCTAATTGATATTGCAGATTGTTTATCAACTCACTGATCGAACAGTCTGGAGCTTCCAGAGTTTCCAGACAGCTCATGAGGTTTCTATGTAACTCTTCATGGTTTTCCATCTCCCGCCGTTTTTCCTCAATCAACTCCCATTCATTCTCCTCAGGGGCAAATCTCTCTAACTCCTCAACCTGGTGAGAAATCAGCTCTCCTTGCCCTCGCGCCCGGCTTCGCTGATTCTTCAAACCCTCAATTTTCCGACTTAAATCACACTTTGCCTGATAAACCTGCTGATAGTCATATAAAAGCTTTTGATTGCCGGCAAAAAGATCAACCGCCTGCCGGGCATAACTGTGTTTGAAAATATTTTGATTGTCATGCTGGCCATGGAAATCGATTATTTCATTACGCAATCTCTGGAGGCTGGCTAACCGTACCCGTTCACCATTCAAATAAGCTTTACTACTGTGGTTCTGATTAAGTACACGGCGACAATGAAGCTCTCCACCCTGATCCGTTAGATCCTCAGGAAGCTCATCCGGTGAAAACTGAAAAAAAGCCGAAACAACAGCCGCGTCGGCCTCGGCCGACAACAGTTCATAACTGGCCCGTTCACCCAGAACCAGCTTTATCCCCTTTAAAAGTAGAGTTTTCCCGGAACCGGTCGCCCCGGTTATAACATTCAGTCCGGGGCCAAACTCAGCCTGCAGATTATCAATCAGGGCAAGATTTTTGAGAGTGACCGATTCTAACAATATAACCTGCTCCTATAGCAAAAATTTAAATAATGCGACAAACTCCTGATTACCCGAAGATCCCACCAGTGGAGAAGGCTCACATTCAACAACTTCAAACCCCTCTCTCCTCCAGCCTTGCAGAACCCGTTCAACTATCTCCACTCGCTTATTTTTAGAGCGAATAATTCCATCCCCTGCCTCCCGACGGGTAGCTTCAAACTGCGGCTTGATCAAAACCATCCCGGAACTGTTTGGAACAATAATTTTTTTTAAAGGAGCTATCAACATCGTTGTGGAAATGAACGAAACATCCATTGTAAAAATCTCGGCGGCCGGCTGGAAATCTTCGGCCACCGCATAACGAAAATTATATCTATCCAGCTGTCTAACCCGATCGTCCTGCTGAATACTATAATCCAGCTGTCCGTAACCAACATCAACTGCATAAACCAGCCGGGCCGATTTTTTCAACAGGGCCTGAGTAAACCCCCCGGTCGAAGCACCGACGTCAACCGCCACCCTGTTTTCCGGGGTCAACCATCCACGCTGAAGAAACGGCCAGATCTTCCGGGCTGCCCGGCCCACCCAATCATCTCGATTGTTTACCAGCTTCAAAGAACTGCTCTGTTTCACCCGGGTCTCCACCTTTTTTACAGGAAACCCATCCACCAGAACCTGGCCCTTTTCAATCAACTTCCGGGCCTCATTATCGGTTGCCGCCAGCTGCCGTTCAACCAGCAGTTTGACCAGTTTTTTAATCTTCAGCTGCCGTCAGCACCTGCCTTGTAGTTTCGATTATTCCCTCAGCAGTAAGCCCAAACTTTTGTAAATATTCAGACCGTTCACCATGCGGAACAATTCCCCCGTCTACCCCACAAACCCGGCTGTTGACCCGAATATTATGCCGCGACAGTAACTCCAGAACAGCTCCCCCAAATCCACCGGAGCTGATCCCTTCCTCAAGAGTAATCAGCCTGCCAGTTTTTTTAACTGACTGCAGCAGCAATTTTTCATCCAGTGGTTTGACCCAGCGTGGATCGATTACCTCAACCTCAATACCCTCTTCAGCCAGCTGTTCTGCCGCTTTTAGAGCCTCCTGTAAAATAGGGCCCACTGCAAAAATCGACAGATCAGAACCCTGTCTGACTAATTTTCCCTCCCCCGGTGTTAAAATCTCTAAATCAGCAAAATCGCTGGCATCCTCCTGTGAAACAGTAGCCCGGGGAAATCGGATGGCTATCGGGTGTTGATCATAACCGGCGGCGGTTTTAATATAACTTTGTAACAGCCGGTCCGTGGCTGGAGCTCCAATAACCATGTTGGGTAAAGCCCTGAGATAGGAAAGATCGAAAATACCCTGATGTGTTTCCCCGTCACCACCAACAATCCCGGCTCGATCCAGCAAAAATTTAACCGGTAAATTCATCAAACACACATCATGAAAAATCTGATCATAAGCCCGCTGAAGAAATGATGAATAAATACATACAAACGGTTTACTCCCTTCGCTGGCCAGGCCACCGGCAAAGGTAACCGCATGCTGTTCAGCAATTCCCACGTCGAAAAACCGCTGAGGAAACCGCTCGGCAAAAGGTACGGTTCCCGTGCCCTTTTTCATTGCCGCAGAAATTACCATAACTTTGTCATCCTGATCTCCAATTGAACAGAGTGTCTGGCCCACCCGGCGGGACCATTTGGGCAAGCGGTTAGTTTCCCGGGGCTTACCGGTTTCTATATCAAACGGACGCACCGCATGATTAGCATACTGATCCTCCGTAGCCGGCGCGTATCCATGGCCTTTTTCAGTCAACACATGAACAAATCTCGGCCCCTCATATTCCTTAACTTTTTCAAACTCAGCCACCAGTTTAGGAATATCATGCCCATCGACCGGACCAAAATAACGAAACCCAAACTCTTCAAACATTAACCGCGGAATTACCAGGTTTTTCAAACTCATTTCAAATCTTCGAGCCAGAGCGGTCGCCTTCCTGCCCAGCCGTTTTGGTCCCCGATCAAGAATTTTTTTCACTTCACTTTTCATCTGCTCATAAGCAGGAAGATGAATCAAACGGTCAAAATACTCAGTTATCGCCCCCACATTTTCCGCAATTGCCATCCCGTTATCGTTCAGCACAACTGTCATATCGAGACGCTCACCACCAGCATTATTCAGACCCTCATAGGCCATACCTCCGGTCAGAGCACCGTCACCAATGATCGCCACAACCTGGCCTATATCAGGAAAATTCTGTTTGGCAGCTGCCACGCCTGAAGCAGCAGAAATAGAGGTGGAGGCATGTCCGGCATTAAAAATATCATGTTCGGACTCGGCCTTTTTCAAAAAACCGCTGAGCCCACCAGATTTACGAATCGTCGTAAGTTTATTTGCCCGACCTGTAAGCATTTTATGAATGTACGCCTGATGACCAACATCCCAGATTAACCGATCAACCGGTGAATCAAAGACGTAATGCAGGGCTACAGTCAACTCCACAACCCCGAGATTAGGACCGAAATGACCGCCGGTTTCAGAAACTGATTCAATTAACTTTTCCCGACAGGAATTGGCCAGTTCTGTAAGTTGCTCAACAGTGAGTTCTTTAATATCTGCAGGTGATTTAATATTTTCCACCGATACAACCATACTAATTTACCTCCACCGAATGACAGGATTTTTACTCTTTTACTGTTTCCACTAAAGATTATACCGTATTTTAGTCTAGCGGTCCCGTTCAATAATAAACCGGGCAAGAGCAGCCAGCCGCTCTCCACCAGCAGTTGTTTCCTCTAGCAACTCAACTGCTGTCTCGACCAATTTTTCGGCCCGTACCTGTGATTTTTCTATTCCCAGTAAACGTGGGTATGTCAGCTTGTCTTCACGCTCGTCAGCTCCGATCTGCTTGCCCAGAGTAGCAAAATCTGCTGTAACATCGAGCAGGTCATCTTTGATTTGAAAAGCCAGTCCGATCGACTGACCAAACTTTGTCAGAACTTGCAACAACCGATCGGAAACCTGACCGGCGCGGGCCCCCGCAGTTAAGCTGACAGTTATCAGCGCACCGGTCTTCCAGCGGTGAATCTGATCGAGTTCCTCCAATCCATCGCCGGAGATAGGGCCGTCCAGATCTAAAACCTGACCGCCAATCAAACCTGCATAACCGATCGCCTCAGTTAGCTCGGATAAAATTTCCAAACCCCCGCTTACCCGCTGTTTAACAAACAGCCGGGTCAACAGTCCGAAAGCTTCTGTTAACAGAGCATCACCCACCAGTATAGCCAGCCCTTCATTATATTTTTTATGTACCGACGGCTGACCCCGGCGATAATCATCATCATCCATTGCCGGCAGATCATCATGCACCAGGGAATAAGCATGTATCAGCTCAACCGCCGCCGCTATCCCCTCAACCACCGCCGGTTTTGCACCACTAATTTTCCCTGCTTCAAGCACTAAAACTCCGCGCAGACGTTTTCCGCCGTTAAGCACTGCATAACGCATTCCTTCAACTAACTTTTCAGGATCTTTACCCGGCTGGGGTAGCCACTGATCAATCGCCCGGTTGACTCGAGCATATTGCTCCTGATAAAAATCTGGCAGTTCCGGTAACTCTGGCATTAACTTTCTCTCCCCTCTTTTGTTTTGATCACCGGATTATCCGGATCCGACAGATCTACCTCCTGGATCAGCAGTTCAGCCTCAGCCAGTCGCTTTTTACAAAACTTAATTAATCCCAGTCCCTGTTTAAAATTTTCCATTGCTGTCTCCAGTGATACGGCCTCTGTTTCCAATTTTTGGGAGATTTTCTGCAGCTCTTCCATAGCTTCCTCAAAGCTCTTAGCTATTTTTTCAGACTGTTCCATCACCTGTTCACTCCTGACAAAAAAATTATTGGTTCGCCCCGTCCGACCGGACCATCCTCTCTTCTACCAGTTCAAACTCAATCGTTCCATCATGCCACTGAACCATCAGCTTCTCCTCCGGTTTGACAGCTTCAACCGAACTAACAATTTTACCCTTCTGTTTAACCAGAGTATATCCTCTTTCCAGAACCTTCTGAGGATTCAGCGAGTTCAACCTTTCAGTCCTTCTATCCAGCCGATGGGAGGCATCTTCAATAAATTTTTTATACTGATTAAATAATCTTTCAAACCTCACCAACAACTGCTGCCGAAAATTTTTCAGCCAGCTTTCGGGATTAGAAAAAACCTGTTTTTCTGCCGTATAAACCAGATGATCCCAGCCTCTATCAAGCTGATTTCTACTATTTCTATAAAGACTGACCAGCTGTTTGTCCAACCTCTCTTTGAATTCCACAAGTTCTGGAGCAACCTCTTCAGCCGCCGCGGTAGGGGTTGGTGATCGATGATCAGCCACCAGATCTGAAATCGTCAGATCAACCTCATGACCCACAGCACTGATCACGGGACAGGGAGAATCAAGAATCGCGCGGGCCACCTCTTCACGGTTAAAACCCCAGAGATCCTCAGGCGAACCACCACCGCGACCAATTATCATACAATCTATATCAACCAGCTGCGGTAGTCGTCTAATTGCTGCCGCTATTTCCGAAGCGGACTCTTCCCCATTAACCCGTGTATGGTGCAGCACTATTTTAATAATCGGGCAACGACGTTTCAAAGTCTGAACAATATCCCAGAAAGCTGCCCCGTCTGCCGAAGTGACAACTCCGACCGACATGAGAAACCGAGGCAGCGGCCGCTTCCGGGCCGAATCCAACGCCCCTTCCTGCTTGAGTTGATCCTGCAGACGAACAAACTCGGCTTCACGCCTACCACGGCCGGCAGGACGCATCTT
>PWOD01000096.1 GCA_003557545.1 bacterium | reverse complement strand
TCTGGTAGTTTGCCAGCAGTCAACATCTGCTGAAGATCGCCATCATAGGAGTGAACCGTCTGTAAAGCACGAGCCGCCAGACGGCGCCTTTGGGACCTGACAAGCGGCCAGTTTTCCAATAAATATTGAGCCTGTTCCGGAGTGGCCACCGGAATAACTCGCTGATGATTTTTTACTGCTGCCCGAAGTAACGCCACCCCACCGATATCAATTTTTTTGGGCTGAAACTGCTGTTTCTTATCGATGAAGGGTGTTAAATCAATTGCAACTCCAACAATATCGGGTAATCCCTGCAGCTGATCATCAGCCGCCAACAAAGCGGTAAAAATATCAGGGTGGAGGGTTTTCACCTGACCGGAAAGCCGGGGGGACAGTTGAAAAAGGTTCTCAATCGTCTCAACCTCAATCCCCAGCTGGCGGCACCAGTCAGCAGTGCCTCCCGTAGTCAACAACTGCAGATTATGCTGATCAGCCAAAGCTCGAACAAACGGTTCATACGGTGGTTTATTATAGAGAGATAAGATAAAATATTGATCATTCTTCATAAAGGCCACATCTCCAGTTTCGTATAGATCGGACCGTCCGATCTTAATTTACTTTGATAAAGAACCAACCTATCGGCCGGAAAAAATACCTCATCCACAGAGCTTTCATTCAGCCATTTGACCAGCCGGTTTCTCGCCTTACCAGGGTCCTTACAGCGAAAAATAGTCAGATGAGGAAGATATTCATCCTTGTCACGCTCAACCCCGGCATAAGCCGCACTATCCTCCACAGCTGCATGAATGTCAGATAACGGTCCCCGGGGTTCAACCCCAACCCAACCCACCCTGGGTCTCCGGGGACTCGGAAAAACTCCAACCCCCTGCAACCTGAGATTGAGAGGTCCAACAACCGGAAGATTACGCTGCAAACCACAATCGATTTTTTCAATTTGAGATTTAGTAATATCACCCAGAAATTTTACCGTAATATGATAATTTGCCGGATTAACCGGTTTGATCCCCGTGATTTCAGCAATGGATGAGCTCAGCCTAACAGCTTCCCGAGTGGCTGCCTGGTTCAATGGTATCCCTAAAAAAGCTCGCATCTGCAACTCCCTCCAATTTGATAGATATATATTGTAGAATAGATGCTTGATTGAAGCCAATAAAATACCAGTGGTTTCCTCGAGAAGCCACTAATTTGGATAACTATATATCTATCAATCTTAAGGAGTGTTGAATGATGAAACAATTTTTAATGGAAAAAACCAAATATATCCGGGAGCCCTGGCGACTGCGTGTTCACCTCGCTTACCTGCTCTTAATTATCTTCAGCCTGACAGCCGACCCGCAGGGGAATTTTTTCTGGATCGGTTCCGGACTAATAATTATAGGACTATTAATCCGTGCCTGGGCCTCCGGTATTATTAAAAAAGACGATGAACTGGCCACCGACGGTCCCTACTCTCTCTGCCGTAATCCACTTTATGTAGGTAATTTTATGATCGGGTATGGATTTTCTTTTATTAACGGGCACCCGGCAAGTTTTATTGCGATTACAGTTTATTTTTTAATCATCTATCCCTTTACTCTTCGGAAAGAAGAAACCAAACTAGAGAAATTCTTTGGTGATGATTTTATCGCTTACCGCAGCCAGGTAAGACGTTTTATCCCCCGTTTAACTCCTTATACGAAACTGGGTGGCTGGAGTCTTCATCAATATCTGGTGGATAACAAAGATTTTCTTAATGAAACTGCAGTCCTTCTTCTCTGGTTCTGGACTATCTGGCAGTTTTTACCGGCATAGACCAGCGATCAATAGCGGGGCAAATCGATATCTGAACTTACTCAAGAGTCAAACAACCTTTTCGGTTGATCAGTTGCGGGTAAATTTCATATTTTGAAACAGCGGCCGAATCTTGTGCAGATTTTGTCGAACCAGGCCGCCCAACTCAATGAGATTTTCCGCCTATCAACAAATTCATCTGAATAACAGCTCAACAAACGACTCTTTTCACACCACTGATATCCGGTTTCATATTTACGTCTTAAGGCATAAGAAATCAACAACTCTTCCCGGGCCCTGCCGGCCGCCCGGTAAAATTCGCGCCGGGCCTGCATCAATGATAGCTCCTCCGAATTTTTACCTTGAGCTGTAAAAGGCCAGATTCCCTCTTCAAAATATGGGATAAATACAACCTCAAACTCTCGACCTCTAACCACCCCGGGGGAAGCCAGTACAATCTTTCCCGATTTAATCGGAGATTCAGCAGCTGATCGATCAAGAATTTGAGAACCGTTAAGCGCTCTCAAAAAATCCCGGGGAGTCTTGATCTCATCTTTTGACAACAGCTCCTTCAAGCGGTTTTTTAAGCCTCGTTTCTGGCTTAGTAATTCTCTGTCACAGGAAAGGTTCAAACCCTCAATAAGCAGTTCGATCAGTAATTCGGGGGATCTGTAGATAGAAAGTTTTTTTAAGCCGTACAACCAATCGATCAGATTTTCAATTTGCAACTTAGCCTCTACGGTTAAATCAACAGGCAGCTGTCTAAAATAAACCAGCTTTTTCCACAGATCACCATCTGTGGCCGCTCGAGTTAAAAGTTTTTGTTGTTCATAGTCATCAATTAAATCATCTATTAAAAAGCAAAAAACAGCCTCTATACCAGCTGGACAATCCGGTACTGAACGGTTGTCGTCGGGCAGCATTAATGCAAGAAAAATCCCGGAACGAATGATATTAAATAGATGTTGACTATTCTCATCCCGCCGATAAATTTCCTGGACTGGAACCTCGTCCCGGAGCATTCTAGCAACTTTTTTTATCAAGCTGTTAGTTCTTAAAACTACCAGTATCTGCTCGGCCGGAAAAGCCTTATTTTTAAACAGCCGTTCAAACTGTTTTAATAAAAAATACCGTTCTTCTCGACCATCCTCAGCAGCAAAGACCCCCGGCCCCAATCCATAATCCAGCCGACCCCGGGTTCGCCGACGATAGGGCCAGCTAGCAGCATAGTCAAACCGGGCCTCACGGGCGGGCAAAAGATCGGCGAGACTGAGACAGAGTAATCCCCGGGAACGATAATTAAATGATAGATTGTAAATTTTACTCTGCGGATATAACAGCTTAAACTGTTCTGTTGTTCTAACCTTATCTTCACCCAAAAAATCACTCCAACAATAGCAATCACCGGTCGCCAGCAGCTGTTTTTCAGGCCCGCTAATAATCGATAACAAAATTAACTGAAGACGATTAAAATTTTCTATATCATCAACAAAAAAATATCCTGATTGATCGGTGAATCTTTTCCTGAGATCCCTGTCATGTCGCAGCAAATTGACCGTATAGTAGAGCAAATCAGTAAAATCAAAAGATTGAGAATTTAGTTTGGATTGAGTGTACAGCTGATAGAACCGAGCGGTCTGATATTCCAAATCAGTCGTCGCCCGGCTCAATGCCTCCCGGGGTGAAAATAAGCGGTTTCTAAAGAACTCCAGCCGGTTCAGATACTGAGGAACTTTTTCAACCCTTAGCTCAGGTGAGTTTTCACGAGATATCTGGACAGCCAGCCGTTCAACATCATCCGGTAAGAGCAGATGATTGAAGGTTGGCAAATTTCCAGCGTAACAGGCTATTTTTTTAGGGGTAATAATTTTACTCAAAAAACGATAACAGAACCCATGAACGGTAAACAATCCACCGTTTAAACTTTTTTTCAGAATAAACCGGTTCAGTTTGCTGATAAATTGTTCGTCTGAGCTACCGGCAGCTTCTCGGGAGCAGCTTTTAATCTGTTCGATCAACAGACGAATGGTCCGGCGATTTGACGCCAAAACATGAATCGGTTGATGATTATCCTGCAGATTTTTCAGCAGAGATAAGATGATCAATCGAGCGATCAGAGTGGTCTTACCTGTACCAGGCCCCCCATTAAGCAGCATAGCTCTGTCAGCCGAAAAAAAGGCAAGCAGTATATCCAGCTGCTCTTCTGTGAGATGGGGCGGGGTTAAAACAATCGCTCTGGCCAGAGGCCTGGAGACAAGATTAAACTCACTCAAACATTTAACAAGGAGGTTCTGACAGGTTGGGGAATACCGATTTAAACAGTCACTAAAATTCAAATTTGGTCCTCGCGAACCAGCTTACAGTTCAGAAATCTGGCAGGTATTAATATGACCATCGGTCTATATACCTCCAGCCCAAGAGAAGAGAATCTCTTCCCGAACCGGATAGTTCGGGAAGAGATTTCCTGTAAGATCTTCCCAGGTGAAACTAACTTTTCACCTGACTATAGACTGATTACTCGACAGTAATCAAATCCTGGATATTACGGAATGTTGCAGGACCAATGCCAGTCACGTCGGTAATTTCTGAAATGTCAGCAAAATCACCATGCTCCTCGCGGTGTTCCACAACATTACGAGCATATGCTGGTCCTATACCGGGCAACTGCTCAATTTCCGAAGCCGAAGCGGTGTTGATGTTAACCGGGCCATCAAGCTCAGTACTGGGAGCTGCTTCACTCTCAACACCCTTTATTCTATTTAATGTTCCAGCTCCGATCCCTTCAACGTCCAGCAAATCATCAACACTGGAGAATGGACCTTCAGCATCCCTGTGGCTGACAATGCGGCTGGCGGTTACGGCACCAACACCAGGTAACTCTGTCAACTCACTCTCAGTTGCTGTATTAATATCAATACCCTGCGCGAGAACCTCCTCGGCCTCCACAACCGGTTCTTCAGGTTGCTCCGGATCAACCGGATCTACGGGGTCAACCGGCTCCTCAACCGGATCAACCAGATCGATTTCTGGTTCTGGTTCTTCGGCCGGTCCACAACCAACGGCGAAAACCAGCAGAAATGATAATGTTACTACTGCCAGATACTTCATACTATTACCTCCCAGTAAAAATAATTTGTGCCACAAAAAAAGTTTGTAACATTAACACATCTAAGTATACAAAAGAAAAAACAGTTCGTCACGATTAAATAAAATTAAACAGCAATTTTTGAATTAATCTAAGATAAAAACTTCCTTCTAATAGCCGGTAAAATTTAATTCCCAGGATTTAATTTATAGAATAAATCCGGCCTCCAGCTGCTAACTAATGATTATTTGATCTGTCTAACGGATAACAATGATATTTCACAACAATCAAAAGCTTAGAAATGGCAAAGGATCTTTATTAACTCTAACCGTTTCCCCATCAAAAAACAACCCTATATGTCCCTCAATATCGGTACGAAGGAGTTTTGCCACACCGACTTCACGAAGCCGCTGCAAAACCTCCAGCGAGGGAAGTTCAAGCGGCCCATCAGCGGTACTGGCCAAAACGGCATAGGTAGGATTAACATATTCTAAAAACTCTCTTGAACTGGCCTTTTCAGAACCCTGATCTCCAACTACAAGAAAATCAGCTTCTAACGCTGTCCCCCATTTCAAAACCAGTTCCCGCTCCCCCTCCTTCTGTAATCCTCCGGTGATCAATAAACTATGCTCTCCATATTTAACCAGTAAAACATGGCTGGCGTCTCCCGGGTGCCTTTGCCGCCTATCACCATAGATTATCTTTGCCTTAACACCGGGACCAAAATCAAGGCTCTGAAACTCCTTCAACCGATTAATTTCAAGCTCCCGTTCCTCGGCCTCAACCTGCAGCCTTCTAAAACTATATGTATGTGATTGATAACCGGATAAGTAGATTTTACCTAACTCAATTCGTGGATCACCAACAAGATCCGGGTAAACTCCAGCATAATGACTTAGTGCAGTTAAATTAACCAGCTTATCAATCTTCTCCAGTCCGATCCGCTGGAACAATGGTAGATACAGACGGTAAGCCCAATCGTAGGCCCTTACTTCTTGATTATCAGGCATCCGTCCCTCCCCACCATCAACCAGTACAGTCCTGTTACCGGACGACTGAAAAATAATCCCCTGACCGAATCCGAGATCAAAAATAATGACTGCCAGCTCCCCCGCTCTTCTTCCTGGAACTGTTCCATCACCCCTAACAACTGTTCCATGCTCAAGGGTTGCCAGCCGCTCCGGGGCCAACCAATGGTAAAGATATACCGGGGCGGCATAGAACCAGAGAACGGAGGCTACTACCAGCAAAAAAAGAATGATCACCCAGCCGCCAACGGTGGCCTCCCGAGGCGGCTCAAAGGTTTGAACAGTCGATTGCTCAAACTCTTCAAATCTCCTACCCATAAAACAAAACACCAACCCCGTAGATCAATTCAATACTGCCTGCGCGGCGATTTCACTGACTGTTACGGGACCGATACCAGAGATATTTTCCAGCTGTTGGAATTCAGTAAAAGGACCTTGTTCATTACGATAATCAATGATTAGCCGGGCCCTGGCCGGACCGATCCGAGGCAGTTGCTCCAGTTCCTCGGCGCTGGCCCGATTTAAATTAATCTTTTCGGGTGTAGATGAAGGCCGGGAGGTACGACGGCGACCTGGGGTGACCTCAAGCTTATCAACAATATTTTGATAGGTTCGTTCCCCAATCCCCGGGACCTGCTTTATCTCCGCAACCGTGGCAAACCCACCCCGGTTGTTACGATAATCAATAATGTTTCTGGCTGTCACAGGCCCGATTCCCGGCAACTCTTGAAGCTGACGGACGGTGGCTTCGTTCAATTGAATTGTCTCAGGCTGTTTAACTGGTAGAGTTTCTTTCTCCGGCCCCTCACCGACCGTCACCGACTCCCGTAAAGTTTCTAAAATAGCGGGACCAATTCCACTTATTCCGGTGAGCTTATCAACCGATTCAAACTCGCCGATCGACTCTCTATATTCAATTATTGCAGTGGCGCGGGCCGGGCCAATACCGGGCAGCGACTCAAGCTGATCGACAGTCGCTCGATTTATATTAAGTTTCCAGGAATCTGAAATTTTTTCACGTTGCTCAGCCGTGGTTGGTTGAAGGGCCAGAGTAGTGCGGGGTATAAGCTCTTCTAATTCAATCTCATCCGTTGGTTCGCCTAATCCTGGGGCTCGATTAAACGGGAACAGAACCGGACCTGGAACACGCAGCGAAAGCCCGGGCACAGCCGCGAAAGATAAGACTGTTAAAAACAATACGAGGTATAACTGTTGCCGGCTCATTGTACCCCTCCTATGCCGGACTCAACCAGAACCCAACTTATACCTGTGACTTACCATCCGGTCTGGGTAACATCAGCCCCTTCAGCAGAAACTCCAGCCGCTCCTCTGCCAAACGCTTCAGCAGTCACAGTCTGTCCATCGGAACGTAAAATTACCGCATTATCCTGCTGCGTAAAGAATAACCTCTCCTGTGGAAAACGAGCCGCATAGCGGCGCCAGTTTTGTCCCACCATATTAGAAAACTCCCGGACAACCGATCCCCATCGGGTTCGACGAAGTTCAATTCTATCAGATGACGACAGAACCACATAGTGGGGGTCGACCGCCTCGATAAAACTGGGATTATAGCTGCTTTCTCTGATCCCGCTTCCCGGAACTGCCAGCACATCTGCCTGTACAAACTGAAGAGATAGGCTAATTATTTCCTGCTGCGCTTCTTCCCTTATATCACCGGGCAATAAAAATGAAACGTCTCCATATTCCAGACGTAAAACAAGAGATTGATTATCCGCCCCATTATCAGTAAATTGTGGCTGCTCGGGGGGATTTAACGCATAAACCTTAAACTCCACGGGACCATCGGATGTTCGGTTGGTTTCCGAATAGATAAGCTGCCCCCGATGGGGTCTCTCATAAGGAATATTATTCCGTTCCAGCTCAGTCCACCAGCGCTCCCAATTGTGATAAAAATCATTCTGGAACCAATCCTGCCGGGCATTACGTGAATAATATTCATCCTGCAGAGCAGCAATGAATCTTCCGGGAGTCAACTCCTCACCCGGGGGGGAAAGAGTCTCAGCCGGCAGAGGACCCACCGCCCTCCGAACAACAAACTGATCAGTAATATAAGCCATACCACCACTGCGCTGGGGTTGAACTGACTGTAGAGCAAGCAGGTCCAGGGTTTTAATTCCCTGATTCAAAAAGAAGGGAGCGACAGTTCTTCGACCATCATCCCAACGATCAGCAAGTCCATCCCGATTATGCCAGTCCCATTTCCGGGCTCCGGCATTAATCAACATATTAGTTCCGGCCGGTGTCTGAACAGCAATCGCCTCGCCAAACCCAACGTCAATAAAAGTTAGCTGAAACTGACGGGGACGCTGATGGAATTTTCCTGA
>PWOD01000195.1 GCA_003557545.1 bacterium | reverse complement strand
CCACTGCTCGGACCGAATTAATTGCCGGTTCTAATAAACATATCAAGGTTAGATTTGATAAACTGCCCACATATGAACTATCTATAAGCATTATTAACAGTGGTGCTGTTCGAGTTATTTCAGACAATTATTCGAAGCTACATAATGATGGCAAACAAACCATCTCTCTGCCGGCTAATGACACTGTTTTAATCCAGGCGGAACAAACTACCATCTGGCCTTTCAACCGCTGGTATGGTGCTGTTCAAGGTCGTGGTCCCGATCAGCATCTATTCATCGATGGAAATAAGAATATTACGGCTGAGTTTGAGCGTGGCGCTCCCGGTCTGGATAATTTCAGGTTTGGCCCCAACCCTTTCCGTCCGGACGATGGAAAGGCTAAAACCGGGACCGATGGGATCTGGTTTTATTTTGATGCGGCTGATGATTATGGGCCTTTTAAATTAGAAATTTATACTGTCTCAGGACGGTTGGTTTTTGATACTGTGACCGATCAGCGACGTTTTCAATGGGATACACGTAATAATGCTGGAGAAAAGGTGGTCAGTGGTCATTATATTTATCTTGTGCAGGAGTCGTCGACCGGAGATCAAAAGTCCGGACGGTTATCAATCGTTCGCTGGCGATAAATAGCTGTTCCTCCAGCTGTGGTCTGCTAAGCGCCGAGCAATCCCCTCCGTTGGTATTTTTTTTCGGAATAATTAACTCCTCTGGTACTGTTTATTCAGGAAACTACCGCTTTATTTTACTGTTGGAGCGAACTTGTAGCTATTAGATTGTTTTTTGGTGTAGCTGTTTCTCAATATTGATTTTAATATTCTTACTAATAATTGGGCTTGTTATCTGGTAAACTAATAGTGTTGGAGATAGATTAATAGGGTTCTGTGAGTCGAGAAAATAGTAGTTCAACTGTTACAATCTTATGTTAATGAACTGCTAACTCTGTCTTTAACTTGATTTACCTGATGGAAAATAATTGATCCTCCGGATTAATACCGGGGAGGTGCACCACTGGTGCAAGACTTTTATCGTATGAAAACATTTCTTTTGATAGTAGCCTCTTTAATTGTTTTTCCTGTCGCCCTGTATGGTTTCCCCGGGTCAGGTGAAGGTACACCGGGTGATCCCTACCTTATTACTGATTGGCATGAGCTTGATGCTATCCGTAATGATCTCAATGCCAGTTACCGGCTTGTTAATGATCTGAACCAGTCCAGCGTCGGTTATTCTGATCTGGCCGGTCCGACTGCAAATGGTGGTTCTGGATGGGATCCTATCGCCCGTTTTACAGCCTATTTTCATGGTGAACTTGATGGTCAGGGCCATACGATTTCTGATCTCTATATTGATCTCACCGGGACTCAGGAGATCGGACTTTTTGGTAAAACTGGTTCTGGTAGTAATATCTATGATCTCAATCTTGAAAATTTTAATATTAGTGGGGGTGAGATTGTCGGTGGTCTTGCTGGAGAAATTCATGGAACGGTCAATAATTTGCATCTATCCGGTGAGTTGACCGCCCTCGATTGGTTTTCTGGAGGTATGGCCGGGATAAATGAGGGAACCATTACTAACTCGTCAGCTGCTGTTACGGTTGAGGGTGATGGGCGAACCGGGGGGCTGGTTGGTCGTAATCTGGGATTAATTGAGCTGGCCTCCTCCTCTGGTGCGGTTAGTGGACAGGCTCGGACCGGCGGGCTGGTAGGCTGGAACAATGGTGAGATTTTGCGTTCTCACGCTACCGGGGAGGTGGATGGAACTATTGATGTTGGTGGGCTGGTAGGTCGTAATAACGACGATATCCGAAACTCTTATGCTACCGGCCAGGTGACTGGCAATAATGATGTTGGTGGGCTGGTTGGTCATAATCGAGAGTTAGTATCAACCTCCTATTCGGTTGGCCGGGTGCCCAATGGAGGTGGGCTTGTGGGTAATGATCTGCGGAATGTTAATCGCAGCTTCTGGGATGTAGAAACCTCAGAAACAACAAACAGTGATGGTGGTACCGGTAAAACAACTGATGAGATGAAGGATATCGACACCTTTCTTGGTTTGAACTGGGATATCGAACCAACCGGTGTGATGCGAAACGACGGTTATCCTTTTCATCTGGATAACTCCTCGATCTGGGTCATACCTGATCCAGATTTGATGGTCGAATTGACCATCGATATCATCGGTGAAGGAACCGTTCTGGTGGATGGAACCCCCTATTCACAGACCATGGTTTTAACTGAAAATGATACAGTATTGTTGGAGGCTGAACCGGAGGATTTCTGGCATTTTGAGCAGTGGGGAGCTGCGCTCAGTGGCAGTGATACTACTGTTGAGCTACTGCTTGATGAGGACAAAACAGTCACCGCGGAGTTTGATCGGCCCAGTTATACGGTGACTGTTGATCAGCTCGGTTCCGGTCAGGTGCTGGTGGATGGGACCCCTTATTCTGACCCACTTACCGTTCCAGCCGGGGATGTTTTGGATATCGAGGCCCAGCCCGAGCTTTACTGGGAGTTTGTTGAATGGTCAGGTGATCTCACTGGAACGGACCCCCAACAGCAGTTACTGGTTGATGAGGATAAACAACTTACGGCTGAATTTGACGAGCAGAGTTTTCTGCTGTTTATCGATATTATGGGGAACGGTCAGGTCAAGGTGGATGGACAGCCCTATACTGATCCCATTGAGGTTCCGGGTGGGACTGAGCTTGAACTGGAAGCAGTTCCTGATCAATACCATTATCTTGATGAATGGGCCGGTGATTTGGCCGGTAATGATACTGTTCAACAGATATTGGTTGAATCAAATAAAAATATTATTGCTCGTTTTGAGCGGCAGATTCATATACTTACTATTGATATTGTTGGTCAGGGAGAGGTTCTGGTCGATAATATTCCCTACAGTGACTCTCTGCCTATTGCGGCTGGAGAAACGGTCGAGCTGCAGGCATTAGCTGCTGATTACTGGGAGTTTATCGACTGGAGTGGTGACCTTGTTGGAACTGATCCGCAGGTTGAGCTGTTAATTTCGGATGATCGGGATATAACTGTGACCTTCGAGCAGCAAACTTATCGGTTGTCGGCTGCTTTGATTGGTGAGGGGGAGCTGCTGGTTAATGGAACCCCATATCAGCAGCCGGTCGACCTTCCAGCAGGAGAAACCGCCCAGCTTGAAATAGTTGAAACCGGAATCTGGCTGTTCGATAGCTGGGGTGGACACCTGTCTGGTTCCGATCTGTTTAAGGAAGTTTTTATCGACAGCGACCTCAATATCACGGCAATTTTTGAGGAACAGGATTTTTATCAATTAACCATTAATATTCAGGGCGAGGGCGAGGTTTTGGTTGATGGAGAGACCTATACTGAGCCGGTTGATATTATTGAGAATCAAACTGTCACCCTGACGGCTGTTTCTGATTATTATTGGTATTTTGCCGAATGGTCAGGTGATCTTTCAGGGAGTAATTCACCCCAGGATTTTGTTATGGATTCTCCCAAGAATATAACCGCGATTTTTTCCCAACATGATACCTATATTTTAACTGTTGATCTTCATGGCCAGGGGACTGTCCTGGTTGATGGTGAAACCTATACTGAACCGATCGTCGCCATCGAAAACCAGGTGATTCAGCTGACAGCCGTACCTCAGCAGTACTGGGATTTTGTCGAATGGCAGGGTAGTCTTTCCGGGCATGATACCGGTCGTTCATTATTGATGAATAGTGATCGTTCTGTTACTGCTGTTTTTGAACAGCAGCACTTTATACTGCAGGTTGAGCGGATGGGTAAGGGGGATGTTCTCATTGATGGTGACACCTATCATACAATGGTTGCGCTGCCGGCCGGGGAAACCTATACGTTGGAGGCCCGTCCGGCTGAGTTCTGGTTTTTTGAACAGTGGGGGATTGATCTGAGCGGCACGGCTAAGACCCAGCAGCTGTTTGTTGATCAAGATCGGCTTGTATTGGCCGAGTTTGGAGATTTTGACACCAGTGTTCTTACCGTTAATATCATCGGAGATGGTGAGGTTTTAGTTGATGGACAGCCTTATCAGGAACAGCGGACCTTTATTACCGGAACCACAATTACACTTGAGGCCGATCCCGCTGAGTTCTGGTATTTTGATAGCTGGGAGGAAGATATTAGTTCAACAGACAAACTGGTCCAGGTTGATATGGATATGGATCGTCTTATTGAGGCAACCTTTCTGCAGCATGATACGAATATTTTAACTGTGGCAGTTGCCGGACGGGGAGCGGTTCTGGTTGATGGTGAAACCTATACTGAAACAGTTACTCTAATTCGTGGTGAGCAGGTCACGCTGCAAGCAGTTCCTGAGGATTTTTGGTATCTGGAAAGCTGGACCGGTGATATTACGGCAACTCTGCCTGAACTTATTTTGCCGGTTGATCAGGATCGACAGATTATGGCGATTTTTGCTAAACATGACACCCATATTTTGACTGTTGATGTTGCCGGTGAAGGTGATGTGCTGGTTAATGGTGAACTTTATGTTGGTCCGCTTCCCGTTGTCAAAGATGATCTGGTGACGGTTGAGGCTGTTCCGGCCGACAACTGGACCTTCGCCGATTGGAGCGGCGATATATCGCAGGAGGGCAAACTGACCGGATTTAAGATGATCGACGATTTAACAGTCCAGGCTAATTTTGTGCGGCAGAAGTTTACACTTACAGTGGAGATTAATGGTGAAGGAGCAGTCAAGGTCGATGGCCGCAGTTATACTGAACCGGTCTCCTTTGAATACCGTGATATAGTTGAGCTGGAAGCTGTTCCAGACAAATTTTGGGAGTTTGAAAATTGGAATAATAAGTCAACTAAAACTGATACCCGACTGCCGGTTTTGATCAGTTCTGATCGGGTTGTAACGGCTAATTTCAGTGAGTTAAATCGTTATCTGTTAAATTTTGACATTATTGGTGACGGTGAGCTGTTTGTTAACAATAAACTCTATACTTCACCACTTACCCTGGTGGAGCAGGATACTGTCGTAATTCAGCCGGTTCCCGATGATCTCTGGAAATTTAGCAGCTGGGGTGGTGATCTGCAGGGGACTGATACAGCCCTGGTGATTGTTCCCACCGCTCATATTTTTGCTACGGCCGAGTTTGAAAAACTTCCTGTTCATAAACTGACCTTGAGTATCGTTAGCAGCGGTGGAGTCCGTATTGGATCTCAAATATTTTCTCAGTCTCTGCAGACTATTGAGCTGCTGGCGGGCGAAACTGTTACTCTCGAAGCAGTTAAGACGGACCTCTGGGATTTCCGGCGCTGGCATGGGGATCTAGTTAGCAGAGATTTTGAGCATCAGCTTTATATTGATTCTGATAAAAATATTACAGCTGAATTTGCCCGTGGCTCTCCCGGCCTTCAAAACTTTCGCATGGGGCCTAACCCCTTCCGACCCGGGGATGGGAAAAGTTCCACCGGGGATGCTGGAATCTGGTTTTTCTTTGATGCGGCCGAGGGTTTTGGTCCCTTTGAAATCTCTGTCTACACAGTTGCAGGCAGACTTGTCTATGAGACTGTCACAACCGATCCTCGTTATCTCTGGGATACCCGCAACAGCTCCGGTGATCATGTGGCCAGTGGCTACTATATTTACTCGGTAAAAGAACGGGTAACCGGCGAACAAAAATCCGGCCGCCTGTCAATTGTCCGGCATAATTAGTCAGTCTAAAATTATAATTACAGCTGTTTTCCCACAAAAAACCTCTGTTTTTATGTTTGGTAATTAATAATAGGTCGATTAATTATTCCAATTATGTCCCCTTAAATTAATACTTGAGGTAATTTAACTGGGAGGTTCTATGGTGAAAAGAAGTTTGCAAATAATTACCGGTCTCGGATATGGTGGGGCGGAATCGATGTTTATCCGGCTCCTTTCAAGCTTGAAAAATCACTATGCGTTTAAAGTTGTTACGTTAAACAAGGAAAATCCTCGTGCTTGGGAGTTGGAAAAGCAGGGGATTCCTGTTGAAAAATTGGAAATCACACCACATCTGCCCAATCCCTTGAAATTTTTACGTTTATTAAAAATTATCCGTAAATTTCAGCCAAACTTTGTTCAAACCTGGATGTATCATGCTGATCTACTGGGGGGAGTCGCCTCCCGTCTGGTCAGCAAAGCACCGGTTATATGGAGTCTCAGGCAGAGTGATTTTGATCCGCGCCAACTTAAATTTCATACTCGATTAACCATCAAACTATGTACCTGGTTATCGGGATATATTCCCGCCCAGATTGTTTCCTGTTCTCATGCCGGCAAGCTGGTTCATGCGGAAAAGGGCTATCCCGCCGATAAGATTACGGTTATTCCTAATGCCTATGATCTGGACACATTAGCTTCTGACCTTGAAAAACGGGAAAAAATTCGCCGTGAGCTTAATTTGTCCGCCGCGGATTTTTTGATTGGTTACGTCGCACGCTTCGCTCCTAAAAAAGATCATAAAAATTTTATAAAAGCTGCCGAGATTTTAGCTAAAAAAGAGGGCCGGGTAAAATTTTTATTGTGTGGGCCGGATATTAACTGGGAAAATTCCAAATTAACCGGTTGGATTGAAAAAGCCGGACTAGCTGAAAGGGTTTTTCTATTGGGAGAACGGGAGGATATAGTGGCAATTAACTGTGGGTTGGATCTTGCCACTATCGCCTCCGCATATGGCGAGGGTTTTCCCAATGTAGTTGCAGAAGCGATGGCGACGGAAACTCCCTGTGTGGTAACCGACGTGGGAGACGCTGCCCGGATGCTGGGTGATATGGGTGCTGTTATACCGCCGGATGCACCAGATAAACTGGCTACAGCCTGGCGAAAATTTATCCAGATGGAACCTGCTCAGCTTCAAGCAGAGGGCAGACAAGCTCGCCGCCGGATAGCCGAGAATTATTCACTTGATAAAGTAGTATCCCAGTTTGACAGCCTGTATAGGAAGTTAATTTAAGAGGATTTTTTAAAGCAATAGTGTAAAGCTCTGGCTGTTTTACTTCTTTTTAATTTTTCGATTTTATCAAAGCCTAAATCAGTAATTTTGTTGATAAATTCTTCCACACTGCCACCACGTTCTTGTACCCCGCGGGGATGTATTTCACATAGTAAAAGCTTACAATTTTTATCTAATAAAGTTTTTGTCATACCTTCAATAACATTCCATTCTTCACCAGCTATATCCATTTTAATTATGGTTGGAAGAGGTGCTATTTGTTCAGAAACCAGTGAGTCGCCTGGTACCACAGGCACGGTAATTTCATTGTTAGAATTATTATGGGTTAGGCTGCCAAGGCCACCGGCGAGATTATTTCTCTTCGCGAATCCAAAAGTTCCTTTTTTGTTAGAAAGAGCGTAATTTAACAAGAGTGGTTTAGAAATATTATTTAAATTAAGATTTTGCTTTAATCGTTTAAGATTGACTGGAATTGGTTCAATACAGACCAAGTTCCCATCCTTAACTATTTGTCCGGCAAAACAGGAATATAAACCAACATTAGCTCCGATATCCCAGAAAACATCATCAGGACTAAGTGCATTTAAAAGAATCTGCATCGTTTTGTCATTGTTTGAATCTATTGAACCGGTTGAAAAATTTTGCCGTTCTTGACCGGATGATACTTTGAAATGCGCTTCAAATTGTTCAAATTGAATTTTTTGTATGTACTCGGGACGAGAATCTTCAATTTTGAAAAAAAATGTTTGAATTGTATCGTAGATTTTTTTGAGAACATAATGGATTTTTAGTTTTTTGAGAAATTTTTCAAAAAGCCCACCCATCATTAGGTTAAAAAAGATTTTTTTAGCTTTTATTAAAAGTGTTATTATTTTGGTCATTTATTACACTCCTTGTATAATGAAAAAAATATATTAAAAGTTTATAAAAAACAAGCGAACAACTAGATAATATCATGGCAAATAAGAAAATGACAATTTTTTAAGCTTATTGTTTAGGCTAGATCGATTAGGTAGTGTGGAATGGTCTAAATTGTCTTTATGTCCGAGCAGATAATTGACAAAAGGTCATAGTGTGGTTTCAATAGTGTGTCCAAAAAAATCATTATTGAAGGTATTACACGATGGCGGAAGAAAGTATAACAGGAGATTCATTGAGTGCCATTCTTGAGCTGGTGTAGATCAGCGAGGATACGGATGGTTTGAAGGAAACCTGTGAATAGGTCGGTTAATCAGCTGATGGGGCTGGACGTCGAATTACAGTTTAGAGCGGCGAAGCATGAACGATGCGAAAAATGAGCCGGCTTGTGGAAAAACTGGGTTTG
>PWOD01000061.1 GCA_003557545.1 bacterium | reverse complement strand
TATCCAGTTTAACTGAACCTTCACCAACAGTAGTGATATTCAGCAGATAGGTGTCCTGGATGAATCGGGCTGTTAGCGGGAGGTCCTGATCGACTGTAAGAACGATCTCTTTCAGTCCGGTAGTCAGGCTGTTTTCCCAGTTTTGGAAACTCCAGAATTCAGCTGGCCGGGCTGTGACTGTTACCGTTTCACCGGGGGTAACCGGGAGCGCCTGAAGATAGCTGTCACCGTTAATCAGAACTGAACCCTGGCCTTTAATCTCAACCAGAACCAGAGTGCTTTTTAACCATACAGGATCGGTTTCACCCGAAAGATAGGGATAGCCATCGTTAGTTAACCCACCGGTCGGGGAGATCTCCCAGCCGCTCCCCTGGTAGCTGTTAATATTTTGCATCTCGCGGCTGCTGAGGCCGGTGCCTCCGGCGCTTGTCATCTGTCCGGAGCGTTCAGTATCCCAGAAGCTGGCGGTAATTGTTGGAGTGAATTCGGTGGCGCCGATCAAGCCACCAATCTGGGTCAGTCCGCTCAGCTGGGAGATTGAATAGCAGTTTTCAATGGTGCTGTCCCACAGCCGTCCCACCAGCCCGCCTGCGGTGCGCCGTCCACTGATACTCCCCCGGCTATAGCAGTTGGTCAGCTCGCCATTGAATCCATCCCCAATAATTCCCCCGATAAATTCCCCGCCGGTTATCTCAACATGGCTTGCCACCTGGTTGAGCGTTCCGTTCCAGTTATCTCCCACCACCCCTCCGATAAAACTGTCACCCTCGATCCTGCCCGACACTTTAAGATTTTTTATCAGACCATTATCCATCCGGCCGGTTAATCCTCCCACCCGTATATGACCTTTAATAGTCAGTTCGTCCAGCTCTAAATTTTTAACTGTACACTCTTCGATATTGGAAAATAAGCCGATGCTTGATTCCGTTGGCCGGTTAATATAAAGATCTTTAATAGTATGGTTCTGCCCATCAACTATCCCCTTAAAGGGAGCGGGTAAGTAGTCACCGACAGGTTTCCAACCTGCTCCGCCCCGGGCGAGGGGACCGGCCATCTGCTGGTAGCCGTTGCTCTGTTTGTCGAGATCGGCGCCTAAAATAAAAACAGCGTCAGGATAATTCCGCATGGCATCAAGATGGTACCAGTCAGTGATCAGAAAAGGATCTTCTAAAGTGCCCTGGCCATCAGCCAGTCCAGTTTCTTTAAAATAGAGGGTGACGAGCTGATCCTCATCGATAAACAACTGTTTTACCGGTACTGTATCGGTGATATCCAACCCCCACTGCCGAAATAGCCAGCCGGCGGCCGGTTGGGCCTCGAGCAGAACAGTTTCCCCGGCGTTCACAACCATTTCCTGAGGAGCGGTTTCTCCGTTGACGAGCAGTGCTCCCTGTCCATTTATCTCGCTTGTCAGGGTGAAGGTTAATCTAATAAATTCAGCCGTTAGTTGCTGGTCGGTATGCATGATCATCTGGATGATTGTATCAGAACTTTCCACCGCGCCACTCCAGTTAGAAAAGTTCCAGAAAGAGGCAGCTTTGGCCTCCAGAGTGACGGTATCTCCTGCTCTGATGGAGCGCGGTTCAAGATAGCTGTCTCCGTTGACCAGGAGAGTCCCGTCGCCGATCTGGTCGATTGTCAGCAACCGGGTATCATGGGGAGAAAATCTAGCTTCGATCAAAAGATTTGAGTCGGCGAGCAGCTGAATCTCCGGTTCGTTCGATATAAACTCTCCACTCCATTCGGAAAAATACCAGAGTTCGTCCGGCACAGCCTGGAGATGAA
Source organism: bacterium (assembly GCA_003557545.1). Classification (GTDB taxonomy): domain Bacteria; phylum T1Sed10-126; class T1Sed10-126; order T1Sed10-126; family T1Sed10-126; genus PWOD01. The sequence goes on along the minus strand of PWOD01000061.1, from coordinate 25,842 downwards.
CGGTGTCGTTCTGGACAACATCACGAGTTTCGACATAGGGCTGCCCGTTGATGAAAACTTCGCCCTCCCCGAATTTATGCACAGTAATACTGTATGTATCGTGTTGAATAAAATTAACAGTTAGATTAAGATCGGTATCGGGGATCAAATTAAGGGTTGGGTCGGGACTGTTCAAATCTCCGCTCCAGTTTTCAAAATACCACAGTTCGTCCGCTATGGCCTGTAGTTCGACCGGCTGATTTTTAATTAATTTTATTGTATCGGAGACTGCTTCGCCGGCAATTTCAACTGCTCCTTTTCCCTGGATATCCAGCTGTAATTTGACAGTGGAAAGTTTATTAAAGCTGGCTGTGAGCTGTTTGTTTGAATCCAGGGTTAGTTCAATCGTACTGTCTCCACTGCTGATTGCTCCGCTCCATCCGTCAAAAATCCAGAGGGGGTCCGGGACCGCTTCAAGCAGGAGAGTCTCTCCCTCATACCGCTGGACCGGTTCCAGGTATGATTCACCGTCCACCATCACATCGCCCGATCCGTCCAGCTGAATCTCCAGAGTATAGCTGTCGCGCAGAGCAGTCTCCAGATAGTCGGCGGCCGACTTCAGTCGGATGCTTCTATATTCGTAAACCGGGCCGTGTTCCTCACGATCATCGGCTATCAGTTTACCGGTTTCAGCCAGGGCTTCCACCAGCTTTTTAATTGACAGCGATTCCGGAGCGACCGCCTGGCGGAGGAGAGCGACCCCTCCGCTTAGATGGGGGGCTGCCATTGAGGTGCCGCTTTTAAACAGCCCGCTGCCGCCGGGACCGGCAGCGTAGATCTGGTCGCCCGGGGCGACAAAATCGATCAGTTCCGGGTGCTGGTTAGAAAAATCGGCTATCGCTTCGCTGTTTCCGCTGAGTTTTGTTGCACCAACTGCCAGGGTGTTGGACAGACAGGCCGGAAAAACTGTCTGGGCGCTCTTTCCATCGTTGCCACTGGCGGTTATCGGAACAACCCCCGCATCCCGCAGATCGCTGAAGAGGTTTTTGATTGTTGGAAACTGTGCGTCACAGACGCTGTCGTATTCTCCCATGCCCAGGCTCAGGTTAACCACAGCCACCGGTGTATCGGGATTAATTTCCAGCAGCCAGTCAAGTGCTGAGAGAACATCGCCTTCTCGCGCATTTAGTTCGTTATTGTTATTCTGATAAAAAACATTTATTCCAACCAGGTTAGCTCCCGGAGCTATTCCACTGTCGAGGTTTTGTGAAGCAACCGGCAGTCCTGCCATAATGCCTGCCACATGGGTTCCATGGGGATCGGGAGTTCCGGCGTCATCAGCCGGAATAGCAGCTCCGGGGCCGATCATTGAATCCTCACCGTTGGGACAGGCTTCGTCAGTGAAGCAGGCTTCAGCGATGATCTTCTGCCGGCCGTTAAAGGCCGGATGGGTATCGATCCCGGAATCAATTACGGCCAGGTTAAGACCTTCACCGGTGAAGCCTGAAGAGTGTAGCTCTGAGGCTTCAATTCGGTCAACAGTGAGGTTTAGCTGTGGGGAGATGGTGGGCTGTTCCAACCGTCTGAACAGCTGTTCCTGCCGCAGATTTTTTACCAGAGGGTTGTCAGCCAGTTGGGCTATTCCTTCAGGAGTTGTTTCTACCACCAGCAGTGGAATGCTTCGCAGTTGTCGTTTGATTCCTCCCGGTTGATTTACCAGTTGGCGGCCAAGTTGGTCGGCTGTCCTGGCGATCCGCTCCCGTTGAGCAGCCACCCCTTGCGGGCTAAGTCCTGCTTCGGCTCTGGTTGTTAGATTCAGCTCGACCATCAGTCGGATTGTCCCCTGCTGGCGGGCGGTGGCTTTTAGTTCTGCAACTCCCGGTCCGGCCGGGTGAGCGTTTGCCGGTAGGCCTGAGCCTGCTGTACATGCCAGTATTATAAAAGTTAGCCAGGTAACAGTTGACAGCAATCCTGTTGAAAAATACTGTTTCATTTTATTAACTCTCCTGCTGGCGATTGTGCTGTAACCGATCGACAGCTTTTTGAGGCTGGTAATAGAGTTTTACTGGTTAAGCGTTAAGCTCCGCTGATCAATCGTCGTAAGGATCTCTCTCCCAGATGATTGCCAGCCGACCTGTGCGATTCTGTCCGGACGATTTTTCCCTGACATTGTACAGATAATATCCGCTGGAAACCGCCCGGCCTCCGGGGGTTCTACCGTCCCAGACAAATGGGTCAGTATGGGTGGTTGTCCGATAGACCCGGCGTCCGGTGATTGTATAGATCTCTATCTCATAGGGACCATCTTCAAATGAGTTAAATTCAAAGCGGACCCCGGCCTCGCCGGTTGCACTGCGTCCGTCGTCGGGGCGGAAGGGGTTGGGCCCGACTCTGAGCTGTGAAAGTCCTGGCCCGCCCCGGTCAAAATTGGCCTGGATCTGTTTGTCCCCATCAATGAATAGCACTGTTGTGGTATCAGTCCCGCTGAGATCACCGGTCCATTGTATAAACGGCCAGTATCGCTGGTCGATTGCTGACAGAATAACAGTTTCACCAGCTGTGACAGCTAGCGGATTATCATATTTGACCCCGTCAACAATGATATCCCCCCGGCCGTCAACCGTAATTTCCAGCAGGTAACTGCGCCGCTGAAAAACTCCTGTTAGTTCCAGATCAGATTCGACAAAGATCTGAATGGTCGTATCGGAACTTGTTAAAGCTCCCTCCCAGCCCTCAAATTTCCAGAAATCTTCCGGGTGGGCAGTTAGTGTGAGGGTTTCACCCGCGAAGATAGGGCGAGGAGTAGTATAGTAACTGTCGTCAACCTGGATCTTTCCCGATCCGGTGATATCGACTGTTAGCAGATAGCTGTCGCGGTTAAAGTCAGCGGTGATTTTTTTGTCTGAATCAATAAAAACCTCCGTTGTTAGATCGCGGGAATCAATGTCACCCCGCCAGGCGGAGAATAGATAAAACTGCTCCGGAGATGCTTCCAGAACTATCGTGTCACCGGAGGCCAGATCGATCGGTCCAACATAGGGCTGCCCTTCCACAAAAATATCTCCTTCGCCAATAATTTCGATCTCCAGGCTGTAGTAATCATTCCAGAATACTGCAGTAATTAGCTTATCGGTATCGATTAGCAGGTTTTTAACTGGCTGGTCGAAAAGCAGATCCCCTCGCCAGCCTGCAAAATAGGCCCCGGGACCGGCAGTTGCCTGTAGTGCAACAGTTTCCCCGGCGGTCAGGATCAGAGGCTCTTGATAGAGCTGACCGTTGATAGTTACCAGTCCGTTACCCTCGACCTGTAACTTCAGTTCATGGAGTTTTCGCAGGAAGTTTAGTTCTAACTGGAAATCGCGATCGACCAGCAGCTCGAGCTGGGGGGTTTCGCCGCTGAGATCTTTATCCCAGCTGTCAAATCTCCAGTATTCTGCTGGTAGCGCCGTCAACTGTATAGTCTCTCCGGCAGTCAGAGATAGCGGTGATACATAGGTGTCACTGTCAATTAGAAGTTCTCCTTCACCCAGTAGTTCGGCTTCCAGAGTGTAACTTTTCTTTACAAATAATGCTCCGACAGTTCTATCCCGATAAATCGCCAGGGGTTGCACCGGTTCTGTCCCACTCAGGGCGCCACTCCAGCTGGAAAATCTTGAAAACTCATCGGGAACAGCCTCCAGCTGGACAGTTTCGCCCGCCGGCAGGACAAAGGGCTGTTCGTATTTTATTCCGTTGATTAAGATCTCCCCCTCGCCTACCGCGGTCACAGTCAAAATATGGGTATCGCGTTGAAAGTTTGCAGTCAGGCTGAGATCGGTATCAGCTGCGATCTGCAGTTGACTGTCAAAACTGTCAAGCTCACCGGTCCACTTTTTAAAATGCCAGCCAAACTCTGGATTAACTGTTAGAGTAACTGTTTCCCCCGGGATCAGTGAAACGGTTGAGATGTAGGTCTCACCCTCTACCAGGACTGCCCCCTCGCCGCGAGTGGTTATCGTTAGATTTAGCGGAGCAAATTTAAAGCTGGCGGTGACGATTTTATCGTCATCAACAAACAGTCCCTGTTGGGGCCGGTTTCCTGTCAGGTCACCCTGCCAGCTGAAGAAGCGCCAATTAGCTTCAGCAACAGCTGTGAGATCAATCGTATCGCCGGCCGGTACGTCCAGGGTGGTTGTATAGTTTTCTGAGTCAACCAGAACTGTCCCATTTCCCTCGATATGCAGCTGTAAAACCCGTGTATCCTGTGTAAAAAATAGCTTAATTTCACGATCCTGTTCAGCATATAGCAGGGCTGTTTCACCGGAGCTATGGGTCAAATTATCCCAGCGATCAAACGACCAGAAATCGTCGCTGATTGCTACCAGCTCAACAGTTTCTCCGCTGTAAAGAGAGATTCCCGGCTGCTGGTATGTTTCTCCCGCCACCAGGACAGTTCCCTCCCCCTGTTGATCGATTGAAAGCAGAATCGTATCACGTTCGAAGCGGGCAGTGATAAATTTATCAGTATCTGCAAACAGATCGAAAGATAGCGCTGAACTGTTGATTGAATTATCCCATTCGGAAAACTGCCAGTGGGTATCAGGATGGGCCTCAAGCTGGACGGTTTCTCCGGCGGTTACTTCCACTGGACCCTGATATGGTTCACCATTAACGGTTACTCCCCCCTGGCCAACCAGATCGATTGTCAGACTGTAAGAATCCCGGCTGAACAGGGCAGTTATACTCTTATCGGAGTCGATTAATAGCTGTTGTTCTGCTGTGTCCCCCTGCAGGTCGCCCTGCCATTCTTGCAGTTGATAAAATTTTTCAGGGAGGGCTGTGATTGTGACACTCTCCCCCCCATAAAAGACCCGGGGTGAATTAACCGTATCCCCGTTGAGGAGCACAGTTCCGGGACCAATCCGGTTTAATTCAACCAGGTGGGTATCACGTTCAAACCGGGCGCTGATCGTACTGTTCTGTTCCGGGTAGAAACTCTTTGTGGCGCTCTCACCGTTGATCCCATTCGACCATTCGACAAAATGCCAGTAATCATCGGCTACAGCCTGCAGCGGAATAGTTTCACCTCGCACCAGGGAGATTGTTTCGCCGGCCGGTTCCCCGCCGAACTTAATCTGGCCCTCGCCAATAGTCTCCAGCTGTAGCTCAACATGGTCGACCGGGACAATCCAGGGTGGGCTATCGCCGGAGAGATAGGGATAACCCCGGTTTTGATCCTGGCCGGTCGGCTCAATCGCCCAGCCGGCATTTTGCAGAGTATAGATATTTTTTAGCTGGCCTGTATAAAGGCCCTGGCCTCCGGAGCTGATCGTGATCCCTGAGCGTTCTAGATCCCAGAAACTGGAAATTATCTGAGGTGGTCCGGCAGCTGAACTTTTAGACTCACCAATTAGCCCGCCCGAATTAAGGTTTGTCGGGATAGATCCGACGGCGTAACTGTTGATTACCAGCCCGCTGATATTTTCTCCAATTAATCCACCGGTCTGGGCCTGCCCGGTGACTGCACCCATGGCATAGCTGTTAATAATTGTACCTTGATAATTGCTTCCAACCAGCCCCCCGGAATTATTGGTTCCTTCCACCGGCAGGTCGGAATAGCTGATGCTGATTGTTTCTCCCTGCTGTTCTCCGATCAGTCCACCAACTTTGTTCTGTCCTCTGATGTTGCCGCTGTCAACTGCCAGTCGGTAGATTGCCCCCCGGTTGGAGCCGGCCAGAGCAGCCACATAATCTCTTCCCTGAACGGTTGTATTTATCAGGTTTAGCCGTTTGATCTGGCTGCTGTCCCCAGCCTGGCCAAACAGTCCGATATGGTCACTGTCTGGGCGGTTAATTTGAAGCCCCTCGATAAGTCGATCCTCGCCGTCAAACCCTCCGTTGAACGGTTGGGAGACGGTACCCAGTGGTTCCCATCCTTTTCCACCATGAGCGGCTTCGTCAGCAAATTCCTGGTAACCAGCTGTCTGGGGATCGAGATTTTCGATCAGCAAAAAACTTGAATCCGGGAAACAGCGGAGGCTGTTGAGCTCCGTCCAGGTAGCTATCTCAAAGGGATCAGCCGCTGTTCCGGTACCACCGGCAAAATTTGGTATAAAACTGGCGGTGGCGAATAGATCGGCCTCCAGGTAATGCTCCTTGACTGCTGTCTCACCGGTCAGTCCACCCGTCCAGCTATCCAGCCGGTAACAAAAACTTTCTGGCTGCGCTTTCAACTCCAGGGTATCTCCGGATTCAGCTATAAACGGGCCGCTATAGCTGTCGCCGTCTACCAGGACAACACCGGGTCCCACCGTATTAATAACTATCAGCCGGGGAATTCGTTGGAAATTCAACTCCACCTGTTTGTGCTCATCAATCAGCAAAATCTCACTGCTGTCAGACCCGGTTAAATCTCCGCCCCATCCACTGAAATACCAATGTTTTTCCGCAACCGCTTCTAATAAAACTGTCTCTCCGGCCTCAATAATAAGCGGCGTGGTGTAGCTGGTTCCATTCACCAGGAGCTCACCTTCTCCGCTAATGCTGGCCGAAAAAATCTCTGTGTCCCGGGTGAAACTGGCGCTCAAAAAGATGTCGTCATCGGCCACCAGTTCGATTGAGCTATCGGTTTGAGTGCTGGCTCCCCCCCAACCGTCAAACGACCAGTAACTGTCGGGAACCGCCTCGAGACTGAAACTGTCACCAGCAATGACCGGTTGGGCGGAGCTGTAGGGCTGCTGGTTGACCAGCACTGTCCCATTACCGGTAATATCTATTTCCAGCAGATAGGTGTCAAACTGGCCAAAATTAGCTGCGACCAGCATATCGCTATCAATCAGCAGTTCAATCTCTGTGTCGGTTCCACTGGCGGCTCCGGTCCATACTTCAAAAAACCAGTAGTATTCCGGCCAGGCTGTAAGGGTGGCTGTTTCTCCCGCCTGTACTGCCAGCGGCTGCTGATAATCGGCACCATTCACAGCGACAGTCCCCCCGCCATTGATCTGTACGGTTAGTAGATGAGTGTCATGGGCAGCAAAATTGGCGGTTAGATCAACCGGATCATCGACCAGCAGCTGAAAGCTGGTGTCAGCCACAGTATAGTCTCCCGTCCAGCCGGTAAAATACCAGAGATGTTGAGGAACTGCTTCCACTGTAACAGTAGTTCCCCGGGCCAGCAGCACGGCTGCTGTGTAGCTGTCTCCATCAACCAGAACAGTTCCTTCTCCCTGTAAATCAATTGTTAGAAAGCTGGTATCCAGCTGTGTGAAGCTGGCAGTTATCGACTTGTCGTCAACTCCGGTAAACAGGCTGGTCACCGGTTCTGTACCACTCAGGTCATCACTCCAACCATCAAACCGCCAGCCCGGCGCCGGGACAGCTTCAAAATCAACAGTTTCTTCAATCGGTAGTTCGGTCGGGGTGGTATAGGTTTCTCCGTCTATATAGACATTTCCACTGCCGATTATATTAACCGTCAGATCAATCGAGTTCTCCGATATTTTCCAGCTGGCACTTCCGCTCGGGTGGAAGGGATAACCGTCGTTTGTAATTGTTGACGTTTCAGCGATATCCCAGCCGGCGGCAAGATAGTTATCGATATTCTGCATCCCTTCGGTTGTCAGTCCCTCCCCTCCGGCGCTGCTGGATTGATTGCTCGTCTCCGTATCCCAGAAACTGTCCTGGATGTTGCCCCATAGGTTATTTCCGGCCAGGCCACCGGTATTATCGATACCGGTAACCGGTCCGGCCGAATATGATTTAGAGATATTTCCCAAGAAGTTGTTTCCCACCAGGCCACCAACATTTTCCTCTCCCTCTACCGCTGCCCGGGAGTAGGAATTTGCCAGGGTGTCGCTGAGGCTGTTAGATCCGACCAGTCCACCCACTGCATTGGTTCCACTGACAGTTCCGGAACTGGAGGACCAGAGAATTGAACCCTGGTTTATCCCGGCTACTCCTCCGCTGTTCGAGCCGCCGCTGATTGTCAGATCCTTCAGGTGGAGATTTTCGATTGTTCCTACGGAGGCACCAAATAGTCCAATATCTTCCTCAGCCGGACGGTTGATGAAAAGTCCGGACAGTTGATAATTTTGTCCGTCAAAGCTGCCACCGAAGGCATTAGACGAGCTGCCCAGGGGTTGCCACCCGGTGTTTCCGTTGGCATCTGGTCCGGCCAGCTCTGTATATCCAAAAGAGTTTGAATCCAGATGATCGATCACCCGGAAATAGGCCTGCATATGGTGGCGCACAGAATCAAGATGATACCAGTTAGAAATCTCATAGGGTTCAAGAGCTGTTCCCTCACCGCCGGCAAACTGTTCAGGAACAAAGACAGCAGTTACCAGTTTGTCGTCATCCATAAACAGACCGGTTATCTGGCTGCTCCCGCTGGTTCCCCCTTCCCAACCGTAAAACTCATAGTAATTGGCGGGTATTGCTTCCAGCACAACCGTCTCGCCGGCCAGCAGCTGAATCGGTCCCACGTAGGTGTCACCCTCAACCAAAACCTCTCCTTCACCCTCTATTACTATTGTTAGATTGTATTGATCCTGGAGAAAATTTACCGTTACCTGTTTGTCCTGCTCAACCAGCAGCTGTTCCGACTCAGTGCTGCCACTGAGGTCACCTTCCCAGCTGTCAAAAAGCCAGAACTGGTCAGCCACAGCGGTCAACTCAACTGTCTCCCCGGCAATTACTGTTCGGGTGGTTGTGTAACTATCCCCATCCACCAGGACGGTACCATTGCCGTTAATGTCCAGGGTCAAACTATAGGTGTCATGCGGTGCAAAGCTGGCTTCAACTGTCTTGTCTGTATCGATTAGCAGGGAAGTTGTACTATCAGAGCTGCTGTGATCACCCGACCAGTCAACGAAATACCAGAACTCCTCCGCCACAGCAGACAGTTCAACTGTTTCATTAGCTATCACCGGGCGGGGAGCTGTGTAAAGCTCCCCATCAACAGCCACCTCACCTTGTCCGGTCTGATTGATTGTCAGCAGCTGGGTATCATGAGCTTCAAATCTGGCGGTCAGCTGTTTGTCAGCATCAATAAATAGCTGGACAGTGCTGTCAGAGCCGGTCAGATCTCCGGTCCATCCGTCAAAATAGTTAAGCTTTTCGGGGATGGCTTCAAGCGTCACGGTTGACCCTTCAAACAGCACCAGGGGTTCTGTATAGCTGGCACCGTCGACCCTGACCTCCCCATCACCCTCGATATCAACCGTTAAAAGATAGGTGTCGCCCATGGCGGCCAGCATCTCATAACTGGCGTTCAGCCGGATACTTTTGTAGCTTCCCTGTCCTTGAAAACGTTGGTCTTGAATCGGTTCACCGGTCTCTTTAAGGGCGTTTATTAGCTCTGAATCGCTGGGATTTTCCCAGGCAAGGGCTTCTCTTAATAAACCTATTCCTCCGGCTACGTGGGGGGCGGCGAAGGAGGTACCACTCTGCTCACCGGCATCATTTCCCGGTTTGGCCGCCCAGATATTATGGCCGGGAGCCACCAGGTCAGCCAGGTCGGGGTGCAGATCGGAAAAGCTGGCAATCTGTTCACTGCCACCGCTGGTAGAAGTGGCCCCTACTGCCACGGTATTTGACAGGCAGGCCGGGAACGCCACCCGGTCTGTTTGTCCGGCATTACCGCTGGCCGCAATTGGGATAACTCCTGCTGCTATCAGATCGTCAAAATACTCTTTTCCGATCCCAAAACTTCCAACATTATCACAGTGATCGTCATAACTGCCGGCACCCAGGCTAAGATTGGCCGAGACCACGGGAGAATCTTCGGCCAGCTCTGTTAGCCACTCAATAGCATAATAGAGATCCCATTCCCGGGCGTTAGCCTCTCCCGCAGCATCATGAAAAATATTTATTCCGATAATATCAGCTTCCGGGGCCACACCCTGCTGAATATTTAGTGAGGGAACTGCCGATCCGGCGGCAATGCTGGCAGCATGGGTTCCGTGACTGTCGGGAGTTCCGCCCACCATCAGTGCCGCTGCCGCCCCGGGCCCGACCATGGTATCGGAGTTGTTGGGACAATCTCCATCTGAAAAACAGGCTTCGGCAACTATTCGGGAGCGCCCACCGAAGGCCGGATGGTCGTCAATCCCGGTATCAAGAATCGCCACCCCCCGGCCAGCACCGGTAAATCCCCGGCTGTGCATTGTATCGGCTTCAATTGTCGGGGCTGATTCAGCCAGCATCGGGCTGATTGGCTGGCTGGTCAGGGGAGTTAAAATCTGTTCCCGATGAATTGAGCGGACAGCGGTTGATTGGGCCAGCTGTTCAAGCCCTTGCCTGTTCACCCGGGCTACCAGGGCCGGGACCCTCCGGGAACGCCCCTCAACAGTGCTGCCGGTGGCTGATAGTTGTTGGGAAACTGTCTCCTGGGCTGTCTGGATCTGCTGTTGGCGCTGCTGTCGGTCCACCGGGCTCAGCTGGCTGAACGGTCTGAGAGTATCGGGCATTTCAAGCTGGATAATAACCCGGAATTCACCTTCAGTTTCAATCTGTTCCAGTAGTTCTGGTGGCAGGTTTGCCCGCCCGGCTCGGGGGATTGAGGCCAGCAGCAGCCCTGCAAAGATTAGAAAAAAAACCAGGAGCTGATTACGCACAGCACCACCTCCTGCCGTTGGTTGGCCCATTGAGTTTCACACCACCCTGAAAATTCCGGTAGCTTGTCGCTTAAAACTGATAGTTTCAATCATTTAAAACTGTTTCAGAAAAAAATTCTACACACTATATCATAGCAGAACTGAGCTTTATAATAAACTGAATCCATTTTAGCCGGGAGAATTTTCTCTGCGTGCGGTATTGTTCCTCTCGGCTGGAAAATTTGGCAGCTCAATACTGTTTTTTTTACTGGCCAGTAATCTGAAAAAGACGGTTTTAGCGTCGACTTCCAACGATCGCCAGCTTACCAGTCCGTTCGGCCCCACCAGTTTGCTCCACTACCCTGTACAGATAATAACCGCCGGAAACTCTGTCACCGGATAGATTACGCAGATCCCATTCATATCTTACTGTTGTAGTGGTTGCTCTGTAGACCAGCCCGCCGGTCAGCGAGTAGATTTCAATCAAAAAGGGTCCTGGTTCCCGGGAGTTAAATTGAAAATACAGCCGGTTCTGGCCGGTCGCGGGTCGTCCGTCACCCGGGCGGAATGGATTGGGTCCGACGATTAAATCGGAGAGGCCCGGTTCACCACCGGTGATTAACAGCTCCTGCTGCGAGGTCACCCCGCTGTCCAGGGATGATTCTACGGTTATCTCTATTGTAGTCCTTTCAGCCCAATCTTTAACGGTCACCAGTCCGGTTTGAGAGTCGATGCTAATTCCGGTACTGTCGCCGCCGCTGATTCGCCAGCTGGGGCTATCATTGAGGGTTTCCCCGAACTGATCGATGGTGCGAGCCTGATAGGTTAAGTTGCGTTCTCCCGTCCGTGGAATTGTTACTCCGGTTGGACCGGAAAGCTTAATCTCCAGAGGAATTCGCTCGGCAAACTCAAGAAGTACAGTTTTATCGGATAAAATTGTGATCTGACGCTGGCTGACCGTTTCACCGGTTGACCAGCCTTTAAACCCCCAGCCCGGAGCTGGTTGAGCTTCCAGCAGCAGTTCGGTTCCCATCTGGTACTGCTGTGGCTGGCTGTAGCTATCACCATTGACCAGTAAATTTCCTGAACCGACAAATATTGCTGAAAATTCATAGATGATCGGTTCAAACAGAGCAGTTAGCTGGGTATCAGAGTTTAGCTGGATAGAGCGCTGTGGATTAGTATCCGGAAGCGCTTCCCAGCCGCTGAACTGCCAGTAGCTGTCCGGGGTTGCTTCCACCAGCAGCTGACTGCCGGGGGTGCGTTCTACCGACCCGGTTACCGGAAGGCCATCGACTTCTATCCTGCCCTCACCAATGATTGACAGGTCAAGTCGGTAGCTATCCCGGAATCTCGCGACAAACTCTTTATCCCGGTTAACCAGCAGGGCGATTTTAGTGTCGGCGCTGAGCAGTTCACCAGACCAGCCATCAAAAAAGAAATCTTCTCCAGGAACTGCTTCCAGTGTGACACTGCTCCCACCATCTATTTTTATTGGGGCAAGATAGGTCTCACCGTTAATTAATACGCTGCCTTCCCCCTCAATATCAATTGTTAGGGTCAGTTCTGGAACCGCTATTAACCATTCATCACCCGACTCAGAGAGGAAGGGATAGCTGTCATTTTGATCTTCGGCGGCCCCCCGGATTGTCCATCCGGCTTCCAGGTAGGTTGCCAGCGCCTGCATCGCTCCGGTCGGTTTACCCTCGCCACCCTCACTGCTGCTAATTCCGCTGGCAGTTTCATCCCAGAAGCTGGCAACAACTGTGGGTGGCGGTCCGGTCCAGGTGGCTTCAGTTTTACCACTGATTCCACCGGTATATTCAGTTCCCTGGACAGCTGCTGTGGAATAGGTGTTTAATAGATCGCCGCCCAGATTGCGACCGGTTATTCCCCCGACTTTGCGGCTGCCGGTAAGCTCTCCCCGGGCATAGCTGTTGCTGATTTTTCCTTCAAAATTTACCCCGCTGACACCCCCCACCATTGTGGTTCCCTCAACCTTACCATGGAAATAGAGAGCGTTCAGCTGACCCCGCCAGTTGACTCCCACCAGGCCGCCTGAACCGGACCCTCCAGAAACTTCACCAAGGGCTGAACTGTTGTTGATTTCACCCCTGTTTAAACCGCTTATGGCACCGGTAAAGGTATCGCCCTTAATCTCGAAATTTCTCAGTTTCAGGTCGCTGATAATACTGCTGTCAGCAGTTTCACCGAACAGTCCGGTAGAGCTGTGACCGGTTCGATCTATCTGAAAATCTTTAATTTTATGGTTGTTCCCGCTGAACACCCCGGCGAAGGGTGAACTGTTATCTCCCACAGGAAGCCACCCTGTCGCCGAGTGGGCGGCTGGCCCGGCCAGCTCAGCGTAGCCGCTGTCAGCTGCATCAAGCTGTTTGATCAAGTCAAACTTTGCTTCCGGAAAACAGCGGATACTATGCAGATGATACCAGTTTTCAATCTGATAGGGATCTACCGAACTACCCTCACCAGCGTGAAAATTTGGCACAAACTGGGCTGTTGAGTGGAAATCGTCGACCACGGTCAATTCCTCGTAAGTAGCTGTTCCAGTGAAATTCCCGGTCCACTGTTTAAACCGGTAGCAGAGGTCGGTCTCAACCGCCTTAATTGTTATAGTTTCGCCGCCTCGAATACGTTGTGGTTCGAGGTAGGTATCACCGTTGAGCAATAGCTGTCCCGGACCATCCACGGCCAGTCGAACGAGAAATTTTACCGGTTGAAAGATGACAGTTATCGTGAGGTTAGAATCAGGATGTAACAGGAGCTTGTCGCTATCTGAACTGAAGCCGTTTTCCCACCGTTCAAAGCTCCAGAACTCAGCCGGATTAGCTTCAAGGGTTAAGCTGTCCCCTGAAAAGATTATTCTTGTATCGGTATACAGCTCACCATTCACCAGGACATCTCCCTCCCCTTCGCGGATTATTTCCAGCAGCTGAGTATCTCTCTGGAAACTGGCCGTCACCGTGAGATCAGTATCCAGGTAGAGCTGCTCCACTGGTGAGCTTGAGTTGAGGTCCTGGCTCCAACCGGTAAAACTAAAATGGCTGTCGGGAATTGCGCTTAATGTAATTGTATCTTCTTTTCGTACAGACAGTGGTTCTGTATATTTTTTAGAATCAACCAGGACAGTACCTTCGCCTTCAATAATCACTGTCAGGGTCAGGGTGTCATGTTCGGTGAAAACGGCGGTCAGCTGGAGATTGGTGTCGGCAACAAACTCCAATCGGACAGAGCTATCCACCCTATCGCCCTGCCATTCGGCAAAGGACCAGAACTCTGCCGGTGCTGCTTTAATTATGACAGTATCACCTTTGATCAGTGGTCGAGGGGCCAGATATGTTTCTGAATTAACCAGGACATTTCCCGACCCGATGATATCGATGGATAGACTGATTGTTTCATGTTGAATAAAGCTGGCTATGAAATGGCTGTCGGTATCTATCTGAACAGTCAGGGATTTTTTATCTCCGCTGCCCGCTCCACTCCAGCCGGTAAACTCCCAGAATTCCTCCGGTAAGGCGGTCAACTCGACAGTCTCTCCCTGAATTATTTCCAGCGGTGTCGTATAGGTCTCATTATTAACCAGGACGCTGCCTTCACCCACCAGGCTGACAGTCAGCAGGCAGGTGTCATGTTCGATAAAGCTTGCTGTGACAGACTGATCTGTATCGGCCGCTACTACCTGGGTAGTTGAGTCACTGTTGATATCGCCGCTCCATCCGGCAAATCGCCAGTCGTTAGCCGCCACTGCCTGTAGAGACAAACTGTCCCCCTCACCAAAACTAACCGGTGAGATATAGCTGTCGCCGTCGACTAAGACGGTTCCTTCACCTTCTATCGTAACAGTCAGCGTGAAAATCTTGCCGGGTATCCGCCAGGTTGCTCCGGTGGGAGCCAGATAGGGATAGCCATCATTAATATCCTCATCTGTTTCTGTGATCTCCCAACCGGCGTTGAGATAGGTGCTGAGTTTTTTCAAATCTAAAGAGCTCAGTCCCTCACCACCGGCGCTGTTAGCCTGCTGAGATAGCTCCAGATCCCAGAAACTATCGACGGTGGTAGCGTCATTTTCAGCCCCGATGAGGCCGCCAAAATTATTCTGACCGCTAACTGTTGCAGTGGCGTAGGTTCGATAAACTTCACCCCAGTTATCTCCTACCAGCCCACCTACCATATTAACTCCTTCGACGGTCCCGGTGGCATAACAATCGCTGATTACTCCGTCCCAGTTGTCTCCTACCAGTGCTCCAACCCGTTCATTACCGATGACCGTCCCCGCCGCCGACGCCTGGCTAATCTCTCCCCGATTCCGCCCGGTCAGCAGCCCGCTGTTGTCGTTCCCCGTAACTTCTCCGGAGATCACATGTACTCCGGTAATCACTCCCTCCATCAGTCCAAACAGCCCTATACTGTTGCTGTTTGGCCGGTTAATAATAAAATCGGCAATCTGGTAGTGCTGTCCGTTAAACTGTCCGGTGAAAGGGTTGCCCGGGAGCCACCATGCGGTTGCCGCTGTCCCCAGGGGTCGCCATCCTTCGCCGTTATTCGCCGTATCACCGGCCAGTTCGGTATAGCCCATCGAAGTTTTATCAAGGTTATTTATCAGTAAAAAATTAGCATCGAGATGGTTACGAACCGAGTCAAGATGATACCAGTCGGCGATTTTATAGGGATCCTGTTCTGTTCCACTGCCGCCGGCAAACTCATCCCGCTCAAAATTTGCTGTAACCAGGCTGTCATCTTCCAGGTAAACTGTGGTTGTTTGACCGCTGGCTGTAATATCACCCGACCAGCCGGTAAAACTCCAGTAGTCGGCAGGAAAGGCTTTCAGCAGTAGAGTTTCTCCGGCCGGCTTTTCAATCGGGCTCAGGTAGGTTTCTCCATTGATACTGGCAGTTCCTTCTCCGTTTATCCCCAGCTCTATCGTATAACTATCCCGCCGAAAGCTGGCGGTAACATGATAATCATCATCGACCGGAAGTTGAACAGCTGTATCCTGCCCGGAAATGTCTCCCTGCCAGTTAGAAAATATCCAGTGCTGCTCGGGCAGAGCCCGGAGTTCCACCGTTTCTCCACGGATCAGCGTGACCGGTTCTGAATAGCTTGTCCCATCGATCCTGACCTCACCTTCACCCTCAATTGTTACGGTCAGGATGTTTGTATCATGTTTTTCAAAGATTACAGTGATCAGCAGGTCGGTATCGGCAGTACGTGTGGTTACTGTATCGGAACCGCTTAAATCTCCCCCCCATTCGGCCAGATACCAGTAATCTTCAGCGACTGCCTGGAACTCTACCGGTTGGTTAGCCACCACCGGAAGCGGCTGGCTGTAAAGCTGTCCGTCGACCAGCACCTCGCCCTCCCCCTGCTGGTCGATCTCTACCAGGAAGGTATCATGTTGTTTAAACTCAGCCGTCAGGTTGAGATCTTCCTCCACCAGTAGCTGTAGAAGGCTGTCGGAATCGGTTCGGTCGCCGCTCCACCGGTGAAATGACCAGCTGTATTCAGGGATTGCTTCAACTGTCACTGTGTCCCCATCATAAACAGTCAGGGGCTCCACATAAGTTTCACCGTTGACCAGTACCTCGCCGCTTCCTAGCCGGTTGATCGTTAATATATAGCTATCTGGAACCTCTTCGGCCAGCTCTTCAAAGGCATTGGCCAGGCGGATGCTTTTATAAGGTCCCTGGCCATTTCGCCGGTTGTCGGGGACCTCCTCGCCGGTCTCTTCAAGCGTCTGCAGCAGTGTAGCATGATCGGGATTTTCTTCCACAAGAGCTGAACGCAGTAGAGCAATACCGCCAGCCAGGTGAGGGGCGGCCATTGAAGTCCCGCTCTGGTCGCCGGCACCATTGTTTGGTAGAGCGGCTCGAATGTTTGCTCCGGGTGCGACCAGTGGTGTCATCTGGGGGTTTTGATTGGAAAAATTGGCTATCTCTTCATTCCCGCCGAACAGTCCCTGGGATGTAGCTCCGACCGCCACCACATTAGATAGACAGGCAGGCCAGGCAACCTGGTTGGTCAGCCCATCGTTCCCGCTGGCCGCCACCGGGATGACCCCGGCATCGAGAAGTTGATCAAACAGCTCCTTCTGGGCGGGAAAATTGGCGTCACAGGGACTGTTGTGACGTCCACCACCGAGACTCAGGTTGACCGAATCCACCGCTGTATCAGCGGCTAAATTCAATACCCATTCGAGTCCATCAAGCACATCCATTTCTCGGGCTCCAGGACCAAAAAATCCGGCGTGGAAGACATTCGCTCCAATAATATCAGCTGCTGGTGCAACACCGTCGTTGAGATTAAGCGATCCGACCGCCTGGCCCGCCGCTATCCCTGCCACATGGGTACCATGACTGTCCGGTTGACCGTTGATTATCAGTGGTTTTGCTGCTCCTTCTCCAAACATTCGGTCAGAACCGTCAGGACAGTCGCCGCTGGAAAAACAGGCCTCGGCAACTATTCTGGTTCTTCCCCCGAAGGCTGGATGAGTGGCGATTCCTGTGTCCAGAATTGCCACCCGCCGGTTACTACCCGTATGGCCCTGTCCATGCAGAGTTGGGGCCTGAATTGTGGGTGAACTTTGCGCAAGCTGAGGCTGCATTGTGGGTCCGCTAAGGGGGCGGAGAATCTGCTCTCGATGGACTGTTTTGACGTAGGGGCTACTGTCAAGCAGGGCCAGCCCGTCCTCGGTTATTTGAGCCACGGCAAGGGGAACACGGGTCAAATGGTTCTCTACTCGACTGCTGGTTGTTTTTAGCTGGTTATCTATCTCCTGGCTGATCAGGGCGATCATCTCGGGCAGAGGCGGCCTGTCGTCGGGCAGGGAGCTTGCCTGGGGCTGTAACGGTAGTCGCAGGGTGATTATTACCCGAAAACTGCCCTCACGCCGTGCGGCTTCGTAGAGCGTCTCTGAAACTGGAGTTGCTTCTGCTGGAGCAGGTAGGATTAGTAACAGCATTAACAGCAAGGTCAGAGCGGATAGAACCATTTGCTCAATTGGTTGCCAGTTTAAACCGCTGACCGGAGATCTATTCATAGCTATCGTCCCGAACCGCAGGATAGGTGAAAGGGTTAAATTTTAGCAGATACAGTTATCACTATAAACTCTCTTCATTACCTTGTTTTATCAGCGGTTTTGATGGTTCGGCCGTCTGGTTTCGCGGATTTTCGCCCGGCTCTATAGATTATCTGATAATTGCTAACCGGTCTGTTTTGATCTGACCGCGGGTCAGCTCTTTGATCCGATACAGGTAGTGTCCGCTGGAAACCGCCTGATTCTGGTTGTTGCGAGCATTCCACTCGTATCGATTTCCACTGGTTCTGGTCTGGTAAACCAGCGAACCGCCGATTGTATAGATTTCAATCTCAAACTCTGATTCCAGGGGAGAGTTGAAGTCAAAAATGATTTTATCGCTGCCGGTGGCGGGATTCCCATCGTGCGGCCGATAGGGATTTGGTCCGACGATCATCTGGTCCAGCCCTGGTTGTAGTTCAAAAAAATCAGCAGAGACAGTTTTGTGGGAGTCGATAAAAAGTTTAACCGATGTATCGGAGGAGATTACAGCCCCGGCCCAGTTTTCGAACTGCCATTTTTCCTCGGCTATTGCTTCCAGTGTGACAGTTTCGCCATTTGCCACTGGAAGCTGGGTGGAACCACTAAAACAGGTGTCGCCATTCACCAGGATCTGGCCCTGACCAGTTACATTAATTGTTAAAATATTGGTATCAAGTTTAAAACTTGCAAGATAGTCCCGGGCTGCCGCCAGCTGTATTGCTGGATATAGGTTGCCGGTTGAGTTACGTTGATCTTCAACCATCACAGCGGTTTGACGAAGTCCGAAGATCAGCTCTTCCGGAGTTAAATCTTCCCCCGTCAGTGCCTCCTGCAGCAGGGCAACTCCTCCGGCGACGTGGGGGGCGGCCATGGAGGTTCCCTGTTTTGTCGTTGTGCTGTTGTTCGGCCCCGCCGCTTTAATACTGGTTCCCGGAGCAACCAGATCGACGAGCTCCGGGTGCTGGTTGGAAAAGTTGGCAATAGTTGAATTATTTGTTGCTCCAACTGTTACTGTGTTGGACAGACAGGCCGGGAAAACAACCTTATTTGTTTCCCCGGAGTTACCACTGGAGGCCACCGGGACGACTCCCAGTCCCAGCAGGTTATCGAACAGATCTTTATAGAAACCAAACTGCGCGTCACAGACTTCGTCGTAGAGGTCCCCGCCCAGACTGAGATTAACAGCAACCACCGGGGAATCTTCCGCCAGTTCAGCCACCCATTCAAGTCCGGCAATCAAATTAAAATCTCCCGTATTGGCTTCGCCGTTATCCTCAGAAAAAACATTTACAGCGATCAGGCCCGAGCGAGGGGCCATCCCATCGGCCAGGGAGAGAGCGGGGACCGAATCCCCCAGCGCTGTTCCGGCCACATGGGTTCCGTGCGGATCAGGTTGACCATTTACCAGCAGAGCAGCGCCGGCTCCCGGTCCGATCATTTCATCCGATCCATCCGGACATCCACCATTTGAAAAGCAGGCTTCAGCAACGATTCGTTTCCGACCACGGAAGGCCGGATGGGTATCGACTCCTGTATCCAGCACGGCAATCAACTGATCAGCACCCTTAATTCCCTCCCCGTGTAGATCATCTGCCTCGGTTTGCGGGACGGATGTGTCCAGTAATGGTCGCAGGTTAGGACCGTCTAACGGGCGGAGAACCTGCTGTTCTCTGATCGATTTAACCAGGGGGGAATCCTTTATTGCTCGCAGAGTTTCGGCATCTATTGTTGCTCCCACCAGGGGAACAGTTTTTGCCCGTCTGATATCTGTTGCTCCCCGACTCATCAGCAGTTGAGATAGCTGGTTGGCGGCCTGGCTGATCGCTGCTCGCTGGCTGCTCACCGCGGCGGTGCTGATCCTGGATTCTGCTCTGGTCGATAAGTTAAGGCTGATCATTACTTTAATCTGGCCCTGCTGTTCAGCGGTTGAAATTAGCTGCTGAAGTTGGGGTTCGATGGTTGGTTTTAATCGGTGGGAACCGGCCAGGGAGCCGGACAGTAGAGCCGCTCCACAGATAAATCCTGTTAGCATAAGAACTAGATAAAGCCTGGTTTTCATAGACTGTAACCTCTTTTCAAAATAGATGTTTAGCCGGTGATTGATCGCCGGCTAACTTTCTGCGGGCACTGTATTAGGATTAAATCCTATTGCTAAATTGTAACTATTTGCCCGGATGATACAACTTAAACAACTTTTTAAACCTTTCATAGAAAGTATAATAGTTAGGTTCTATTAATAACAGTTTTTATTTAAATAAATTCCCGAAAACCCTGATTGACCGGGTAATCAACAGTAAACCGGTCAATTTTGAGAGGAAGGAGTTGGCTGAAATGCGACTGGTTGTTCAACGGGTAGATGCGGCTCGCTGCAGTGTGGATGGTCGTATAGTGGGAAAAATCAACCGGGGATCGCTGGTTTTTTTGGGGATTGGCAGGGGGGATAACAGGGAAACTGCCGATCAGCTGCTCAGTAAGTTGCTCGGATTGAGAATTTTCCCGGATGAGTCAGGGCGGATGAATTATGATTTAAAAACTATCTCCGGTGAACTTCTGCTAATTCCCCAATTTACCCTCTACGGTGATGTTAGCCGGGGGTTGCGCCCGAGCTTTGATGCAGCTGCTCCTCCCGGGCGGGCCCGGGAGATTTATCACTATTTTGTCGAACAGGCTGCCCTTACCGGAGTTTCCGTGGCGACCGGAAAGTTCGGCGCCATGATGCAGATATCTGCTGAAAATAACGGGCCGGTTACAATTATTATCGATAGCGATGATTGAGCATGATCCGGCGGCTAGCTGCTATCTACTCTGTCTTTATAATCCGCTAACCAAACAGCTGCGGGTTGGTAGCCTGGGTAAAATTGACTGGCCGTCTGGTTGGACATATTATAGCGGTCGCGCCTCCCGGGGCTGGCCTACCCGGATCAAACGGTTTTTTGCCCCTGGTGGGTTTCGCCGCTTCTGGCATATAGATTACCTGGTTGCTGCCAATCCTTCTGGATTGAAAGGGATTATTCCTGTTAGCTGGCCCGGTGATGGTGAGTGTCGGCTGTCTGGGATTCTTCATCAAACAACTGATCTACTGCCTCTATCCGGTCGTTTTGGTGCGTCCGACTGTCGGGCTGGTTGTGCGGCTCACGCCTGGACCGGT
This sequence comes from bacterium, assembly GCA_003557545.1. Taxonomy (GTDB): domain Bacteria; phylum T1Sed10-126; class T1Sed10-126; order T1Sed10-126; family T1Sed10-126; genus PWOD01. The sequence goes on along the minus strand of PWOD01000061.1, from coordinate 5,066 downwards.
CAGTTGCCACCGGAGCGGCTTTATAACATCCTCCAGCCCGCCGGTGTCCCGGTCGCTCGCCGGATTGAACTGCAGGATGATCGGGCTACCTTTGTTTAGAAAATTTCCCGTAACAGCTGTTGTTTACTTGTCCAGATAACTGAGTCCAAGGGAGATTGCTTCCTCTCTTGCCTCTCCCGTCAGTTCGCCGTCGCTGGCTTTTTGGGCCAGTTGATAGAGCTTTTCCAGATGCTGGATCAACCGGGTAAAGGGGATGGCCATTTCGATCTCAGTATGGAAGATCTTCACTTCAGCAGCAAACGGGTGGCCGCCTCCGGTTATTAAATCGGGACAGTTGAACTCCTCGGCCAGCTGGTTTGACAGCACGTCGGCAATTCTACCCAGGTGAATATTGGGTCCGACCGCCCGGAAGGAAAAATGTCCTCCGCCCTCGGTCTGGTTGTTAGCCATCACCATGACTGACGGTTTGTCGTCGTTGCTGCGCGAAATATTTCCTAATTTAACACTGCCCACCATCGGCATCAAAGGGGTGTCTTCTCCGGTGAACAGATAGAGATCGACCGGTCCCAGCTCTCCGTAGAAAAAACTCGATTCAAACAGTTCAAGGCTGCCGTCCCAGTCTTCACAGAAATAGCTGAAGATCTTTTCGATGAGATCTTTCCGGGGAAACAGGGCGATAACCTCTTCCAGGCTGTTAGCCGCCTGCAGATCCGATACAACATCGGCCAGGGCCAGAACATCTTCGTAGCAGAGCCAGGTAGCATCAAGCTCGGCCAGTTCGGCATCGCGGTCACCATAAAAATACTGGAAACCTCCACCCGAAACTGCAAACAGTAGTTCGGAAATCTGGTTTAATAACAATGTTTTTTCCCGTTGGTCTATCTCCATCCAGGTGGGCCTTCCGGAGAAGGGCTGCAGGAGATTTTCCCAGTTTGGACTGGCCATCTGATAGAACGGCTCAACAAACTCAGGAATTACCCCTTTCATCGGCATAATTGTCCAGTCAGATCTCAGGGCTACCAGGGCCATGAAATCATCAAAACTGTCAGTTTCACCAAACAGGTTGGCGATCATGTGGGCCTGCAGACCACTGCAGCACTGACCGTCAGGATTGTACAGCAGACAGTTTTCCGGCTCTCCCGCCGTATAATGGTGATCTATCACCACTACCGGTGAAATTATCTCGGTCAGTTCGTCATACTGTTTTAGTGTGCCTTTGTCCATGATGAAAATACCATCATAGTTGTCGGCCTTATCGGCCAGCTGTTTTTTAACCCGATCGGTTTCCAGTTCGAAAGTATGGGGCATCTTTAGCTGATAGTTGTGGCCCGCTTTGTCCAACTGCCGGCAGAGGATCGCCCCGGCCAGTAGACCGTCAGGATCGTCATGGGTGTAGATCAGAAAATTTTTGCTTTCTGCCGGATCGAGTAGCTCGGCAATCTCGTTTAAAACCGGATATTTTTCCTGCTGTTGCTGAATAAAATCTTGATAATTCAAATTGTGCAACCTCCTAAAAATTATTGTGCTATTTTGCTCTAACCTCTCTATTACCATATTTTTCGGGTCAAAAACCAACTGTAGCTAAAGCCCGTTAGGGAAAGCGTCGTTTGGCCCGGACAGATGGGTAAGAGAGGAATAAACAACAGAAAATCATACGTCCAAAGGGTTGTTTTGTCAATACAGATGCTGGTTTCGTCCCTTATTCAGGCCGCCTGCTTTTGCTGTTGAGCCCGGCCTGTGAAAGCTTTTAGTTGCCGAACTTATTCCCTGAACAGTATATATTTCCGTCCGAAGCGGCTAACCCGTTCAAAAAACACCGGGTGTTCAAGCTGCTGCTTTTCTTTGTCGGTCAGCAGGCTGGGAGCGTAGCGAACCTTATATTTGGCAACAGCGTTGAGATCGATCTGACGAAACTGTCGGTACAGCCAGTTATTAAACAGTCGCCAGCCGGATTTTTTTACAAAACTGGCTCCAAAATCCAGCAGGACGGGAAGATTGTTCGGATCGACCAGGATATTCTCTTTTCGTTTGAGATCGGAATGAACAATACCTCGTTGATGAATTTTTTTAACAGTTGCTTCCAGAGTTTGAAAAAAAACCGCCGGTAGGCTGCCGGGGTTGATTTCCCGCAGTGAGCGACCTTCCCGCCATTCCATGGCAAAACCATACTGACCGGTAAAACCGAGAAAGCGGGGGATCTGGGGAATATCGGATAGTTTTTGAAGAATTTTTGCTTCCCGTTTTAAAATTCCCCATTCAATCCTTCGTAAACCAGGTATTCGAGGGTGCGGGACCGATTTAATTAGGGCTTTCTCTCCCTTGAAATCGGCTATTCTAACTTTGCTCTGATTACCCTCCTGCAGTTCCATCGGTTAACTGTTCTCCCTGGCCACCTGTGTGGCCGGTTATTTGAAACTTCTTTCAGCACTGCGTCTGTGGCCGGCTGTTTACTGGACATTACACCAATCGTTTGGCACTATTATAACCTCTATCAGTAATAATTTTTAGAGCATACAGGGAAACTAACCCAACATAATTTTAGAGGAGGCACAGTATGATATTTAACACTAAGAGGGCTTTTTTGAGCAGGACAGGCTTAATTTTATTGATCGGTTTGTTGGTGCCGGTTTTTTTACTTGGCGGCTGTGGCCCGGCTGAACAACCGGAAATCTCCGCTGAAGCTCGGGTCTACATTCTGGCGATAGATGCTTTTCGTGCCGACAAACTGGCTGTAGCTGAGACTCCGACACTTGACGGTTTGATCGAGCAGGGGGCCTACGTTGAGTCGACCCGGGTAACTGTACCTTCACAGACCCGGGTTAATTTTGTCACCCTTCCGACTGGAACTCATGCGGATCGACATGGCGTGGTTGGCTCCAGTTATCGGAATCCGGACTGGCGCTTTAGAAGCACCGATTTTCCCGACTATGAGGGGGCTCAAAATAATCTGCCGGTGCCGACGATCTTTGAGGTTGTCGGGCAGGAACTGGGGATGAGTTCTGCTTACTATGCGATGAAAGGGTATGAACTGGTGGGTGCCCGGGGAGCTGATTTTCAGACTTATGGCGAGGAGTATCTGCCGGCGGAACACTGGCAAAATCGTTATCAAGATGAAATTGATGGCTCCTGGGATCGGGCGGTTGAACTCAAACAGGAGATGGACCAGTATCTGTTTGAACAGCTCGTGGATCTGGTGGAGACCGATAATCCCCATCTGATATTGGCAAATTTTGCCGCGCTTGATTATGTTGGCCATCAGCATGGCGTGGAGGATGATTACCTCAATACCATCACCAATGCTGATCGTTTAATCGGTGAGTTTTTACAGCTGTTAGAGGAGCATGGTTTACGGGAAAATAGCACTATTGTTATTACTTCTGATCATGGCATGACCCCGACAAATCCGGAAAATGTTATCATGGGTGGACATTGGGAAGATCCAGATTTTCCTCAACTTGATGAGCTGGGTATTGAACATTCGGCCCACAGTCGAGGCGGTCTTTCTTTTTCCCTTTACATCCGTGATTCTGAGCGGATAGAGGAGACCTATGACTGGCTGCGGGAACAGAGCTGGGCGGAAATGATCTATTCCGAACATGAGCTGTCCGGGCTTGATGGAACTCTGTCTGAACTTAACTATTACTACCCGGGTCGAACCGGTGACTTTTTTATTTCCGTCGATAACAACTATACGGTTGGTTTTCCCAGCCGGGGTCAGCACGGCTCACTGCGGGACAGTGATATGTATGTTCCGCTGATCATGGTCGGACCGGGTATCCGGCAGGGTTTGAAGATCGATCAAGCCGGTGCTGCACAAACCGTTGATATTGCTCCGACGATACTGCATCTGCTGGGATTGGATCCCCTGCTTCACCTGGATGCCCAGGGAACTGTCCTGGAAGATCTGCTTGAGTGATCAATCCTTGAGTTGTTGCCGGTTGGGAGCCTGAAAACTGGTGGAACAACCAGAAACCATCAGCCATAGGCGTTCCTATGGCTTCCGTCATCCGCAGGCGCCTGACCTTCCGCTTGAACCCCTGTACCGGGTGTTTGAGAACAATTTTCCTTCAGCGCCTCTTAAAGATCATCATTCCCGGAAAACTTTTCGTCTGCAGCTGGCCGGTGAGGACTATTATTTAAAGTTTTTTACTTACCAGGATTCCGATCGTTATTATGATATAGTTCGCCGCTGCATCAGCCCCACCCGGCGGGCTTTTCAGCAGTATCACCGGGTTGAACACCTGCGCCGCGCCGGATTTAATCTGGCGCTGCCCTGTCTTGCCCTGGCCCGTCGGGAGTCTCTGCTGGTTTATCGCAGCCTGATCCTGTTTGAAGCTTTAAAGGGAACAAATATTATGCAGTGGTTAGCGGACCGGCCTGCTTTTTCAGAAATCTGCCGGGTAACCGGTACAATTATTCAGCAGCTGCGGCAGATGCACCGGAGGAAGATCGCTTTTGGTGATACAAACCCTAAAAATCTTCTTGTTGGGGGTAACCGGGAGATTTTCTGGACAGATTACGATGATCTAAAAATTAACTATTACTGGCCCGCCAGCAAACTACGAGATCTGCGCCGGTTACTGGTTCCTTTGACAGAGCGCTTACTGGAGCTTGAGTATCCGGCCGAGGAGGTTTTTTCCGGCCTTGTTCAGCAGTTGACAGCCAATTATTCCCTGGCTTCCTGGAGTAAATGGTTTCTTTTTTATCGGATAGAAAAAAAGCTAAATCTCCCCTCGGGGAGCTTCTTAAAGCGGCTTTGACTGTTATCTCCCGGTCAGCCGGCCAGCTCCTCCCATAACTTTTCAACTGTTTCATAAACTCGCTGGACCGGTATTTCCCGGGTAGTTTTTTCATTGGTCTGGCGAATAACCGCGCGGAAAGGACTGAATAGCGGTGAGTTTACCTGAAGTTTCGGATAACCATAGATTCCCACCACCGGAGTTTTCACAAGATCGGCCAGGTGAATCGGCATCGAGTCCACCGATATCAGCAGCTTAGCCTGGTTGATCAGGTAGAAAAGCTCCGCCAGATTAGTCGTTTCGGGGGCCAGTTCAACCTGGTCGCCG
>PWOD01000110.1 GCA_003557545.1 bacterium | reverse complement strand
TTTTAAAGTTGTTTAGTTATCTGACTTTCGGTCCGCCTGTCAGCATACTACTTTTTAAATAACAAAATGAGAGAGGGCGGTAGGTTATGCCGTCTGTCAGGACAAACGTATACGTAAATAAGTCTTTATTAGCTAACTACAAGATAAATTATATCATTAATCAGAGATAATAACAGTATTCTGAAAAATTCTCCCTGTCAAGTATTAAAAAGTTGTTAATTGTAAATTTATTGCAGCTGTTGACAGTAAAATTATCCGGTGGAATTTTAAGAATCAGTGGAATTTTTTATTAATCTTTCCATCATCCGACTGATTGGTTGATGTAGTAAGCCGTTGGTGGCTAATAGTCCAGCACTGTTTTTCAACGATGGCTTGTTATAAATCAGGGGAGTTCCGTCCGGTTCTGTAACCTTTCCCCCGGCATTTCTTAAAATCGCATCGGCAGCAGCCGTATCCCATTCCCACAGTGGGCCGAACCGGCTGTAGAAATCTGCCTCTCCGGTTGCTACGTGGCAGAATTTTAAACTGCTGCCCCGTTTTTTGAAATTTTTAACCTGGAGCTCTTCAAACAACCTCTGGCTCAATTTTCCCGAGTGGGAGCGGCTGTGGACGGCAGTCGCTCGGGTGGGGTTATCAATCGTTGAAACAGAAAGTTTTTTGGTTGTACCATTTGCTTTTAAGTAGGCACCGTCGCCGGCAGTAAAATAGAGCTGTTTTTTGACCGGGACAAAGACGACTCCGGCGACAGGCTGGCCGTTGTTGATTAGACCGGCATTGATTGTAAATTCACCATTTTTATTGATGAATTCTTTGGTTCCGTCAAGTGGATCAATTAGCCAGAACAGATCGAAATTCTGCCGTTGCTTAAAATCTTTGTTAATTTCTGATTCTTCAGAGATCAGGGGAATTGTCGGGGTGATTTTCTGTAGCCCGTTGCAGATGATTTTATGGGCGGCACAATCTGCTTCTGTGAGGGGAGAATTAATCTCATCTTTTTTATATTTAACAGTAAAATTTTGATGATAGATCTCTAAGACACGTTGGCCGGCTTCTTCTAACAGTTGATTAACCTGTTTAATTATAGTTTCAAGTTGTTCCATTAATGACTCCTGATTTAAAAATGATAGTGGAGATTGTATCCTAACTCTGGCGTTGGAAATAGAATTTACGTATAATTACGATGATAATAGTAACTGCGGTTGTGACTCCAAATAGTTGGAGAGTAAAGTTGATGTTGTTCATCAAGGTAGGGTCGTAAAAGATAACAGCAGCGAGCGCGACCATGATGATACCGCCAAAAAGCTTTAAAACTTCACCATGTTTTTGTTGTAACTGGGTGGCATCCAGGGTGAAAACAGCTGAGAGGAAGATGATCAGCTCGATCAGTAAATAAACAGTGACATAAAGTAATAAGAGGCTGAAAAAACCTCCGAAATGGATATCCTGGAGAAGAATCAGTGTGTTCCATACAACCGGAAACCCGGCCGTACAGGGGAGTTCAACAAGGGTTATACCCAGGGCCATTATAGCTGTGGTTATTAATAGTGCCGGCAGAGATTTTTTGGGATTGGCCAGTTCTCGTAATCCCCGGTAGATTTTCGGTTGGAAACGCTCCGGGATTGAGAAGCTGAATCCTTTTTTGAAAGCAAAGAAATCTTTAATATTAACCAGTCCAAACAGTAGTGCGAGGATGGCTACGATAAGTTGGATTAAAAAGAGTCTGTCGATAAAATCAAAAACCGTATAAAGGCCGGCGATGAAAGCTCCATAAGTGGAGGCTGTGATGATTAAAAAGGTGACCCCTACGAGAATTATTCGACTGCGTGACCTGGTTTGGATTACCAGTGCCAGCAGCAGGGTTAAGACCCAGATGGAGCAGGGATTAAATCCATCGACAAAGGCGATCAGTATTGTGCTTAACCACAGTGGTTGGTCGGCAATCTCAACTGTTCCTAACAGGGGAATATCGATCGGCTCAGGTCGTCGGGCCTGGTTCCGGTCCGGTGGGGACCGGTTCGGTTCGACTCCTGCAGCAGGATCCGGACAGCCTACTCGCTGACAGAAACGGATGGTAGTTTCCATCTCATGAGCCATCGGTGGTCGGAATCCGGTCCAGTGCCCGGCTCCGATAAAGGTCTGTGGAACACCGTTAAACTCTATACCATGTTCGTCTAACATAGTGTCGAAAAATTCCCGGTTTTGCCGGTTGTGATAGACTTCGAACTTTTTGATTTTGAGATTTGGATAGCGTTCAGAAAAATCGGCAAGATACGGTTTTTGTTCTTCGCAGAAAGGGCAACCTTCCCCCCAGAAAAAATAGAGGGTAACCTCATTGCCATCTGCTTTCCCCGGCCGGGGATTTGCTACCAGACTGAGCAACAGTAGCAGGAAAATAGCAGTAACAGCGAAAATAGTGAATGGTTGTTTGTTCATAAAATCCCCGGGAAAATAATTTTTTAAAATAATCCAGCTGTTTAAACAATTTTACTATTGGATAGATTATAAGTAAATTGAGTTTGTTTGTATCCTGGTAGGAACCGTTTGGTTTTGGCCAGCCAGCAGTTTTAAAATTGGTTTATCCAGATTATTGATTTACCAGCCTGTGGTTGATATCGGTGTAAATTAACAGGAGTAATTAGTGACTGCAAAGATTTTTTCCTTGAATGAAAAATCAAGGTAGGGGAAAATAGATGGTGTCCAGTCAAATACCATCTGATAGTAAAGAAAGGCAGGGTTTGCTGTGAAATATAAATATGGTGAGTTTGATGACCGGGGAAATTTTATAATCAAAAATCCTAATACACCTCTACCGTGGATTAATTATTTAACCAATGGTAATTATTGTGCTTTGATCAGTCAGCACGGTGGTGGTTTTTCTTTCTATGTTGATCCAGCCAGACATTTCACCCTGCGTCGGGAGTCGGCTGGACTACGGCGTGATTGTCCAGGAAGATTTTTTTATCTGGTTGATGAGGAGCGGGGAACTGTCTGGTCTCCAAATAGAGTTCCAATGAATAGTTCATTGGAAAATTTTCAAGCAATTCATCAACCGGGACTGACCAGAATTGAAGCTGAATATCAGGGGATTAAAACCGAGATAGAGTATTTTGTTCCTCCGGATGAAGATCAGGAGATCTGGTCGTTAAAAATTATCAACCAGGGTTCAGAGCAGCGCCGGCTCCGGGTGGTGGCTGTAGGTGAGTGGTTAATGGGGAATTCGGCTCGTGATGCAACTGATCGTCAGTGGGACCAGCTGTTTAAAGTTGTCAGATATATTGAAAAAGATCATCTGCTGCTTGGCCATAAACGTCATTGGGAGACTAAGACAGGAGTACCCCGGGAGGTATTGCAGTGGCCCTACCATATGTACATGACAGCGACCCAGAAACCCCGGAGCTGGGAGACCCGCCACAGTGAGTTTTTTGGACCCTACCGTGATTATCATAACCCACAGGCTCTGGAGCAAGAGCAGTTGGGCTGTCATGAAGTAGAGGGTTCTGAAGCTATTGGTGCAATGGACTGGACAGTCACCCTGCCAGCGGGCGGAGAGCAAGATTTGAGCTGTATGGTGGGTGTCGTGGAAACAACTGAATTGGAGCAAGTTGATTGGTCTGACTACCGGTCGAACAGTTACGTTGAACAGGCCCGCGCCAAAACCCTGGACTACTGGCAGGAACGATTTTCTCCGGTGCAGGTAGAGCTGCCTGATCGCGACCTGCAAAATCTGGTTAATCGCTGGCTGCCCTATCAGGTTACAGTTAACACATGGTTCGGTCGGGCTCCCTCGTTCTGGCACTCTTCGCAGGGATATACGGGGTACAGGGATGGTTGTCATGAAACCTATGGTTGCACTCCATTTGCTGCTCCTGAGGGCCGTGAGAAGTTGCTGCACATACTTTCATTTAATTTCAAAAATGGTTTAAATTCACATCGGACACCTCGGGGAGCGAGGGATTTTGATGAAAGTAATAATGCCGATGATCCGCTCTGGGTTCCGCTGGCGGTTGAAGCCTATTTAAAACAGACAGGTGATTGGCAGTTTTTAGAAGAACAGGTACCTTATCTTGACAGTCAGGAAAGCGGGACCGTTCTGGAGCACATGCTGGCGGGAATCGATTATGTTTTAACCCAGCGTGGCGAGCGGGGACTTCCTCTGATTCGCTATGGTGATTGGAATGATGCATTAAATACCCTGGGTGATGAGGGAACCGGTGAGTCGGTCTGGATCGGTCAGTTTCTCTGCCTGGCTCTGCAGAAAACCGTGGAGATTCTTGATCAATATGGATATAAAGATAAGGATCGAATTGAAGCTTATCGGTCGGAGGCTGAACAGATAAAAAATACAATAAACCGTGACTGCTGGGATGGTAAATGGTACCTGAGAGCATTCACAGATGAAGGGGAGCCGGTGGGGAGTGCAAAAAATTCCGCCGGGCAGCTGTTTCTTAACACACAGACCTGGGGTGTACTGTCAGGAGTGGCGGATCGCGATCGAGCAGAGCTCAGTTTTGCTGCTGTACATCAACTGTTAGATAGTTCCTGTGGTCTGCGTTATTTTGCTCCGGCATATGATAAGATTGATCCTGAAATCGGGGTAATTACCCAGTTTTATCCCGGCAAAAAGGAAAATGGTTCGATCTTTAGCCATGCTGCCGCTTTTGCCCTGGTGGCCCTGGCTGAACTTGGTTGGCGAAAAGAGGCCTATCAGCTCTGGAAAAAGATCAGCCCTACGACCCGCGCTGCCGATGATGCTGATCTGTATAGATTGGAACCATATGTTTACTGTCAGAATATAACCGGTCCTGATTCGGATGATTTTGGACAGGGTAACTATCACTGGTTGTCCGGTACGGCCTCCTGGGTTTATCGGGCGGTGCTTGATCATATTCTTGGTGTCAGGGCAGACTGGGATGGGTTAAAAATTAGTCCTGCTTTACCCCCTGATTGGGATTACGTGAAGGTTAACAGAAAATTGCGTGGTGTTGAGTGGATGGTTGAGATTTTTCAAAAACCGGGAGGAGATGGTGAGATTTCTAAGTTAGTGGTTGATCAAAAAGAGTTTGATGGTGATTTAATACCATTTCCTGAAACGGGAGATGCAATTCATGTGGAGGTGTATGTTAGTTGAAGCTTTCAGAAAAAATAGCAGCAACAGCAGAGTTCATCAGGGGAAAGATCGATTTTCAACCAGAACTGGGTCTTATTCTTGGTTCCGGGTTAGGGGAGCTGGGAGATGAAGTTGAAGATGCCGTGGTTATCTCTTATGAGGATATCCCGGGTTTTTTACCATCTCGTGTCGAAGGTCACGCCGGTCAGCTTGTGCTGGGGCGGCTGGAAAATAGAAATGTTTACCTCATGCAGGGGAGATATCATTATTACGAGGGACATCCAATCCAGGATATTGTCTTTCCGGTGCAGGTGATGCAGGCTGTTGGTTGTTCGACAATGCTGGTTACCAATGCCAGCGGAGCAGTTAATCAGGGGTATTCTGTTGGGAGCCTGGCTTTAATTGATGATCACATTAATTTTTTAGGTAATAATCCTTTGATCGGTGTTCAAGCACCTGATGTTGGTCCGCAGTTTGTTGATATGACTTATGCCTATGATCCAGAGCTGAAAGAACTGGCACGCCAGGCGGCCCGCAGTTTGAAAATCACCCTGGAAGAAGCGGTCTATGTGGCTTCCATGGGGCCTTCTTATGAAACTCCCGCTACTGTTAGAATGTACCGTCGACTGGGGGGAGATCTTGCCGGAATGTCTACTGTCCCTGAAGTGGTAGCTGCAAATCACTGTGGATTACGAGTTCTCGGTCTCTCATGTATCACTAATATGGGGGCCGGTATTCTTGATCAGCCGCTTGATCATGCTGAGGTTATCGAAACCACTGAGAAGGCTAAAGATAAATTTAAGCGGCTGGTTCGAAAGCTTATACCACAGCTGTGATAGAGTTAGACAACTGGTCAGAACGGGAGCTGTTACCTGGAGCTGGATTAGATCGACAACTGGATTGTCCGGCTGTGATGGAAAGTTTTTTTCGCCGGCGGAAGATTGAATCGGCCAGCCAACTTGAGCAGTTTTTAGATAATTCTGCTGAGCCGGCTGGCTCTTCTCAAGAGATTCAGAATCTTGATAGTCTGGCTGTTTTTTTGCTGGCTCTTTTACGGGACAAACAGCCGATCAAACTGTCATTTTCACCCCGGTTTTCTGCGTTTCTTTCAGCCGCTCTGCTTCAGAACGGGTTGAGATCCCTGGGCGGTGAAGTTGAAATAGTTGCTGCGGAACCGTCCGGAATGTCAACTCATGTTGGGCTGTTTACCGGGGATCAGATGGGAAATTTAGGTGATTCGGAATTTTATCTTTCGGCCCGGCCGGTCCAACAGTTTTCTGGAACGAGTCAGCAAGTTGTCGGTCTGGAAAAAGCTGAGATCTGTTTAACCTTGCTCTGCTATCGTGTTGTGGAAACAGTAGCTCGTAAACTATATGAGGCAGAGTTACCAAGTTTTGTTGCAGTTGACCTTGAAACTACCGGTTATTCGGCCCGCAACAGTGAAATTATTGAGATCGGTGCTGTTAAATATTACAAGGGACAGTTGGTAGACAGTTTTGAAACCACTGTCCATTCTGTGGACAGAGTGCCGCCTAAAATTGTTGAAATAACCGGGTTGACTGATGCTGACGTGCAGGCTGGATTACCCCCGGATGAGGCACTGGAAAAATTCCTCCGATTTCTTGGCGAATCTCTTGTGGTAGCTCATAACAAAGGATTTGACCTTTCTTTTTTAAGGCATCATTGTAAAAAATATCTTGGGCGTGGATTGCCCAATTCTTCTGCGGATTCGATGCGGGTGGCCCAGGCCTCTTTACCCGGACTTCCCAGTTATAGTCTAAAAGGTGTCTGTCAGCATATGGGGGTGGAGTTGGTTGATCATCATCGGGCTCTGGCCGACGCTCGGGCTTCTGGAGAGATTTATGCCCGTTTAAAATCTGAAACACCGGGTGATATCGATAAGGTTTTAGCAGAAATCAGTCCTTATTTTGTTTTGGAAAGAGCCTGGAAATGGTCGTCTGACAGCCGGTTAGAGAGGCAGGTTTATCGTCGGGGGATTAATTGGTTACGAGAAAACATTTCTGGTGAACTGGTTGTTCAGGGGACACCGCCAGCCGCTCATTTTTTTATTAATGGTCTGCCTGACAGGCTCCATCGGCAATTACGGAACGAAGTTGAATATAATAGCCCGGAATTGTTAGTGAAACGGTTATCTGAGGAGCCGGTTTGGTTAGAAAAATTAGCTGTGACTGACAGGCCAGCTCAACAGTTTGTATCCCGGTTATTAGAACGGCATGAGAAGGAGATGACTGCTGCAAACTTTGTTTATGATGGTGAAATCACCGCTAAAGAGCTTTATAAGCTGGGTGAAGGCTTTTTAAAACTACTTCCTTTTTCAGCTAATTTTCCTCCGCTGATAGTTAAACTTTCCAAAATGCAGCTGATTAATTTACGTTCGGTTGGAGAGGTCCATAAGCTGTTGACTTTAAAAGATACAACAGGCTGGTGTCAGGCACTCATCCTGGCTGATCAAGTTGACCAAGTTGGTGTTCTTCAACCTGGTCGGTCAGTTACTCTGGTTGGTAAGGTAACAGTAAGTCTCTGGTCAGAAAAATTTCCCATTATACAGATCTATTCGCTGGCTAAAGGTTGATTGTTTAACAGATTTATATAAAGTTTATACTGACTGGGAGGTCGTGATTATGAGTACAGATAAACTAATAGCAATAGTCGATCGTATTGAGGAGAAAAGCGCTGTTCTGGAGCTGGTTGAATCAAGGTTCCTCTTTAATTTTCCTCTTGAATTGCTTCCGGAGAACACCCACGAAGGTGCGGCTCTGGAACTTTCGTTTGAGCTGCGTCCTGATATTGAAGAAGAACGGAGAAAAAAGATTCGTAATCTCCAGGACAAATTAATCCGTCGCTCATCTGACGACTAAACTGTTAATTTTTGTCGATATGCGGTAGCTTATAATCCAGCGGAATGGTCCAAACCAAGTTGCCCAGATCTGTTTAATAGATCTTATTTGCCGGCAACTGAACCAGCCGGCACTTGCACCTTAAAACTATATAGGTTGACCAGGGATATGGTTTATAAAAAGCGGACGTCAGATGACCCCTATGCCTGGGATGTGAAGAGCGGCTCGGGGTATTCTGTGAGCAGTGGACATTACCTGTACAGGGTAAAGGAACATTCGACCGGAGAGGT
>PWOD01000003.1 GCA_003557545.1 bacterium | reverse complement strand
GAAGACCTGACTTATGCCTGATACCACGATAACAGTTGATATCTTTCAACCTTTGAATATCTTTTTTTATTTTACTACGTAACTCTCCCTCGACTACGTAATCATGTTCGATCAGGTTTCTCAACAGCCCAACTTCATCTGAGTTTAACTCATAAGTCCGTTTGTCGGGATCTATCTGAGCCTTATCCAGAATCTCATTTGACAGCGAGCGACCGATACCAAAAATATAAGTGAGAGCCACTTCGATTCGCTTGTCCGACGGTAAATCTACACCACCAATTCGCATTGTTCACAATTCCTCCAATTTCTGCAGCCGGAATATTCAGCAGCACTGGCTAACAGAGAATAATTTATCATCCTTGTTTTTGCTTATGACGGGGGTCGGCCTTGCAGATAATTCTGACCACACCATCGCGTCTGATAATTTTACATTTTTCACAACGTTTTTTTACTGAAGCCTTGACCTTCACAGTTAACACTCCCAATCTAAATAGCTATTGCCACACAAGCCAAGTAGCATATCAAAAGAGAATCTTATTTTCAAGGCCAATAGACAAATAGCAAATAATTTATTTATAGCGATAAGTAATTCTTCCACGGGTCAGATCATAGGGAGAAAGCTCAACTTTAACCTTATCACCCGGTAAAATTTCTATATAATGCATCCGCATCTTACCGGATATATGAGCAAGCACCTCATGATCATTATCTAAAACAACCCGGAACTTAGCATTTGGCAAAGTCTTGATCACTTCACCTTCTACTTCTATTGCATCTTCTCCAGCCATCTAAATTAACACCTCGTTTTTACGTTTACTAAGAATTTTAGGTCCATCCTCAGTAACCGCAACTGAATGTTCAAAATGTGCACTCAAACTATTATCTTTTGTCACTACAGTCCAACCATCAGAAAGTATTTCCGATTGATACTCACCCATATTGACCATCGGTTCAATGGCCAGATACATACCGGGCTCAAGTATCGGTCCCCAGTCAGCCGGACCAAAATTCGGGATCTGTGGATTCAGATGCATCTTATGTCCGATGAAATGGCCTGCCCATTCTCGGACAACTGAAAACCCATGGGGCAAAACAAACTGTTCGATTGCTGCTCCAACTGCTCCCAGTTTTTCTCCTACTTGAACCTTTTTAATCCCTTCGTAAAGGGCTTTTCTTGTAATATCAATCAGTTTCCTGGATGAGGCAGTAATAGGTTCGACTGGAACAGTCAGGGCCGAATCGCCATAACAACCTGAATGGTTACAGCCCACATCTATGGAAACTATATCCCCCGGCTTTATAACCTGCTTTTTAGAGGGAATTCCATGCACAATCTGATGATTGATCGAGGTAGTAATAGTGGCTGGATAACCTCGATACCCTTTAAACGCCGGTTTGGCGTCATTATCTCTTATAAACTGTTCCGCTCGCTTATCCAGCGTTTTAGTATCCACACCGGGACCAACCATATCGGCGAGCATTTCCAGAACTCTGGCGACAATCTGATTCGCCTTCATCATACCCTCAAATGTTACTTCTGTATGTTCTTTCATGATCAGGGCGACGCCATAACCGTCATAATTTTATTGAGACTCTGTCAGAGCAGTATCAATCGCCGATTCCACCCGGCTAATCGATTGAGCTCCATCGATTTCCAATAAGACACCTTTATCCTGATAAAATTCCAGCAGCGGTTCAGTTTTCGAACTATACTGTTTCAAACGCTGTTCAATCGCCTCTTCACGATCATCGCTCCGTTGAATTAACTCTCCCTGGCAACTATCACAAATACCGGTTTGACCAGGAGGTTTAGTATCCAGGTGATAGGTGGCTCCACAATCGGAACAGACCCGGCGACGACTAAGTCTTTCCTGAATAACGGCCACCGGAACATTCAGGTAAATAACCGCGTCCAGTTCAACCTCCTGTTCATCTAACAACTTATCCAGAGCCCGGGCCTGCTGCAAAGTTCGCGGGAAACCATCAAGAATAAATCCGGCCTGACAATCGGCTTCTGCAAAACGATTCCGGATAATCTCGATCATAATCTCATCGGGAACGAGATTTCCAGAACTCATATAACTTTTGGCGTCCTTGCCCAGCTGGCTGCCCTCCTGGACGGCCTGCCGGAGAATTTTGCCGGTTTCAACCTGAGGAATATTATATTGATCACTCAGCCGGCTGGCCTGGGTTCCTTTTCCTCCACCCGGTGGTGCCAGAATAATTAAACGCATAATTTTAATTCCCCGGTCATGGTTAACCAAACCCCCGACCTTTAACTTTACCCGACTCCATAAATCCCTCGTAATGGCGCATCAACAGCTGGCTTTCCAGCTGATGAACAAAATCCAACCCCACACCAACCATGATCAGCAATGATGTCCCACCAAAATAAAGTTCGACCGCATACCAATCAGACATAAATATCGGTAAAATAGCGATAAATGAAACAACAACCGCACCAACCAATGTTATCCGCGTAAGGATTCGATCGATATAATCGGCGGTACTGGGTCCGGGTCGTCGGCCAGGAACAAATCCTCCGCTCTGCTTGAGATTATCCGCGACATCGCTGGGATTAAAACTAATAGCAGTATAAAAATAACAGAAAAAGATAATCAGCGCCGCAAAAATTACCGCCCAGAGAGCAGTCCCCTGACCAAACAGCCTTATAATCCGCCCAACCCAACCGCCGGCCTCCTCACCAACCCCAACAAAACCCATTATCAAAGCGGGAAACATCATCACACTGGAAGCAAAGATCACTGCAATAACCCCACTATAATCAACCTTCAATGGTAGCTCAGTTTGCTGGCCACCATAAACCTTCCGGCCCCGGACCTGCCGGGAATAGCGAACGGGAATCTTCCGATCGGCGGTTTCTATCCAGACCGAAATAATAAACAATCCCAATAACAAAGCAAACAGTGATCCAATTGTCAGGGGGTTAAAAGCGCCAACAAGCCAGGTTCTAAAAACTCCCATCACAAACTGGGGCAGACTCGAAACGATACTTACGTAGATTATCAAACTAATACCATTACCTATCCCGTATTCACTTATCTGTTCACCCAGCCACATCAAAAAGACAGCACCCGCTGTCAGAGTAATCACAGCAGTTAAACGAAAAGTCCAGGTGGAGGGTGCTACACCCACATGTTCAGCACGTATCGTCATACCCAGTCCCTGGATCAGACTAATAAAAACAGTTAGATAACGAGTATACTGATTAATCTTGTCACGACCCTCTTTGCCCTGTTTTTTCAACTCTTCAAGTAAGGGAATTACTGCGGTAAGCAGCTGCATTATAATCGAAGCACTAATATAGGGCATTATCCCGAGCGCAAGTATGGCAAACTGGGAAAAAGCCCCGCCGGAGAACATATCGGCCAGCTCAAGCCAGCCAGTCTGTTCACCTAACTGGCGAACCAGCGTTGGATCAACGCCCGGAATAACAATCTGTGCTCCAATACGATAGACAGCAATCAATCCCAGAGTAAAGAACAGCTTATTCCGTAGATCCTCTATCTTAAAGATGTTAATAAATGCTTTAAGCACTTTAGTTTACCCCATCTTTGGGTGATCTGAGTAGTTCCAACTTTCCACCGGCCTGGGAAATTTTTTCTGCGGCCGATTTAGAAGCAGCATGAACCTGGATCGTCAGGGCCTGCTCCATCTGACCGTCTCCAAGAAGTTTTATGGGAAACGGTTTTTTCACAAGACCGGCTGCAAGCAGCTTTTCAGGGTCAACCAGCTCCCCCGAATCAAACCGGTTAAGCTGAGAGATGTTTACCACCTGAATGTTTTTTTGTTGATTGGGCGGTCGAAACCCGCGTTTGGGCAGACGTCGATAGAGAGGTGTTTGACCACCTTCATAATAACCGGGAACGCTAGAACGTTTTTTCTGTCCTTTTGTTCCTCGACCGGACTTTTCACCACGCCGTGCCGCACGACCACGTCCACGTCTTATTTTCTTCTTTCGACTTCCGGGGTCGGGTGACAAATCATGTAGTTTCAACTGGACTCACCTCTTCTTCATCATCAATCTGCTCCGCCGCATCTTCCGACTCCTCATCCCCGGTTGATTCAACCGGAGCATCTTCATCGGCGGGATCTGCTGGTTCCTGCTCACTCTCTTCCTCCGGAGCCTTATCGGGACCTCCGTAAGGATTATCACTCAAAATTTCATCAAGTGTTTTACCCCGTAAATTAGCTACCAGATGGGGGTCACGTAAATTTTGCAGAGCCTTAATGGTGGCTCGGGCAATATTAAGTGAATTATCGGAGCCCAGGGATTTACTCAGAATGTCATTAATACCGGCCAGCTCAACCACTGCTCTAACAGCACCACCGGCGATAACTCCAGTTCCAGGATGGGCCGGTTTAAGAAAGACACGAGCTCCATCATGTTTGGCCTCAATCTCATGAGGAATTGTGGTGTTCAGCCGTGGAACCTTAATCATGTTTTTTTCTGCGGCGGCCTTACCCTTCTGAATGGAAGGGACAACCTCATCGGCCTGTCCGATGCCGATTCCAACAGAACCATCATTGTCGCCAACTGCGACCATGGTACTGAAAGAGAAGGTAGAACCACCTGCCACCGCTTTCGAGACCCGGTTAATATAGATAACTTTATCATCAAGTTGATTTTTTTTAGCCACAACTATCTCCTACCCTTAAAAAATATTTCCACCGAATGGCGGATTCAAATTTTCACACCAACCGCATAATTAGAAGTTAAGACCAGCTTCTCTCGCACCTTCGGCAACTGCTGCTATTCGACCGTGATATTTAAAACCACCACGATCAAAAACAACCTCTTTTATTCCAACCTCAGCTGCCCGCTCAGCCAGCAATTTACCTACGGCACGGGCCGCATCACAGTTACCTCTCGCGTATTCTTCCCTGATTTCAGGGGTCAAGCTGGAAACACCAGTCAGCACCCTGCTGGTAAAATCATCGATCAGTTGTAGATAAATATGTCGACGAGTCTTGTTAACAAACAAACGAGGCCGATCCGGTCGACCGAAAACCTTTTTTCTAACACGGCGATGTTTCTTCTTTCTACGCTCTTTACGATTAACTTTAACAGTCAATTTTAGTCACCCAGGCTTCCTTCTCCGCCAACAGTCTTCCCGACCTTTTGACGAATATATTCTCCTTCATATTTAATACCTTTTTGGTTATAGGGGTCAGGGCTGCGCAAATGACGTAATTTAGCAGCAAACTGACCTACCCGTTCCTTATCAATACCGGTCACATTGATAGTTGTCCTGTTGGGAACATCAACCGTTATTCCCTCCGGGATCTTCATCTCACAGGGATTTGAATAACCAAGCTCAATAATTAACTCCTGACCCTGTAACCGGGCGCGGTATCCAATCCCCTTCAATACCAGTGTTTTAGTGAATTTATTGGTTACACCCTCAACCATATTCTGCATCAAAGACCAGATAAGACCATGATAACTTCTCTGTCGTTTAGAGTTACTTTTCCGTTTGATCAAGACTGAATTCGGTTCAATTTCAACCGAAATACCAGGCAGGAGTTTTTGGGAAAGCTCACCCTCAGGTCCTGAAACAACCAGGGTATTACCTTGTTGTTTGACCGTAACTGACTCCGGTAATTCTATCGGTCGTTTTCCAAGTCGGGACATCGATCACCACACCTCACAGAGAAATTCGCCGCCGAGATTTGCTTCCCGGGCTTGTTTTCCGGTAAGCACTCCCTGATTAGTTGAAATCAGGGCAATACCCAGGCCGCTTTTTACCTGTGGTATTTCATCGACTTTAACATACTGCCTCCGGCCCGGGGTACTTTTCCGCTTTATTCCCTGAATTACAGGCTCTCCATTGGGGCCGTATTTCAGATAAAGACGAAGAGTCCCCTGGCGGGGGTTTCTAATATTTTTACAATCAGTTATAAATCCTTCTTCCAGAAGTTTCTCGGCTATTTCCCGCTTTAAGTTCGATGCGGGAACGTCTACCATCTGTTTATTTCTAGTCAGAATATTATTAATACGAGACAACATATCTCCAACTGGATCTGTGACATTCAAAGCTACTTCCTCCAAATATAAGTTTTAGCTGTAAGACACCTAACTACCAGCTTGATTTTCTAACACCGGGAATCTGACCTTTATGAGCAAGCTTTCTAAAACATAACCTGCACAGTCCAAAATCCCGAATATATCCACCGGTTCTTCCACACCTATTACAGCGTGTATATTCTCTAACTCCAAATTTTTTCTTACGCTTATGCTTTTCAATCAGCGCTTTCCGTGCCAATAAAATCACCTATCAAGTAACAAGTTAAAATTGCTTTCTCAACTAAATTTAAACCGAACGTTAAGTTTTAAAGGGAAATCCGTATTCCTCCAGCAGAGCCTTAGCCTGCTCATCCTCATCACTGGAGATAACTATCGTAATATCCATACCGAGAGTATGATG
Organism: bacterium; assembly: GCA_003557545.1. Taxonomy (GTDB): domain Bacteria; phylum T1Sed10-126; class T1Sed10-126; order T1Sed10-126; family T1Sed10-126; genus PWOD01. The sequence goes on along the minus strand of PWOD01000003.1, from coordinate 21,301 downwards.
GATTTCCTCATAAGTAATCTCGGGAAAAACTCCCTGCTCTTTCAAACCGAGCGTATAGTTACCCCGACCATCAAAACTTCCAGAACTCAACCCACGGAAATCTCTGGTTCTGGGAAGCACTATATGGATTAATTTCCTGAAAAACTCACGCATCTTTTGTTTTCTCAAAGTCACTTTAAAACCCATGGGGTCACCAGCTCTAACCCCGAAATTTGCAACTGATTTACGGGCTCTTGTAAGCACCGGCTGCTGACCTGTAACCCGGGCCAACAGATCACGTGCCTCGTCGATCTTTTTAATATTATCCGAAGCATCACCAATACCCATATTAACTACAATTTTTTCTAAACGTGGCACAGCCTGAACATTTTCCAGTTCAAGACGCTCCATTAAATTATCACGAATTTCTTCGGGTTTTTTTCGATCAGTGCCGCTAATTTTTCTTACAGACATTTAAACTATCTCCTTCACAGTTGACTAATCTAACCTGGTGTTACTTTTTTTGGTAACTCTCACCCATTGTCCTGCTTTTTCATCATATTGACGACTGATGCGGGTTGGTTCGCCGGTCTCGGGGTCCACAACCATCACGTTAGAAAGATGGATCGGTGCTTCCTTTTCTATTCTCCCGGAGGGCTGACCCTGTTTGGTCTGTCGCTGATGGCGGGTGATGATATTAATATTTTCAACTACCACCCTGTTCTGGTCCGGAAAGACCTTGATAACCTCACCTATTTTGCCCCGGTCCTTTCCTGCGATTACGACAACTTCATCGCCTACCTTAATACCTTTTACTTTGTTTGCCACTTCAGACTACCTCCGGTGCCAGCGAAATTATCCGCATGAACTCTTTTTCACGCAGTTCACGGGCGATCGGGCCAAATACCCGTGTTCCGACTGGAAGATCATTGTTATCAATAATAACTGCAGCATTATCATCAAACCTTACCCGGCTTCCATCAGCCCGGGATTTTTCTTTACTGGTCCGAACTATAACAGCCCTGACCACCTCACCCTTACTAATCTTAGCAGCAGGAATCGAGTTAGTCACACTGGCGGTAATTATATCACCAACCGAGGCGTAACGACGCCTCGAACCACCAAGGACCTTAATACAGCGAATAAACCGTCCGCCTGAATTATCTGCAACCTTTAATTTTGTTTCAGACTGTATCATCAGATTCAACCTCACTATCAAACGCTTCTGGACTATCCATAGAGGAGCTAATCTTATCCTCATCCATTTCAGGTTTTTCCTCGATAACTTCCAGCAACCTCCAGCACTTAGTAGAAGCGAGAGGGCGAGTTTCCTCAATCAAAACCATATCTCCAGCGGTAGCCAGTTCCTGTTCGTCATGTGCCTTAACTTTTTTCGATCGCTGAAGACGTTTTTTGTACAGCGGATGATTGAGCACATAACTAATCTCAACCACAATTGTTTTATCCATTTTATCTGAAACGACCAGCCCTGTACGAAGCTTTGGTTTCTTTTCAATTTGAAGATTTTTTTCAGTCATTATTAGATCCAGCCTCCCGCTCGGTCTGAACAGTTTTAATTTTAGCCACAGTCCTTCTTAAATGTTGAATTCGCATCGGATTTTCCAGGGGAGCCAGGGCTGATTGAATGCGAATATTAGCCTTTTCTTCATACAGCTCCTCAAGTTTCGCACTTAGTTCCTCATCATTCATCCGGCGTATTTTCTCGATATCCACGATTAAACAATCTCCCTCTTAACAAACTTAGTTTTGATCGGCAGTTTATGCCCCGCCCGGCGAATAGCGTCAGCCGCAAGATGCTCCTCAATACCGGACACTTCATAGATTATACGGCCGGGCTTAACAACTGCAACATAATACTCAACAGCACCTTTTCCCTTACCCATACGAGTTTCAGCGGCAGTTTTAGTTACCGGTTTATCAGGAAAAATACGCAGCCAGAACCGTCCCTCTTTCTGTAAACGTCTGGCAATAACAACCCTGGCAGCTTCTATCTGACGGGAAGTGATCCAGGCAGGTTCGAGTGCTTTTAATCCAAACTCACCAAAGGCCAGACGGCTTCCACGCTGGGCAGCACCCCTCATTCGACCCCGGTGTTGTTTCATAAACTTATATCGTTTTGGTTGTAACATTAGAGCTCTTCTCCTTTGAAAATCCAGGCTTTCACACCAATAATTCCAAATTTAGTCGAGGACTGAGCAAATGCATAATCAATTTTAGCCCTCAAAGTATGAAGAGGAATTCGACCTTCTCTGTACCACTCAGTTCGTGCAATATCAACACCATTGAGACGTCCGGCAACCTGGACTTTAATTCCCCGGGCACCTTTCCTCATCGCGTTTTGAATTGCCTCCTTCATAGCTCGCCGGTGATGTACTCGACTTTCCAGCTTACGAGCTATTTCCTGAGAAACTAACCTTGCGTCAGTTTCTGGATCAGTAACCTCTTCAATATTTATTTCAAGATCCTTGTCACCAATCTTCTTCAACAGATCTTTTCGAAGACGTTTTATGTTCGACCCACCCCGGCCGATAATAATACCTGTACGTGCCGCAGACAGATCAATACGAATTTTATCCCCGAACCGTTTGATTATTATTTCACTAATCATGGCATGTGGATACTGTTTACGAATCTCCTGCCGAATTTTTATATCTTCATCAATTTTCTCAACCAGATCACTTCCCTCGGCGTACCACCGATCTTCCCAGTCCTTGGTGATCCCGAGTCTAAAACCTGTCGGATTTACTTGTTGACCCAAAGTTTAATCCGCCTCCGTTTCTTCAGTACTTACAACCACACTAATATGACTCGAACGTTTCCTGATAGGAGTTGCTCGACCCATAGCTCGGGGTTGCCAGCGTTTAAGAGTTGTACCTTCATCAATCCGTATTTCCTTTATAATCATTTCATCCAGCCGGGCCACAGGATCCTGATCCTGCAGATTAGCCACGGCACTGTTGACTGTTTTGAGCAGAAATTCAGCAGCACGCTTATTAAGGTTTCTCAGCGTTATATAGGCTTTTTCTATCTTTTTACCCCGTATGGCATCGGCCACAGGGCGAATTTTAGACGGTGACATTCTAACATGTTTGGCGATCGCATTAGCTTCCATTGATTTAATTATCCTCCAGGTTTTCTGATTACTCGTTTTTCGCTAGCTTTATGACCTCTAAATGTCCGGGTTGGAACCAGTTCTCCCAGCTTATGACCAACCATATTTTCTGAAATATAAACAGGCATATGCTTGCGGCCGTTATAGACCTGAATAGTCAATCCAACCATATCAGGGGAAATCATTGAACGGCGCGACCAGGTCTTTATTACCTCATCACCATCAGCCTTTTTTGCCGCTTTAACCTTGTTCAATAAATGCTCATCAATAAATGGACCTTTTTTTGAACTACGCATTGAGTTCCTCCTTATTCCTGTATTTTCTTTACAACAAACTTGTCGGTTCGCTTATTATTACGTGTCTTCTTACCCATGTTGAAACGTCCACTGGGCGGGCGGGGCAAACCACCTTTACTCCTACCTTCACCACCACCAAGTGGGTGATCAACCGGGTTCCGAGCCATTCCACGTGTAATAGGACGGCGATTGAGATGACGGGTTCTACCGGCCTTACCCGAACTCACATTACTATGTTCAGAGTTGCTCACGATACCGATAGTAGCACTGCATTTCCAGTTAACCCGGCGACCCTGACCCGAGGGCAGCTGCAGAAGTCCATATCCTCGATCCTTACTGACCAGCTGAGCAGAGGTTCCGGCTCCCCGGCAAATTTGACCGCCATGCCCGGGTTTTAGCTCAATATTATGAATAAAAGCTCCCAGGGGAATCCGCTCAATCGGCAGATGATTACCAACCCTCACCGGAACATCCGGTCCGGCCTGGATCTTATCTCCCGGCTGCAACTTCTGAGGAGCGATTATATAACGCTTTTCACCATCTTCATAAACAACCAGGGCTATATTAGCCGATCTATTTGGATCATATTCTAACCGATCAATCCGACCGATAACACCAAGCTTATCGCGCTTAAAATCTATTTTGCGATAAAGCCGCTTATGGCCTCCACCTTGACCCCGCACAGTTATACGACCGAGGTTATTACGTCCGGCCGATTTATCGATGTAATATGTAAGACTTTTCAAAGGACGTTCTTTAGACAGATGAGATCGATCCTCAATTACTAACTGTCTACGTCCCGGAGAAGTCGGCTTATATTTTTTCATGCTCATCCTAGTAAACCCTCCAATTCATCTATAGCATCTTTTTCTGACAGACGGACTACGGCTTTTTTCCAATCGGACGCATAACCGGTGGCCCAGCGAACACGTTTTTCCTTGCCGCGAACAACCATGGTTCGAACATCCTCAACCGTCACATCAAACATCCGCTCAACAGCCTGTTTAATCTCCACTTTGTTAGCCCGACGGTTAACCATGAAATTATACTCATTGGCCTCTCGACGGTTGTCAATTAGTTTTTCGGTAACCAGCGGTTGAATTATCACATCATGATATTCCATCAGCTAAGTCGCTCCTTGATTCTGGCAAAAGATTTATCCGTAAAGAAAAGATAACTGTTTGCCACCACGTGATAAGTTGTAAGATTGTCTGCGTTGTACAATCGACAGTAGCTAAGATTGCGTGTCGACAACCGGAGCGTTTCTTCAGATAAATCCAGTATTACAGCTAATGATTCATCCGACAGACCGGCCTGTTGAAACATCTTGTCCGCAGTGGAAGTGCTGGGCGTATCAAACTCCTGGTTTTCAATTAAATAGATAGCATCCTCACGAGCCCTCTGGCCAAGCGCGCTTAGCAACGCCTTCCGCTTCATTTTTTTGTTTAACTGGACCGAGTGATTTTGTGTTCCCTGCGGACCATGAGCACGACCACCGCCAACCCAGAGAGGGGAAATCATACTACCGTGCCGCGAGCGGCCAGTCCCCTTCTGTCGCCAGGGTTTCTGATTGGTCCCGGCAACTTTAGAACGGTTTTTCACCGCTGCCAGATCGGTTCGGCGATTGTTTTGATAACTAACTACCGCCTGGTGAATCAAACCTTCAAGATAGGGAACTTCAACCCAGTCCTGAAGCTGTTCTGCTGTCAGTTGTTTAATTTCTGCCGTCATCATTTATCACCTTTTAATGTACTACGAACAACGACGGTTCCACCCCGGGCGCCAGGAATTGACCCGGCAACCAGAATCAAACTTTCGTCTTCAATTATCCGCTCGACCGTTAAACACTGAACGGTCTGTGTATCGCCACCATACTGCCCGGGCATCTTACGTCCGGGGAAAACCCTGCTAGGGTCAGCGGCCTGCCCGATAGATCCTGTTCGACGAGCAAAACGTCCCCCGTGCGAAGCCGGACCACCGGCGAAATTCCACCGTTTAACTACCCCCTGAAACCCGCGTCCTTTGGTTACGGCAGTCACATCCACAACCTCGCCGGTTTCGAATAAACTGGGTTTGATCAGCTCGCCCGCTTCTATCTCCAGAAGCGGGGAATCAGCTGACACCTGAAATTCACGTAAAATTTTACGTGGCTCTATACCACGTGATTCAAACTGACCACGCACCGGTCGATTAACCTTATCAGTCTTCTCCAGACCAAGCTGAACTGAGTTAATACCATCAAACTCACGACAGCCCACCAGCACACAATCTAATGATTGAATAACAGTTACCGGCACTGCTGAACCCTCCGCGTCATAAAGACGGGACATACCTTCTTTTTTACCAAGCAAAACTTTCCGCATTTGAGTTCACCTGTTTGTCTATAAATTTCCCGTATCGACGCAATCAGTTGGTTTGCACGGTTCGCAGTTCATAAAAGCGAATACGGGCGAAAAGGAATGATAGTTTTAAAACCCCTCAGCACCTAACCGAAAACTTTTATCTAAAAGCATTCAGCTAAGCACTGAGGCAGCGCGCCATCATCCTTTTTGCTACAAATATATAAAGTAGAAGCATATAAAACCTAGCCTTAACCTTTGATCTGGACGTCTACACCAGCTACCAGGTTCAATTGACTTAAAGCTTCCATAGTGTCGTTGTTAGGCTCGTAAATATCGAGCAGACGTTTATGAGTCCGCAGTTCGAACTGTTCCTTTCCCTGTTCAAACTTATGCGGAGCTTTATTGACGGTATAACGGCGAATATCAGTCGGGAGCGGCACCGGACCTCCTACACTGGCCCCTGTCCTCTCCGCAGCTGAAACAATCTCTTTTGCCGACCGATCAATCAACCTGTAATCATACGCTTTTAACTTAATTCTAATCTTACGGAGCAAAACGCCGTCCTCCTCACAAAATTAATCCCAGATTACCAGCACGGGCTCGTTAAAACCCGGTTAACAAAAAGCGCCTAAAAGTATACCAATTTACCGCTGAGTTGCAACAACAAAATTTGAAATTGACGGTAAAAAATCTAACATCGTCTATTCCAGCATAAAGCGGTTTGTTATTTATCATCAGCAGTATAAATTTATCAGCCCGGACCTAACAATGGTCCGGGCTGTATAAAGATCTGTCAAAATAAAAACAGCGAAAACTCTCTTAAAACTTACTCGAGAATCTCGGTTACAACACCTGCACCAACAGTCCGACCACCCTCACGGATAGCAAACTTCTGGTTTTCTTCAAGAGCTACTGGTTCAAGCAACTCAATCTCAACCTCAACATCATCACCCGGCATTACCATGTCGACGCCGGCGGGCAGATGTACATCACCGGTTACATCGGTGGTTCTCATGTAAAACTGAGGTCTGTATCCCTGGCGGAAAGGTGTGTGTCGTCCACCCTCATCCTTGGTCAGGGCATAAATTTGAGCATTAAACTTGGTGTGAGGAGTAATTGAACCCGGTTCACAGATAACCATACCACGTTCAATCTCATCTTTCTCTACTCCTCTCAACAGAGCACCAATATTATCACCAGCTTCTGCTTCATCCAACAGTTTACGGAACATTTCAAGACCGGTTATTACCGAGGTCATCGGCTCTTCACGGAGGCCGACAATTTCCACTTCATCCTTAACACTGATTTTACCCCGCTCAACCCGACCGGTAGCAACTGTTCCCCGACCAGTAATTGAGAAAACGTCCTCAACCGCCATCAAAAACGGCTTGTCTGTTTCTCTTTCAGGCTCGGGAATAGCCTCGTCAATTGCCTCGATCAACTCATCAATCGGAGCCGTTTTTTCTTCGTCATCAGGATTTTCCAGAGCCTGTAAAGCTGATCCTTTGACAATTCTTACGTTGTCACCGTCATAATCATACTCACTCAGCAGCTCCTGAATCTCCATCTCAACAATTTCAATCAGTTCCGGGTCATCCACCTGGTCCGTTTTATTAATAAAGACAACAATATCAGGTACTCCTACCTGACGAGCCAGTAACAGATGCTCACGGGTCTGGGGCATAGCGCCATCGGCGGCACTAACAACGAGGATAGCACCATTCATCTGAGCCGCACCGGTAATCATGTTTTTAACATAATCAGCGTGTCCAGGACAATCAACATGGGCATAATGCCGATTATCAGATTCATACTCAACGTGAGCGGTGGCGATGGTAATTCCCCGCTCCTTTTCCTCAGGCGCATTGTCAATGTCATCAAATCCAAGACAATCAGCATAACCTTTCGAAGAAAGATGCTGAACAATCGCTGCCGTCAGAGTAGTTTTACCGTGGTCAACGTGTCCTATAGTACCAACGTTAACGTGCGGTTTAGTTCGTTCAAATTTTTCTTTAGCCATAACAGATACCTCCCATAAAATTAATTAACTAACCAAGGACTCCTTTTCAATAACAACCTTTGCAATATTATCAGGAACAATCTCATATTTACAGAATTCCATTGTGTAGCCTCCACGCCCCTGTGTCAGCGAGCGCATGTCAGTCGCATATCCAAACATTTCAGACAACGGAACCAGGGCTTTAATAACCTGATCACGATCCCGCTTTTCCATCCCTTGAACCTGACCGCGCCGTGAATTGAGATCACCTATAACATCCCCTGAATAATCCTCAGGAACCACCACTTCGCAGCTCATTATCGGTTCAAGCAGAACGGGGCTGGCCTCACCAAAAGCCTTTTTAAAAGCCTTCGAACCAGCAATTTTAAAGGCGTTCTCACTACTATCAACATCATGCGAACTACCATCATACAACTCAACCTTCAAATCATCAACCGGATAGCCGGCCAGTGGACCGGACTGCATAGCCTCTACTATACCATCTTCCACGGCAGGAATAAACTCTTTGGGAATAGTACCCCCTTTAATAGAATCTTCAAACTCAAAACCTTCACCCCGGTCAAGCGGCTCCATTCTGATCAACACATGTCCATACTGTCCACGACCACCGCTCTGTTTAATATACTCAGTTTCAACATCAGCCTTCCCGGTTACTGATTCTTTATAAGCAACCTGAGGCGCACCAACATTAGCATCAACCTTAAACTCCCGGAGCAACCGGTCCACAATTACCTCAAGGTGAAGTTCACCCATACCACTGATGATAGTCTGGCCGGTATCATGGTCGATCTCCATAAGAAATGTAGGATCCTCTTCAGCCAGTTTTCTCAAAGATTCAGAGAGCTTTTCCTGGTCAGCCTGGGATTTTGGCTCAATAGCAACACTGATAACAGGCTCAGGAAACTCCATCTCTTCAAGAATAATCGGTGCTTCAACATCGGTCAATGTATCTCCAGTTTTAGTATCATTAAGTCCAACTGCCGCAGCTATATCACCGGAAAAAATAACCTTCCGTTCTTCCCGATCATTGGCATGCATCTGGACGATTCGACTGATTCTTTCACGATCTCTATTTCTGGGGTTAAGAACATAGGTCCCAGCCTCTAACTTCCCGCTGTAACAGCGGAAAAAGGTCAATTTACCAATATAGGGGTCGGTAACAATTTTAAAAGCAATAGCCGCAAACGGCTCATTATCATCTGCTCTCCGAAGCTCTGTCTCTTCGGTTTCTGGATTAACCCCTTCGATCGGAGGGATATCCAGTGGAGAGGGCAAAAATTCGATTATTCCATCGATCAGAGTCTGAACACCGGTGTTTTTCAACGCCGAACCAACATAAACCGGCAGCAGCTGATTATCCAGAGTGGCTCGACGAATCACCTTTTTGATATCCTCTAAGGGTAACTCTTGATCTTCCAGATATTTTTCCAGTAATTCATCGTCAAATTCCACAATCTTTTCAATCAAACTGGCCCGAGCCTGTTCAACCTGCTCAACCATATCCTCGGGGATTTCTTCGATCTCATACTGAGCACCGGTCGAATCCTTTCCCCAGTGATAAAATTTCAATTCCAGCAGATCAATCACACCTTCGAACTGATCCTCCGCACCGACCGGAATCTGAACCGGAACAGGGTTAGCCCCTAACCGCTCTTCCATCGACTCTATCACACGATCGTAATTAGCACCTATCCGGTCCATTTTATTAACAAAGGCAATTGCCGGAACATTATATTTTCTGGCCTGCCGCCAGACTGTTTCAGATTGAGGTTCTACACCACCAACCGCACAGAAAACACCGATCATCCCATCAAGAACACGGAGCGATCTTTCCACTTCAATAGTGAAATCAACGTGTCCCGGAGTATCAATGATATTAATCCTGTGATCCTTCCAGTAACAGGTGGTAGCAGCCGAGGTAATGGTAATACCCCGCTCTTTCTCCTGATCCATAAAATCCATCTCAGCGGCACCTTCATGGGTTTCACCAATCTTATGAATCTTTCCAGTATAAAACAAAATACGTTCTGTTACTGTAGTCTTACCCGCATCAATATGAGCGGCAATACCTATATTACGCGTTCTTTTAAGTGGTACTTCTCTTTTCACTTTCAACACTCCGTTTATAAAAAATTTCTCTAACTAACTTACCAGCGATAATGGGCGAAAGCTCTGTTAGCCTCGGCCATTTTATGCACGTTCTCACGTTTTGTATAGGCAGCTCCCCGATAGTTGGAAGCATCAAGAATCTCATTAGCAATTTTTTCTTCCATACGTTTTTCATTTCTTGCCCGGGCTGACTCCTTGAGCCAGCGAATAGAAAGAGCCAGACTTCGACGACGATCCACTTCCATAGGAACCTGGAAGGTCGCACCTCCAACACGGCGGGGGCGAACTTCAAGCCGGGGTCGAACATTATCAATAGCATTTTCGAAAATCATCAATGGATCTTCATCGGTCTTCGATTGAATAATTTCCAGCGCGTCATAAACAAGTCGCTCGGCCAGTGATTTTTTACCATCAAGCATAATCTTGTTGATAAAACGGGTCACAAGCTTACTCTTATATACCGGGTCAGCTTCCACCTTTTTTTTCGACAAACCTGATCTTCTACGGGGCATCTTTCAACCTACTCCTTTTTAGTTCCATATTTTGAACGTGCCTGTTTCCTACCTTCAACTCCACCAGAATCAAGAGCTCCTCTAACAACCGTATAACGTACTCCGGGAAGGTCCTTAACACGACCGCCACGAACCAGAACAATATTATGTTCCTGGAGACTGTGACCTTCACCCGGAATATAGGCTGCCACCTCATAACCCGAGGTCAACCTTACCCTGGCCAGCTTCCGAAGAGCCGAGTTGGGTTTCTTCGGGGTAGTAGTATAAACTCGTGTGCAAACTCCCCTTAACTGAGGACTTCCACCCAGCGCTGGGGTACTGCGTTTTGTCTTTTCGATCTTACGTCCTTTACGGACGAGCTGATTAATGGTCGGCACCTGTAAACACTCCTTTGCCAAAAATGACTGATAACTTTAACTTTATACTCTAATTATGTCAACTATTTAACGCAATTAATAAACTAATTAATGACCCGATCAGGCCGGCGTCACCTCTTCATCAGCAGTTGCCTCGGCCTCAGCGGCCTGCCTGGTAAAGGATCGGGCTTTATCAACAACCTCTCGAAGATCCTTTTTAAACATATTTCTATAGGTATAGTAACCGGTTCCGGCTGGAATCAAATGTCCGGTTATAACATTTTCTTTCAATCCTGTAAGCTCATCAACCTGACCCTGGGCAGCCGCATCAGACAGAACACGCTTGGTATCCTGAAAACTGGCCGAAGAAATAAAACTGTCAGTAGCCAGAGAAGCCTTTGTGATTCCCTGGAGAACCGACGTAAAAGTGGCCGGTTCTTTGGAATTCTGGCTGAGTTCACTATTAATTCTTGCCAATCGATGGCGGTCAACCAGTTCTCCGGGGAGAAACTTTGTATCACCGGCCTCGGTGATCATTACCCGTCGAACCATCTGTCTGACCATAAGTTCGATATGTTTATCATTAATTCCCACACCCTGCTGGCGATAAACTGTCTGAATTTCAGAAACCAGATAGTTTTCCAACGCCCGCACACCTTTAACTCTCAACAGGTCATGAGGATTAACATAACCTTCGGTCAGCGGTGTCCCCTCCTCAATCAACTCACCATCTCTGACCCGAATATGAACACCCGGTTTAATTCGGTAATTCTTTGTGTCCTCGGTCTCAGGGTTTGTAATCTGAATCGTTCGAATACCTTTTTCTTCCCGTTTCTCCGGCTTAATAAACTCAATTTCCCCAGAAATTTCAGCAATATCCGCACTCTGTTTGGTCCTCTTACGGGCCTCAAACAGATCTTCTACACGGGGCAGACCACCGGTTATATCCTTGGTAAGAACCGCTCCTTTGGGCATCTTGGCAAGTACCTGTCCTGACTGGACATCCTCACCATCATCAGCCACAAGAATCGCTCCATAGGGAAGATCATAACGACGGGTTAATTTCTTACCCTTCTTCTTCAAAATAATGCTAGGGAACATTTTCCCCTGTTTATCCTCAATAATCACCTTATTGATCAGACCGGTTGTTTCATCAACCTCTTCACTCAGAGTCCGGCCAACTTCCACATCACGCAGCTTAACTTCTCCGTCAAATTCAGCCAGAATCAACTCATTGTAAGGATCTGTTTCAACATAAGTCTCACCGGCTCTAACAACATCCCCTTCAGAAACAAGGATATGAGCACCTATCCCGACATTGACCGAATAATCGCTACCAAGAATTCTGAGAGTTTGATCGGCTACAGTCACAACACCCTCAGTTTCAGCATAAACATCCTCTTCTTCTCCATCTTCATCAATAAAGGTGGCCACCTGGTCACCCTCATAGACCCAGAGTCCTTCAAAAACTACCGGTTCAATCTTACCCTCGGCAGGCTGAAGATCTATCTCCTGCTTGATTTTTCTAATACCCATTTCCGACTCGGCAAGACATACCAGAACATTTTCTCCGGTCTGCCGTTTATATTCAACTGCATTTTGAGGCAATGTTTCAACAAAAATATCATTCTCTGCCTGAACTGCATGTTCACCACCACCGGCAGCTGTTCCTCCGGTGTGGAAGGTACGCATGGTCAGCTGAGTGCCAGGCTCTCCAATCGATTCAGCCGAGATAATACCCACCGGCTCACCGATATTAACCATCTGCCTGGTCGAAAGATCCCGACCATAACAGCGTGAACAGACCCCTTCTTCAGCCTCACAGGTAAGCACACTACGAATCTTAATCGAGTCAAATCCACACTCTTCAATCCGTGCGGCCTGTTTCTCTTCAATTAGCTGATTTTCTTCAACAATTGTTTCACCGGTCTGCGGGTGTTTTATATCATCCCGCGCCACCCGACCAACTATCCTATCGTAAAGGTTCTCAACTATCTCGTCACTTGACCTGATCGGTTCAACCTCAACACCCTGGAGAGTTTCACAATCCTCCCCAACAACTCTGCAGCCCTGGGCTACATCGGCAAGACGCCGGGTCAGATATCCAGCATCAGCAGTCTTAAGGGCGGTATCGGCCAACCCCTTACGGGCACCATTGGTTGAAATAAAATATTCCATAACTGACAGACCATCACGGAAACTGGCCTTAATCGGCAGCTCAATAATTTTACCACTTGGTTTTGCCATCAAGCCACGCATCCCGGCCAGCTGACGCAGCTGCTCCTCGGAACCCCGAGCTCCAGAATGGGCCATCATATAGGTCGGATTAAATCCTTCCTGATCGGTACTGAGAGCTTTAATCAGCGCATCACTGACCTCCTGTGTAACACGATGCCAGACGTTGATTACCTGATTATATTTCTCTTCGGCAACCAGCTCACCTTTTTCATAACGCCGGTTAATGTCCTCAATCTCCTTCTCACCCTGCTGCATTAATTTCTTTCGTTCCGGCGGCTCAAACAGATCGGCATAACCGATCGAACAACCCATCAAGGTTGACTCGTGGTATCCCAGCTCTTTAAGGGTATCCAACATATTCACGGTGGTGTAGGTCCCTTCCTCCTCAACTACCTCCGCCACCAGTTTGGATAGTGCCTTTTTATCAAATTCCTCGTTTCTAAAACCCAGACCGTCCGGCAGATAATCATTAAAAATTACCCGGCCGGCGGTTGTCACATAACGTTTTCCATCGATCCGGTAAAGAATTGGACTGTGCAGGGTCAACACACCCTGTTCATAGGCCCACCGTACCTGATCCGGGTTGGAAAACTTATAGTCCGGTTGATCAATATCATCCAGCTCGAGCCCAAACGGGGAGCGGGTTAAATAATTTATTCCAATAACCATATCCTGAGTTGGAACACTAACCGCCCCGCCGTGCGCTGGCGATAACAGGTTATTAGTACTAAGCATTAGAACCCGGGCCTCAATCTGAGCGGTTTTAGACAAGGGGACATGCACTGCCATCTGGTCTCCGTCAAAATCAGCATTAAACGGAGGACAGGCCAGGGGATGCAACCTAATAGCGTTACCCTCGGTCAAAACAGGTTCATATGCCTGCATCCCTAACCGGTGCAGTGTCGGAGCCCGGTTCAGCATTACAGGGTGGCCTTTGATTACCTCTTCCAGTGCATCCCAGACCTCTGACTCTTCACGTTCAATCATTTTTTTGGCCGACTTGATACTGGAAGCAATATTATCATTGACCAGCCGCTGCATAATAAACGGCTTGAACAGTTCAATTGCCATTTTTTTCGGTATTCCACACTCATTAAACTTAAGCTCGGGACCATTGACAATTACAGCCCGGCCTGAATAATCAACACGTTTACCCAGCAGATTCTGGCGGAACCTGCCCTGCTTCCCTTTCAGTAGGTCAGTCAAAGATTTCAGTGGGCGGTTGTTAGGTCCTCTGACAGGTCGATCCACCCGTGAGTTATCGATCAGCGCATCGACCGCTTCCTGTAACATTCGCTTTTCATTCCGAATAATAATATCCGGCGTGCGCAGTTCTAATAACTTTTTAAGCCGGTTGTTCCGGTTGATCACCCGGCGATAAAGGTCATTAACATCCGATGTGGCAAAACGACCCCGTTCCAACTGAATCATCGGTCTTAAATCAGGAGGCAACACGGGGAGTATATCCAGGGTCATGTTTTTCGGATTCAGTCCTGAATCATAAAACCCTTTCAATACCCGCAACCGCCGAATAAGTTTGCGGTTTTTCTGTCTGATTTTAGTTCTTACTTTGGATTTTTGCCTGTCCAGCTCCAGGTCCGTTTCGATCTGTTTTATTTCCGCCTCCAGATCTAACCGATCCAGCAACTTACGGATAGCATCGGCGCCCATATCAGCATCAAACTTGTTGCTGTATTCTTCCCGGGCTCGCTGGTATTCTTTTTCATTCAACAGCTCTTTCTCTTTAAGTCCGGTGTTTTCAGCGTCAATAACCACATAGTTCTCAAAGTAGACAATTTTTTCCAGATCTTTGATCCGCATGTCCAAAACCAGACTGAGCTTGGAGGGGATTCCCTTGAGAAACCAGATATGGGTTACCGGTGACATAAGATTTATATGACCTGTCCGCACCCTTCTAACCTTGGAGCGGGCGACCTCTACGCCACATTTATCACAGACCACACCGGCATATTTTTTGCTCTTGTATTTTCCACAAAAACATTCCCAGTCACGGGTCGGGCCAAAAATCTTTTCACAAAACAATCCACCCCGTTCCGGACGCAGGGAGCGGTAATTGATAGTTTCCGGTTCCTCTACCTCACCGCTGGAAATCTCCAGCACCCTATCCTTATCCATAAGCCCAATGCTTATGTGATCGAACTCTGAGAAAAAATTATGCCCGTACATCTCCGCTGCTGAATTTTCACCTAACAGACCACTATCCGACAGTTGACTGCTTCCGATAGTTTCTGCATCAGTTTGAGAATTTTTAGCCAAGGGAAAACACCTCTACCTGAATTTTATTCAGTAACCATTTCATCAATATCAATCTCCCGGGATTTTTCATCAAAAACCCGAATATCCAGTCCCAATCCCTGCATCTCTTTGAGCAACACATTAAACGATTCAGGAACACCCGGGACAAAACTTTCCTCACCCTTCACAATTGAAGCATAGGTGCGGGACCGACCGCTCACATCATCACTTTTGACGGTTAAAAACTCCCGCAGGGTATGGGCTGCACCATAGGCTTCCAGAGCCCAGACCTCCATCTCACCCAGTCGTTGACCACCAAACTGAGCTTTACCACCCAGCGGTTGCTGAGTAACAAGGGAGTAGGGCCCAATTGAACGGGCATGAACCTTGTCCTCCGCCAGATGCTCAAGCTTCATTATATGCATATCACCAATAGTAACCTTCTGATCAAAATAATTCCCGGTACGGCCATCCCGAAGTTTAACCTTACCATCCCGGGGCAGACCTGCCTCTTCCAGCAGATCACCAATATCATCCTCGGTTGGACCCTGAAAAACCGGAGCAATTACTCTATAACCAAGTTTTTCAAGTGCCAGATTAATGTGGGTTTCAAGCACCTGGCCAAGGTTCATCCGACTGGGCACACCCAGCGGATTAAGCACAACATCAACCGGCTCCCCTTCGTCGGTATAGGGCATATCTTCAACCGCCATAATACGGGAAATAACACCTTTATTACCATGTCGACCGGCAAGTTTATCTCCAACTGAAATCTTCCGTTTATCAGCGATATATACCTTAACCTTCTTTTCAACTCCGGCCTCAAGGTCATCGTTGTTCTCCCGGCTAAACTGCTTAACATCAACCACTACCCCTTTT
Organism: bacterium; assembly: GCA_003557545.1. GTDB lineage: Bacteria > T1Sed10-126 > T1Sed10-126 > T1Sed10-126 > T1Sed10-126 > PWOD01. Next base: position 5,181 of record PWOD01000003.1, on the reverse strand, counting down.
GTCCCATGCGGAACCTTCAGGGAGGTATCCTTTACATCTTTAGCCTTTTCGCCGAAGATTGAATGGAGCAGTTTATATTCGGGCGAAAGATCCACATGTGTCTTCGGTGTAACTTTACCCACAAGAAGATCACCCGGCTCCACATAACTTCCAATCTTAATTATTCCGTTGTCATCCAGATCGCGCAGAACACGTTTACTCTGGCTGGGTATATCCCGGGTAATCTCCTCTTTCCCAACCTTTGTCTCCCGGGCAGCAACATCCAGCTCTTCAATATGAATAGAAGTGAACTCATCATCCCTGACAAGTCTTTCGGAAACGAGAATCGCATCCTCAAAGTTATAACCTTCCCAGGGCATAAAAGCTACCTTGACATCTTTGCCCAGAGCCAGTTCTCCCTGGCTGGTGGCCGGTCCATCGGCCAGCACACCGCCGTCAGAGATTTCATCACCAAGCTGAACTATAGGCTTCTGATTAAAACAGCTGCCCTGGTTAGAGCGACGGTATTTCAACAGGGGATAGATATCGATCTTCTTATCCCCTTTGTCAGCAATAACCTCACCGGTGCGCTGATCAATCTGAGGCTCATCTAATTTTTCATCTGTTTCCAACCAGATCTCATTCGCAGTACAGCGAACCACCTTGCCTCCTCTGCTGGCAACAACCACTGCTCCGCTGTCCCTGGCTGCTTTTCCTTCAACACCGGTTGAAACCCGGGGCCGTTTTGTTTTAACCAAGGGCACCGCCTGACGCTGCATATTAGAACCCATAAGGGCCCGGTTGGCGTCATCATTTTCCAGGAAGGGAATACAGGATGTAGAAATACTAACAATCTGTCTCGGAGAGACATCAATATAATCAACTTCTTCACGGTGAACCAGTTCAAACTCACCCTGATAACGGGCACGAACAAGATCTTCAATAAAAGCTCCTTTGTCATCCTGCGGCGTTCCAGCCGCAGCAATCCGGGCCTGTTCCTCATCATCAGCATCGAGAAAAACAACCTCATCGGTCACCACAGCATCCTTTACTTTCCGATAGGGGGTGACCAGAAAACCCAGGTTATTAACCCTTGAATAAGTTCCAAGACTAACAATCAGACCGATATTAGGCCCTTCCGGAGTCTCAATCGGACAGATCCGGCCATAATGGGTGTGATGAACATCACGCACGTCAAACCCGGCACGTTCACGGGACAGACCACCAGGTCCCAGCGCCGACAGACGACGTTTATGGGTGAGCTCATCCAGTGGATTAGTCTGATCCATAAACTGACTTAAAGAACCGGTTCCGAAAAATTCCTGAATATCAGCGGTCAAAGGTTTAATATTGATTAATCGAGCCGGTGTAGGACGTTCATCGTCCTGCACATGGACATTTAACTTATCCTCAATATTGCGGCGAACCCGGTTAAGACCATTCTTTGTCTGCTGGTAGAGCAACTCACCAATCGTTCTAACACGCCGATTGGCCAGATGATCAATATCATCAATAGTCCCCTCACCATCTGCGATCGAAATAAAATATTCGAAAATTTTAATCAGATCATCGGGTGTTAAAGCTCGCTCATCTAACTCCTCTTCACTCAGACCTTTATGACCCAACTTCTTATTAATCTTATAGCGACCAACTCTTTCCAGGTCGATCCGGGAACGATCAAAAAAAGCACCGTAAATATAATCTCGTGCATTATCTATGTTATACGGGTCGTTTGGACGCAGCTGTTTAAACAGCCGTTTGAAAGCAGCCGCCGGATCCGCAGTGGGATCCTTGGCAAGCGTATTGAGAATTACAGGGTTAAACTGGTCGGTCTCTTCCCGATCAACGATCTTAAGCTCGGCATATCCAAGATCTCCAGCATCCCGTAAGATTTTTTTGTCGATCCGCTGACCAGCATCGTAAATGATCACATCCTGAACTTCAGTGATCTCCTCACCATCTTCATCGGTCCCGACAACCACAGTTTCCTCCTGGGTGATCGGTTCGGCAATATACTCCTGCGTATAATCCTCAATCTCATCTAAAGCCACTTTCCTGGTCTCATAAAAATGTTCAACTATATCTTCATTCGTCGGCATCAAATAAGAAATCTCATCGGCTTCAGGATCTTCCGGTAAAATCCGCAAAAAAGTAGTTGCTTCAAGACGTCGTTCCCGATCGATACTGATCTTCATCCGGTGACGTGCGTCTATATCAATCGTCACCCAGGTACCAAGATAGGGAATAATCTTACAGGTGAACCGTTCCTTAGAATCATCATAATCATAAATAACTCCGGGCGAACGTATCAATTGACTGGTAATAATCCGCTCAGTTCCATTAACAACAAATGAACCGGTCGGTGTCATAAAGGGGAAATCACCAAGAAAAACATCCTCCTCAATAATCTCACCGGTATCCTTAAAAATCAGTCGCATCCGAGCAGTGATAGGGACCGAGTAAGTAGAACCCTGGTCTTTACACAGCTGTGGAGTTCCCTCAACTTTTCCCACCTCATAATGCTCATATTCAAGCGATACAGCATCATTCTCAATCGGAAAAGTGTCTCGTAAAGCCTCTTCAAATCCCTGGATTTTCCTTTCCCCCGGGCTACAATCAGGCTGTAAAAACCACTCATAATGAACCTTCTGGATACGTAGAAGATCATCCTCTTCATAAACTTCGTTCAACCTACCAAAATCAAGGACATTTCCTTTTGCCTCGACCTTATCAATCACCATACCAGGGACCCTCCTATTGGTACACAAAAATAATGTCAGCCAGGTTAACTACTTACAACTAACGCTACCCCTCATCCACGATAAACTGTTATTTAAGTTCAACCGTTGCACCGGCAGCTTCCAGTTTTTCCACAATCTCTTCGGCATCCTCACGTGCGATACCTTCCTTGACCGGACTGGGTGCATCTTCAACCAGCTTTTTAGCTTCTTTAAGACCCAGGTCTGTCAACGCTCTGACCTCTTTAATGACCTGAATTTTACTGTCGCCAAAATCCGCCAGGATAACATCGACAACACCACTGTCGTCATCCTCTTCATCCCCGGCACCAGCAGCAGGGGCGGCCATTACGGCGCCGGCCATGGCTCCAGCTTCCACATCAAAACGTTCCTCAATCTCTTCAACCAATTCCGACAGTTCCAGAACCGTCATCTCTTCAATAGAACTAATAATCTCCTCTTTACTCAACGCAGCCATCAAAACTCACTCCTTATTGGTTTTCTTTTTCTTTCTTTACCTGATTTAACACATCAACAAACTTATAGATTGGATCGATAAGATAACGTGCCAGCTTCTGAATTGGTGAATTAAGACTAATAGCAAGAGCCGTCAGTAGCTGCTTGCGTGGTGGTAACTCAGCAATTCGTTCAAGTTTTTCAGAATCGATCAGTTCCTGCTCAATAACACCTGCCTTCAATTCAAGAATTTCTGTTTTGTCACGAAATTTAACCAGGATACTGGCGACCTGGCTGATCTCATTGTTCGTAAAGACTATCGCTGTACTTCCACGCAGGTGTGTGCTGACCGCTGCAGCAAGAGAACCCTCGCCGGCGGTAATATCTGCTGTTTCTTCAACTTGGTGGTCTCCGCCAGATTGTTCTACCGGCTGTTCACTCAGCAGGCTGTCAGCACTTGCCTTTAACTTCTCAGCCAGTGCGGGGCCCACACCTGATATTTCCTGAAGCTCCTCAGCCGCCGCCAACGCAACGTCAGCAACTTCATTAAAACCCGCCTCTTCGAGAGCTTTCACCTTGGCCGGACCAGCTCCATCCAGATCCGCTAACTTCAGCTCAAGAACTGCAGTTTCAACCTCTTCCGCAACCTTCTCATCAGTTTTTAATTCAGCTGTTTCGGCCCGTTCAAAAGCCAATTTTGCCAGCCGGTTTTTAACCACACAAAACTCCGAATCGAGTTCATAAAGGCTACCTCGCAGATTTTCCAGCTGCTCAACCGACAGACCTTGAAAACCGGTCAACACCATATAGCGGTTCTGTTTAATCATATCCTCCAGCTGTTCTACCCATTCTATCTTTCTAACATCTACCATTATTCCTAACGTACCTCCCTGATTATCAGTCCAGTTCCCAGGCCACCGCGGGTTCGACCCCGACGGCAGGTGACATGGAAGCGACGAGAGTAATAGATTTAATATATTGACCGCGTCCCACAACCGAAGGTCTATCAGCCACCACAAACCTGAGTACGGTTTTTAGATTTTCCAATAGTTCAGCCGGCGTCATCTCATCGGTTCCAACCGGCGTATGTATGATTCCATAGCTATCATTACGGATTTCGATCTGACCACCTTTGATCTTTTCCACCGTCTCAGCCACATCGAAAGTTACTGTTCCCGCTTTATTATTCGGCATCAATCCACGGGGTCCAAGCTGTGGACCCAGTTTTCCCACATCAGCCATAATATCAGGGGTTGCTATAGCAGCATCAAAATCGAGCCAACCATTTTCAACCTCCTCTATTAAATCCTCGGCACCCACACGGTCAGCCCCTGCTTCTTCAGCTTCCCGCTGCTTTTCTCCCCGGGCAAATACAATCACACTGACCTCCTGGCCGGTTCCGGCGGGCAAAACTATCGAACTGCGCAATTGCTGATCGGCTTTCCGGGGATCGATATTCAAATTTACATGACATTCTATGGTTTCAACAAAATCGGCTGTCGCCAGTTTTAAAACCTCAGCGATTGCTTCTTCCAGATCTGTCATTAAATTTTTCGGTGCCTTGCCTGATAATTCTCTATACCTTCGACTCTGAGTTGTCATTTAGTTCCACCTGCTCTTTGACCCTCAATCTCAATACCCATGCTCCGGGCAGTTCCAGAAATAATCTTGATTGCCTGCTCCACCGTATAAGCGTTGAGATCGGGAAGTTTTTTTTCTGCTATTTCCCGTAATTGTTGCCGGGAAATCTTTCCTACCTTGTTTTTCTTTGGTTCTCCAGACCCTTTTACCAGACCTGCAGTTCGTTTAAGCAAAACTGAGGCGGGCGGTGTTTTTGTAATAAAATCATAACTTCTATCCTTGTAAACTGTTATTTCGACCGGAATAAGTATCCCCGGTTCCTGGTCAGAAGTTTTTTGGTTAAACGCATTACAAAACTCCATAATATTCAGTCCGTGTTGTCCTAACGCGGGTCCCACGGGTGGTGCCGGATCAGCCTGCCCGGCCG
>PWOD01000041.1 GCA_003557545.1 bacterium | reverse complement strand
TAGGTTTTTATCATATTAAGATGGGCCAACGTCCGTTTTTGTGTTTCAGCCAGATAGCTAACCAGGGCACCACAGGCCCTGATGATCAACCGATCGTCAATAAAATTTTTAAGTTTTTCTTCGGAATACTGGGTTTCTACCGCCCGACGAGCCTCATCATATTCAAACTGCCAGCCCGGGCGCACGGTTATTGCCAGGTTATCATGATAGGTTTTCAACCGTTTAATAAACTGCTCTTTCTGTTCAACATCCGGAATGATCAGCTCGGCAGGATGCAAACGATTAATTTCTGAGAACAGAACATTTTTATCCCCATCATCGACGAATTCCGTGGTTTCAAACTCTCCGGTTGAGAGATCTACATAGGCCACTCCCACGGACTGCTGATTTTCAGCTAAAAAATCCCCCTCCCAGCAGAAAGCCAGCAGATAGTTATTTTTCTTGCTGTCGAGGTAATCCTCTTCGGTAAGAGTTCCCGGGGTCACCACCCGAACAACCTCCCGTTTGACTATCCCGGCTGACTTAGATGCCTCCTCCACCTGTTCACAGATCGCCACCCTGTGCCCTTTATCAATTAATTTTTCCAGGTAGGACTGAACTGCGTGAACCGGCACTCCGGCCATCGGAATATCGGTATCCTTGGCCACCGGCTTGGAAGTTAAGGTGAGTTCCAGCTCCCGGGCCGCAATTTTGGCATCATCATAAAACATCTCATAAAAATCACCCAGTCTAAAAAACAACAGTTCATCCAGATGATTATCCTTTATACGATGATACTGTTTTAACAGTGGAGTTTTTTCAGCCATAATCGATCAGTTCAACTCCGTCTCCAGGAACTTATCTGCTCTATTATAGTCCTCTAATAAATTTCTCAATTATTACTGTAAACTCGCCCAAGCCATTTTAAGACCAGCTTACCGACCGGACAACTATCTCTAACAAATTTCTTCTTTAATCAGTCAACATGCACAATAAATCCATCTAATCCCCGCTCACTCAATTTTTTCAGGTAATTCTGAGCAGTACTGCGCTCAGCACCGGTCACCACCTGCACCCGATAAAATAGTTGTCCATTAACCTCAGCTTCAGTTATCAGTACCATTTCCTCAGGGCCAGGCAATAAATTCTGTTTTTTAGTCTCTGCCTCGGAACGCCTCCTGAACGCGCCCACCTGGACACGATAGTGTGGCTTTTCCAGCAAACTCTTCTGCCTGGCAACCCGCCGATCGGAGAGCCGGTCAAGCCCTTCCATATCACCCAGCCGCTCAATTCTTTTCTCCGCTTCAACCACCAGCAAAGCCTCTGGATAGTTATCAACCAGATGGCTATAAGCGAGATATGCATCGGTATCAGCCCCACTCAGTTCATAAAACTCCCCACGGATCAACCAGTAGTCCGGCCGCTGCTCCTCAACTCCGGAAAGGAAATAATCTTCCAGTAACCGGTCCGCCTGCTCCAGCTTACCGAGCTGGAGCAATACTCGAGCCAGTTTAAGCTTGAGTTGATAGTTATCCGACATCCGGTAGGCTTCCTCATAAAGTTCTCGGGCATGGCTGTATAACTGCTGTTCTTCAGCAACCCGACCGGCCCTCAAAAAAACCGCCGTATCTGGTTTTTTTTCACTCTCCAGGAGTTTAACCAGATGATCAACAAAAAACTCATTATCACCCTGGAAACCCAATAAATTCATCTGGAGCCAGTCATCGAAATATGCTATCCAATCATCCTCGGCCTTCTCAACTGCTTTTTCCACTCTCTCCAGAGCCAGCGACAGTTCCTCCGTAACCTGACTCAACAACCAGTATTGCCGGGCCGTTTGAGGCTCCGGCAACTGATCGACAAACTCAGCCGAAGGAATCTCCGACTCCTCTAACTTTTCTTCCAATTGCAGATATGATCCAACCACCGGACTACTTACAAATAAACTCGCCAGAACAATCAATAATGAGATAAGTAAACTGGCCGCATAGCGGTTTAGATTTTCTTCAGCCATCGGTTTTTCCCCCTTTCTCAGACTCAACTATCCGTCCAAAAAGCGTATATGATTCAGCCCGCTGAATCTCCACCTGACAGAATTCAGCCGGTTTAACCCCTTCCACTCGAGGAAAAACAACCACGTCGTTCTGTCCCGTACGACCTGTAAACTGGGGCTTTTTTTCTGTGCTTTTAGGACTTTCACCCTGGACAAGTACGGAATAGGTTTGACCAACTTTTTTCTGATGTTTTTGACGGGACAGCTGCTCATAAAGATCTAATAACCGGCTATGACGACGATCGATCTCCTCCGAGGGAACCTGCTCCGACAGGGTAGCAGCCGGCGTTCCTTCTCGGGGAGAGAATTTAAACAGATGGACCTTATCAAACATAACCTGCTCAAATAGTTCACAGGTCTGTTCGAAATCTTTTTCAGTCTCACCGGGAAAACCAACAATCACATCGGTCGTCAGGGCTACGTCGGCCTTTAATTGATCCACCTGATCGATCAACTCCAGGTAATCTTCTCGACTGTATTTTCTGTTCATCCGTTTCAAAACCGAGTTTGAACCGGATTGAACCGGCAAATGAAGGTGCGGGGCCAGATGTTCCAATCGGTCATAACAGGCCACCAAACGACTATCAAAATCACCCGGATAGGGGCTGGTATAGCGCAGCCAGTAATCACCGGGAATTTGATCAAGTTTTTTTAACAACCCGGCAAAATCCGGTAATGTAGCCTGTTTTTTTCCATAACCGGTAACCGACTGCCCCAACAGGGTTATCTCCTTACATCCCCGGCTAACAAGCTGTTCAACCTCCTGGTAAATATCTTCCGGCGAACGACAACTTTCCCGTTCGCGAGTATAGGGAACGATACAGTAGGAACAGAACCGATCACACCCCACCATAATAGAAACCCAACCCCGGCCTGTTGTGGCGGTTTTACGAACCCGGGGTGTTGTCGATGAGACGAGAGCCTCTTCCCCATCGGTCGCGACAAACCGTTTCCCCTGAGAATGCAGTTTATCTAGATACCGGGGCAGTCCGGTTAGATTCCGCGGACCGATCACCAGATCGAGGTACGGAAATCTTTCCAACAGCTGTATTCCCTGTTTCTGAGCCACACACCCGGCCAGCACAACCACCCTCCCGGGCTGCTGTCTTTTTAACTTCAAATAATGACCCAGGTGGCTGTAGGCCTTATGTTCGGCATGCTCTCGCACAGCACAACTGTTTACCACTATGATTTCAGCATTTTCTACCCTGCCTGACGGTGCATATCCCATCTGTTCAAGCAATCCAGAGATTGCTTCCGAATCAGCTTTATTCATCTGACAACCAAAAGTCACAACTTTATAAGTACCGTTCACCAACAATCACCGATCAAATCTACTGGTTTTTATAACGCTCACTGATCCCACTATTTTCCAGAACAATCTTTGCTTGCTTCTAAAACTCTTCAAGCTGACCCGCAGCATCCAACCTGGCATGAATAAGTTTTCTTTTCCGTGGTTTTTCCCCGACAATCTCATAGGCGTTATCAATTCGCTCTTTAGCTGTCTCCAGGTCAATTTTTAAACCTTTTTCAGATAGAGCTTCATTGTAACAGAGCACCGCCAGGGGTTCTCCAGCCTCCACCGGATCACCCAGCTTTTTCTCAAGAATTACCCCGGCACCATAATCCAACTGACTTTCCATTGTCTCCCGACCTGCTCCCAGAGCCTTGGCAGCCATACCAACCTGATAAGCATTTAACCCTCCTACAAAACCATCTTCCACCGCCCGGACTACAAACTCATCATCGTGTTTCGGAAACAGCTCGGTGTTCTCTACAAACTCCGGATCACCCGACTGAGCAGCAACTATTTCCGCCAGTTTGTCAGCTGCCTGACCAGTTTTTATCCGCTTTTGTGCTGCTTCCAGAGCAGCCTCAAACCGGTCAAACTTATCAGCCATAAGCAGCATCTCAGCCCCCAGGTAACAGACCAGTTCAGTCAAATCTTCGGGACCCTCCCCCCGGACAATCTCCACCGCCTGTTTCATCTCCAGACCATTTCCCACCAGCTTACCCAGCGGCTGTTCCATATCAGTAATAAGCGCCCCCATCTGTTTGCCCAGCTCAACACCGATCTCTATCATCGCCCGGGCAAGCTCAACAGCATCCTCATATTCTTTCATGAACGCCCCGGCTCCCGTCTTCACGTCAAGAATAAGGGCATCCATTCCCTCGGCGATCTTCTTACTCATGATACTCCCGGCAATTAAATCTATCGAATCAACCGTGGCCGTAACATCCCGCAGAGCATACATCTTTTTATCGGCCGGCGCAACTTCTCCTGTCTGGCCCATTATTAACGCCCCGGTTCTATCAAGCAGCCGGTTAATCTCCGCCTCACTGAACTCAACCTGGAAACCATTAATCGACTCAAGCTTGTCCAGCGTTCCACCAGTATGGCCCAGCCCACGGCCTGACATCATCGGAATTTTCACACCGAAGCTGGCCACCAGGGGAACCAGTGCTAACGACGCACCGTCGCCAACTCCGCCGGTACTGTGTTTGTCAACTAGTTTTTCTTCTATTCGCGGATAGGAAAGCGTCACCCCTGTATCAACCATTGAACGGGTGAAAATTGCCCGCTCCGGGCCGGTCATCCCCTTAAACCACACAGCCATTAGCCAGGCCGCCATCTGGTAATCAGGAATTTCACCGTCAGTAAAACCCTCCACCATATACTTTACTTCCCTGCTGCTCAGTTCCCCACCATCACGTTTTTTCATTATTAATTCATACGGATCCATCAGGGGTTCCTCCCTTTGAGATAAAATAGTGTAAAAATTATTTAACCGTACTGATTGAAGCCTGTAATTTTAACAATTTTTTCTGCTGGTTGGAACTTTAACAATAATTGCCGAATAACCCGACCCTGCAAAGCGTAAAACTGCTGCAAAGAAAAACTCTAGGAACCGGTTGGAAGAGTCATTCCTCGTAAGTAATATATATCTCCAGGTCAGGTCGTTCATAACGATTCATATAGTGGAAAGACTGTTCAACGGAGGGTTCTGATGAATAGATCAGGTTAAGGGTCTTACTGCCACCCTTTTTATCAACCGGAATCAGGTTTCGGGGAAGTTTTAAAACAGGCTGGAGAGAGGGGCGAACCGTTTCATTCACAAGCTTCACAGAAGGTATATAACCGGTAGCCCCATCAAGGTATGTTTTTTCAACCTTCTGAACGTAATATTCACGATCTTCATGATCATAACGGTTAGAACTCAGCTTAATATTACGCTGTTCAAGCTCTTCCAGAAGCTCGTAGTTTTTCTCCATAATATTACGACGGCGATCACGTCTTTGCTGTTCTTCAGGCGAAATTCTGTCAAACTCATCGGCCACTTTAACTGCCTCCCACGGCATAATTACCAGTTATACAAGATTCTCTATAAAAGTTTACTCCTCCCCACCGGTAACGTCAACGAAACAGTTACATCAACATCCTGGTTTCACCGACCAGTCACACCTTCGCCTGACTTTCACAGGTGGCAAGTCAATAAATGATTATCGACTCCGGCGGGAACAGCCTGTATCATAACAAAAAGCGGGGGACGGGAATCGAACCCGCATGACCAGCTTGGAAGGCTGGAGTTCTACCATTGAACTACCCCCGCGGATCCATATAACATCCGGGGTCATTCGAAATAAACTGCTGTTCCCACTAACCTCTTCCAGTCGGGGCGGCCGGATTTGAACCGGCGACCTCTGCGTCCCGAACGCAGCGCTCTTGCCAAGCTGAGCCACGCCCCGGGGCCATCTAACAGCTGGTTATTTTGAAGATTTTCAGCAGGTCACCTGTAAAGCTTCCTAAAATCCTCTAAACCCGACCACAACCGCCCGGGCTACTGCACAATAAACCAGTTTTGACCAGCCAAGATTTTACCAATAAAACCCTGTCCCGACAAGTCGCTTAAATCTTTTACTGTACAATTCACCGCTCCGCTGAATCCGGATAATTATCGATAATTTCCCCAACCACCGACTAACAGCTGTTATCGATAAACCAATCCCTCAATCAGCAGTTCCAAAACAGACTTTGCCTGCAACAATTCTCTTATCAAATATACTGCTTACCGCTAATATCGCTTAAAACTTAAAACGAATGCCAGCGGCATAGGCCATATCACGATCATTTTCTTCTGTTATATTAAACACTGCACCGTACGGACTGATATTTCCCGGCAGATGCCAGCCTGCAACAAGGTCAAAAGTAGGATCAAAGTCAACATCAATGGCATCGGTAAGATCGTTGGCATGAAACTCCAGTGCCAGCGCATCATGCTTAAAACCAACCGCCAGATCGACAAAGGGATCAATATCAATATTGTCCTCTTCATCCAGTATATCCATCTTGTAAACCTCCAGCTGACCATAGATTGAACTCAACGGTCCAACCTGAAACTGCACCGGCAGGACAACTCTGAGATCCAGTTCATCACCACCCCAGGCCGCAGGGTTTTCTTCCGCTCCCTGGTCCAGCACCAGCGTAACATCCAATGAAACATTCGGAGTCAAAGCAACCTTACCACCAAAGTTCAGATAGGCCAGCTCATCCTCCGCATCTCCAACCGCAAAGGCTAATCCAGCATAACCTTCCATGTTAGGGGCTAAACCAAATCGGATATTTGCCGGTTGCAAAACCAGGTTATCATCATCATTTGTTCTATACTCAGCGTTAAGTTCCAGTAACATCTGTCCAATCGGAGCAATCGCCACCGGCGTTGTACGAAGTACAGAATTATGCTGCTGAGCAGCAACTGGACCAACCAGAAAAGATCCCACCAGAAGAACCATCAGAAAAGCTGCCATTACCTGTTTCATGTTAATTTGCCTCCCTTTGAAACTGTTTTTGTTGCCTGTACACAACAGCTTCATATAAGATAATCCAACCAATAACAAGTTGCCCGGCTTCACCTCCTGTTACAAAATCCTGCCCGTCCACAACCAGATTTAACAGTTCAATCTAATCATATGAGTTTTTATCATATGAGTTTTTCTAACTGCCGTCAACAAATCTACAAACCCTAAAAAACTTGTTAATAATAAATCGTTCGGGTTAAATGATGGTCCAGTTTCATCCTCCATGGTTCAGTTGTTTTTGCCGCACACCAGTCAATGAATTTACATCCCTGACAATCTCTCGGAAAACAACCTTTGACCGCCCGCTGCCACATTATCGAATCGATCTTACCGGCATTCAGCCCACTGTTTCCAGGAACTCTATCGGCAAGAATCGCCACAGTTTCCACCGTCAGCCTGCGTATTTCAACTTCAACCGGATGATCCATCGGTAATTCTATCTGATCAGAAAAATATTTTTTGACAGTCGGTTCCATATCCCACAAACCTGTTTTGAGAGAAAACAGAGGGAGCATATAATCAGGTTGTGCAGTTAGTTTTTCTATCCCCCCGAAGTTGACAGACCGGCTCCAGCCATCCTCTTCCGGAAACAGCTGCGACTCCGGCATATTTTCTGGACACCGATCAACTATAATTTTAAACAGTAGCTGGGATAGTTTTTGAAATGGATCACCAAAAGAATAAGGGAAATAGTCGGACAAACCTTCCAAGAACTGTTCCAGGGATTCCTGTTCCCGGCAAAAAGCCCGAAAACTTGGAGTTGTTCCATGATCTTCACCAAATCTTTTCAAACCCTCTCCCAGTTCATTAATTTTTTTAATCCGACTCTCCAACATCGGTATTGTGCAGCTTTTTTCCACCGGAGCAAACATTTTTTCAGCTGACTTCCGGTCAAATTTTTCATATGAAGAGGCTGTCAGCTCCAGCTCTCCCGTCTCAACTGCATAGGACACACAAAAGGTTAAAGCAAAAATATCTTTCACCCGCTGGCCTGATGGAGTCAGAACTCCCCAGGTTTCAACTCTGCCCTCCTGTTTAATCCAGTATGAAAAGTTTAAGGCACCAACAAAAAATAAAAACTCAAGGGCTTCAGAATTATTAACAGTCGGAAATAAAGAAATATCCTCGATCATCTCCGGATTCTGCCAGGGAGCCGGATCAACTGTTTCAACAGCCAGCATCTTCTCCACTATTGTTTCTATCTGCTGCATTCTTTCAAAGTTCAATTTGAACATTTCCAGTCAACTCGATTCTATAAGATTTATCAGTTATATTAATTAAGTCCCTATTCTTAAACTGCCCCTCCCCGGACAACCGTTTAAACTCATTACGATTCCTGTTATAATTGTTCTGGACAAACTCACAAAGCAAAGGTGAATAGTTATGAGTAAAAATTCTCCCACTGTTTTACATGATGAAGGCAACGGTAAATTTTACGTTCCCTTTTCCGATAAACAGGCGGTGCTGCGTTATCAACTGGACGAAGATGAAAAACAGATCAAATTTCTTTCGATCTTTGTCCCGCCTTCTCTCAGAAGTAACGGCCTTGGTGAAGAGATTATTCAGTCCGCTTACAGCTATGCTGAGGAGCAAGCTCTAATCCCTGAGCCCGCCACAGCTCAACAGTTTATCGACGGCGACTCTGCCCATATTTAAAGGCTTATTGAGCAGCCTTTTTTAAACTGTGCACAGCTGATTAGTATGATCTAAAAATTGAT
>PWOD01000093.1 GCA_003557545.1 bacterium | reverse complement strand
TGAATGTCACCTTCAAAGATTTCCCGGGCCACTTCATGCAGCAGATAGAGCACACCGCCGTGGGACAGTCCGTAGGCAAACATTGAAAGAAAAGCCAGCCCTAGCCAGTGCCAGTACTGGCCAAGCCGTCTCCACAGCCATTTAATAAAATCCCAGGTTGTTTCCATCGATAATCACCGCTATCCTCAAAACTTGAACCATACAATCAATCTATAACCTACTATTTTAACACAATACCGGCAGATTTCTTGCTGCTTTCTACAGCCTAAAATTCACCGGAAAAACGGGGGTGATCAGCCAGCTGTAACCGGACAGATCGAACAGAGCTCTCGAGCATCTTAGCTCCCCAACAGCAAAAAGCTCTACCACCCGGTCAAATAATTAATTCTATTTTACGACTGGCTATCTGTTAAAATTTTACACTGATATTATTTTATCAATCGAGCTGACAGCTATGTTATGGCCAAAGAGTGCAGTGAAAAAAACTTTTTCAGCTAACCGCCGGGGAATTTATCGCAAAGGCAGCCAACCACCCTGGAACGAGCTTTTCCAGTTTATCGACAACGATCCCTGTGACCCGATTATAGCCGACAGCTCCCGGCAGATCTTCAGTTTTACAACGGGCGGTCAGAACTATCACCTTAAACGTTACACCTGCAGTCAATCCCCCCGCCGGTCGGAACAGATTGGCTGTCGTCTCCCCGGTTCCCGGAGTCCTCGCGAGCAGGAGCTGTTAAACGGTCTTTATCTGCTGGAAAGACAGTTTTCGGTGGTTAAACCAGAAGCAGCCTTAAGCTGGACAGCGGGACGACTGGCCCGCCACAGCCTGTTTCTCTCACAAACTCATACCGGTCAGCCCCTGTCCGAACTGCTGGGTTTACAGAGTCAGCTGGAGCCGGTACTTGAACTGCCCCGGAAGGGCTTAAAAGTTCTTCACAGAATGCACCAACAGCAGATCTATTTTGGCGCCACAGAACCACGAAACGTGCTGGTTGATCAGGCCGGGGAGTTGGTCAGGCTGGATTTTGAGCGAGTTAAAATCAACCGGCGGCTGACCAGCGGAAAACTCACCGATTTACGGCGGTTTCTCCGCCGGCTGTACAAGGACTGTTCACCGGCGCTCCAGTCCGATAAGCGGTTCATCCCCGAACTGGGGCGACTGGCCAAACAACTTTTTCAACCCGGCCTTTCAGTTTAAAAGTTTTTTTCAAGCACTGTCCTGACTACTCTGTGCTGTTGAGGCTTGTATAATTCTGTTTGAAGGAAAGAAATATGCTATATTTATTGTGGTCTGTAAATTATTACAAAATAGTTGTCATAAGGAGTGAAACCCCTGCTATTTAAAAAAAAATATTTATCGAGGAATGACTGGAATCCGGTAGCCGACCAGATTAACTGTCTGACCATCGACAACGGTCTGTTCTTTGTTGAGAAAGACAGCCCGATTGATCCGGCTTATTTTGCTCCCTATCTACTGGAGAACAACCCCAAAACTATACGCCCGGGTCGGGCCCGGCTTACCCAGGAGGTCTCCACTCCCTGGGGTGCATTTTATGTTAAACGGTTCCACTACCATCGCACGTACAGAAAAAAACAACGCTGGTTTAGCGGCTACCGCTGGCAGCAGGCCCACGGACTGAGCCAGTTCTGTCGGGCTCTTTATGCCAGTAACCGGGGGCACAACCTACCCCGACCGGTCCTGGCGGGTCGACGCGCCCACCGGCTGCGCCAGGAAAGTCTGCTGGTTATTCCCCGGGTTCACGGTGATAATCTCAAAATCATTTATCGGGATCCTCAAACCAGCCTGCCCAACAAGCTGGCTCTCTACCGCAGGGCGGTCGAGGCTATCAGCTCCATGCACCAGGACAGGATCAGTTTTGGCGATACTAAGATTCGCCACCTTATTCAATCGGGGACGCAGCTCTATTTCATTGATTTTGATAAGCTGCTAACCCGGACCAGAAATATTTTACGCAGGGTTGCAGATTTTCGACGACTCACCGTTACAACAACTGACCAGCTTAAACAGTTCTACGCACAGTTCGACTGGAACGAGGAACTATGGCCCTGTCTGGAGGAGCGGTCGGGGCTCTCCGGAGTCGGCAAAAAACTACTTCGATTCCAACTGTCCCGCCGTCTTTAACCAATGCCGACCAGTTGACTGGCGGGACAGCCATTTGAATCTTAACAGAATCAAAGTTACAATTAGCTTCAGTACTTAATCCCTGGGGTTGGGACAGGAGTCATCCAATTATGCATTTAGCCATAGTTAGCCGCTACGCCGAACGAGCCCGGGGCGGACATGAACGTTACCTGCAGAGACTGAGCCGGGGGCTAATCGAGCGGGGCCACCAAATCAGCTATTTTTCCAGTTGCTTTGATGAGGATTTTGAACAACTTACGGGACTGACCACTGTCCAGGTTCCGCTGATTAAATTTCCCCAGCCGCTGCGCTATCTTAGTTTTAACTATTTTGCCCGGCGGGCAGTTAACCGCTCGCAGGCCAAATTTGATTTTGTCTTTACCACCGAATATCTAACCTTCGGCGATATCTACCGGGCCGGCGCCGGGATCCAGCGGGCGGAAATCGATGCTTACCTGGGTAAAACCGCTCTGCTCAGTCCAAAAAGTCTGGTGAAAATATATCTACAGAAAAAACTCTTTTCCAACCCACCGCCAGTAGTGCTGGCCAACTCACGGAAAGTCCAACAGCAGCTGCAGGAATATTTTCAACTACCGCCAGAAAAACTATTCCTGCTCTATAACGGCACCGATCTCAGCCGTTTTTCTCCGAAGGATCAGCCTGGAGAAAAAGAGCGTCTGCGAGCTCAACTAAAGCTCACCGGTGATGAAACAGTACTGCTGATCTCCGGGTCGAATATTAAACGTAAGGGGCTGGACCGGGCAGTTGAGCTGCTGAACAACCTGGGGCCTGAATATCATCTAATACTGACCGGTTCTCCCGATCAAAAAAAGTTACTGGACAAAATCCGATCGGACCGCCGACAGCAGCTCCACCTGATCGGCCACAGCGAAACGATGGAGCAGTACTACCGGCTAAGTGATTGGACCCTTGTTTTATCCCGCTATGACCCGGCGCCCAATGTGGTGTTAGAATCTATCGCCTCAGGAACTCCGGTGCTAACCACCGAACAATCCGGACTTAGCGAGCTGGTGGCTGAAGAGCAGCTGGGAGCTGTGGTCAATTCCAAATTTACCGTGGCTGAAATAACCAACTTTCTTGATGACTACGAGCCCGAAGAGTATCCTGAGCTCAGCCGGCGCTGTCGGCTGTCGGCCAAAAAGTTCAGCCAGAACAACCACCTGGACAACATCGAAGCGATCCTCCACAGCCACCATTCTGCGGATGCAGATGTGCGATAGCTCAAAAGAGTTTTGGCCCCGGGTTTTATATAATAGATATCTACAAAAAAATTTTGGCTGATCCAGGGCAGGAAGATTTATTAGAGGAAAACAGCGCACTGCAGCCAACCCAGACCGCGGGAACAGTTAACCCAAAAACTGTCCCATAAAAAGAATAGTCCCGGTTTGAGCAGCTTCTATGGTGAAGAAAAAGGGCTTGTTAAATTCAATAACCGGGGGCTCTGGTGGTAGACTCGTAACACCCATTTCTACGGCGGTCGCTGCGGCGGCCTCAGTTCCTTTTTCATCCAGCTCAACAAAAGAGCTGTGGTAGACCTGGTTGAGAAATAGATTTAGCGGTTCCAGAGTTGGAAGATCAACCATCCGGGAAAAATCCGCCGCCTGGCGATCAAAAGCGCGGGAAATCCCGAGCTGCCGTAAAATTTCCGCCAGGGCTATATCCTTTTCCATTGTAAATTTGGGCAGCCGCAAAATAATTTCTCCCTCCCGCATATTTTCCCGAGCGGTCGTCAGAGTTTGAGCATCAACTTCCTGGTAAAACTCCTCCAGATCATAGTCCGGAGCCACCGGCATAAAAGCGTTAAAAAGAAATTTTCTATCCTTGTATTCCAGGGACAGCGTTTTAATTTTTTCGGTTATTCCATAGCGATATCGGGCCCTATTTTGCATCATCTCGACCGCAGTTTCTTCCGGACCATAAAAGGGTCGTTCCCGGGTATTATCAGGATCGAACTCCTTTTCCCAGAGAGCTTTAAAATAGATCGCGTTAACCAGGTAGGCAACAATCTCCTCGGGGATTGGTTCGGGAGAAATAACCTGGGTTATCAAATCGTTGGTCTGTTCTGCTACCCACTGATTAATAGTTTCTCCTGTGGGAGGAAGTTGATTAAGCTCTGCCGCGAAATAACGGCGGCCGGCCTGTTTATAACTTTCCAAAAATTCAACTGATTGTTTTAAAAACAGAGCGTTGGCGATCGATACCTCGGTTTCATCAGACAGCTGCTCGAGATGATTTTTCAGAGCAAGAGTCTGCTGTTTTATGAGCTGTTCATCCAGATCGGCAAGCTCAAGTGCCTGGCGCAGCTCCTCACGGGTCTGACCACCGGCACCCAGATAGGCAAGAGTAAGCGCAGTATGAACGCTATAGGGCGAAATGAAGAGATTTTCCTCCTCAACAATGCCGGGGAAAAGTTTCAGGGCAAAGGAATTTTTGGCGGCCGACAGATCATGCAGCTGTTCTATATCAACCTCTAGTTCATTCATGGTCTCCTCTTCCGCTAGAATAATTTTGCCACCCCCCACAACAAACAGCAGCAAAAATCCTGTTAATATGGTAACCAGTGGCCAGATAAAAGGACGCCAGAAACAACAATCGGACATCGTAAAAACCTCCCCAAAAAATATTCACCCTGCTCAATTCAATAATAAAACAGTTCGATAACTAAAGCAAACAACTTTTCTAAAGGGGAAAATATCGTCAATCAAACAGGATAAATTTTTAGATTTAATATCTCGAACAACTTTTACTATTGTTAAGATTATTGCGACAGAATTACCCGGACAGCTCGACCCGAAATTCTGATATCACCCCTATTCCTGAAGCCTCCTGAAAGACCCCCGGTTCTCGGTGATAGAGAACACCTCTGGTCTGTCAAAAGAAAAGGTGTTTCCTTACATCCCCTGTGTTACATCCAGATACCAAATATTATATTGCTGCTTCACGGGGAGATAATTTCAAGATATTTTTAGTTGTCGCACAACCGTACCTTCAGGGTGGGTTGGGGGAATAGTTTAGTTTGTTAAAATCTTCCTGGTATAGATCGCGAATCAACTGTAGTAGATTAGTGTTATAATGCTGATCAATTTTAGTAGAAGCGCTGGTTGTGGTTCCCACTCTTCCAGGATTTCCCGGACTTTTTAAACCGGGGAGATTTTTCAGAACCTTTTCAAAATCCTGATTGAGTTTTTCTATTTTTCCTATCAAATCGAACTTTTCCGGTGGTAAAGCAAACAGTGAAACCTGAGGAGCCCAGTGCTTGTTAGCATACAATCCACCATCAGCAAGATATTGACAAAAATCATAGAAGGAAGGCCGGGGGCCAAATTTTTTAAAAAGCTGTGGAACTTTTGCCCGGTATTCACGGCTTTTTTCTGGTCGAGAAATCTTGTCTAGATAGGCGGATAATGTTCTGGAATAAGGATTTCTAACAAAAGTAAATTTAAACAGATTATCGATCTTCTCCACCGCTTTTTTATCCAATTCCGAAGGAACCGAATGAAAACTTTTAGCCCGCCGGGCCAGTTCTTCAGAGGTTAGATCTTCAGCAAAATAAGTTTGAAACAAAGCACACATCAAAGTTGTATTAGCAGCCTTAGGTATCCGGTTATATAGAAAGCCCCGCTCCAGATCAACAACCACCCGATTATCAGCCTTGTGCAAACCCAATCGTCCGGATCTCATAAAAGGTGAAAATTTCTTATAGAATTCCGGTGCTTCTGGAAAATATTTCTGATAAAAGGGCTTTGTCCGGGACCACAAATAATAATTTTTAAATCGCTTATATGCCTGCTCGATTCTTTTGATCACCTGATATCATTCCCATCTAAAAAATCTTAGGAGAATCATCAACTCAAAAATCATAATTTCCCAGGGAGATTATTTCTGAAAAATAATCCCCCACCGCTTCAGCAAGGTCATCGGAATAATATCTCCTATAATCCACCCTTGAAGTTTTCTTCTCGTGAAATTTCAAAGGTGGTATCTTAACATTTATTAATTTTGATAAATATTCTAGTGATTCATTTAACTTCTCGAACTTGATCAAATAATCCGTAACTAACTCCCCATCAATATAAAAAAAATCCTGCATCAAATTTCTGGCATCAATTGCATTAGCCTGTTCTATTCTTTCTTCGCAGCCACTTATTGCCGCCCATGCCCATTTTTCAAAATCCGTTTCAATCGGTTTAATTCTGCCATCTTTGCCCCGGCTCTGCCATCGCCAATAAGATAATAGATTATCCCAGGGATTTCGAATTGAAGAAACAATAAGGGATTGATGCCAAACTTTTTTACTAACTAATTTTTTGACTTCTTGCGCCTTCAGATGACCCCTTATTTTTGGAAAACGTTTTCTCAACTCACCAGGTAAGTCTAAGTAAAAGTAAAAAAAGAACAATTTTATAACAGTTCTATTCTGGCTTTTAGGTACATTATATTTTTTTACATCAGAGCTTGTAGTATAAATATCCTTCCCTAAAGATGTATTTGCAACAAAATGTAACTCTGTCGATGTGCTCGCTGTTTTACGAGACCTCAAATAAATAAAATCACAGTTCCTATTAATAATTGTCATCTGATAACAACTTTTCGAGCATTCTAGAATTAACTTCGAATAAAGTTCCATCATCAGTTGAAAATTGCCAATCAGCCTCTGGTTTCTGCCAATTTTCCCCGTAGTGTAAACTTAAAAATTCTTCAATTAGACCTGGCAAAGATATTTCACACCCTGAAATTTCTTTTTTAAACTTCTTCTCGAAAAATTGGATTGGGATTATAAATATGCCGCCAAGATAATTATTCCGCCACATCCAAAAGTCGCAGCCTACTAAATTTTTCAAATTTCTATACAAAAAATTAGTTGTTCTCTCACTAATAGTCTTTTTTTCACCCTTTAAAAGGGATCGTCTTTCAAAAAAAAACGTCCATGCATATTGTTTATATTTCCGATATATTTTTATATCAATTGGATAGTTATCATCTTCCTTAAGGTTCTCAAGAGAACCTTCCTTAAAAACAAATTTATAGGACATTAAATTATTCTTCCATGTTTTTTTACCCACCTTAACCTCGCTCGACAAGGATTGAATAATTTTATCAAGAGAATCTATTGTTTCCCGACAAGCCCATACCCCAATATCCAAATCTTCTTCCACAGGTATATATCCGTTTCTATAAGATAACAAAGCTGCTCCAAAATCCAGCCAATAATCGATATCGTTTTCATTTAACTTCCTTAAAAAATCTAAATATTTATCCGGTGTCTGGTTCAATTAAGAGCCTCTCCCTTGCTAAAATATTATCATTGAATGTTTAATCCAAACTCCGATCAATCATTTTCCTTTTTTGTTTTAAATTTGAGTCTATCGGTTGAAATATAAATACTTATATGTCATTCATAAACTCCTGAATAGTTACACATCAATCTAAAGAGTTGTTTAAAAATAAAAAAAGGTCTAACAAAAAATTCTTTAGAACCAATTGCAAGTTCATACAAAGAAATCGCTCTTGAAATCCTCAAAAGTTCATTCTTTATTTTCCCTTTTTGATCAAATGCGTCAAAATTCTCAACCACTTTAAAGGCATGCCCTATAAATCCGTAGCTCAACAAAATAAAAAACAACCTCACTACTTGATCACTATCCAAATTACTATTGGCAATTTCAAACGGATCCTTCGCCATTAAAATATCACCATGTATAAACTGAGGACGTGAAAAGGGGAAGTCTTTTTTTGAAAACTCTCCATTTTTCCTACGGCTATTGACTCTCCATTTATGAATCTCTTCAAAATCTAAAAAAATAAAATTCTCCCGCCTGAAAAATTCAAAAATATTTTCCGGGAAAGTTTGTTCTTCATAAAATTTTTCAAAAGTAATTTCACATCTCACAAATAAGATTTCTTTTTCAAATAAATCTCGTGTTGCTTCACAAATTTCTTTTTCCAATCCCTGAACGTCAATTTTGACATAGTCTATTCGCGCCAAATTGTAATCACTTTTTAATTTTTGAAGTGTCTTAGTTGACACAGTTTCACTTTTTTTAATCTAATAGTATGCGCCCCGCTTAAAATTAGAAGCACGGGCTGACAAAGGTTTCAATAAAGAAGAACACCCCTCCTTATTACAAATATATAATTTGCGCCCTTCAAAATTTTTTCCAACTGCTTCTGGAAGATTTTTAACACTATTCCAATCTTCTGATTTTAAGTTATTTGACAATCTCTCCCACTCTTCTGTCGCCGGTTCACATCCAAACAAATTTACATTTGAAGAAATAGGATTCAAATCGTCTAAAATACCACCGCGGCTTCCTATATCTAAACAATTGATTTCAAAATCTGGAAATATATCAAATAATTCTGATTTTGTAAAATCTTTTTTATTACTGCTTTTCTTTCTATGTTCAAAGAAATCCTCCTTTTTAATACTTGAGTCTACCGCAACAAGTCCAAGTTTATCAAGTTTTTTATGACATACAATATTTTTGTTCTTTGTTGTCCATTAAATAAAATATTTCACGATAAACGGATAAGAGGCCAATTT
>PWOD01000123.1 GCA_003557545.1 bacterium | reverse complement strand
CTGAGCTGGTCGAGGCTGTTCGTCGTGAGGTTAAATCAGACTGGAAAATTATGGAGATATGTGGTGGACAGACCCATTCTATTCTGAAATACGGCATCGACAAAATATTGTCTGATAAAATTGAATTTATTCACGGCCCGGGTTGTCCTGTCTGTGTGACTCCCTTACAGAAAATTGATTGTGCGCTGACCATCGCCAGCCATCCACAAACTATTTTCTGCTCCTTTGGCGATATGTTGAGGGTCCCCGGCTCCGAGACTAACCTTCTGGAGCTGCGCTCCCGTGGGGCCGATGTCAGAGTTGTTTATTCCCCTTTTGATGCAGTTGATATAGCGCAAAAGAATCCTCGCAAAGAGGTTGTTTTTTTCGCCATTGGTTTTGAAACAACCAGTCCTGTTAATGCCGGTGCTTTGCTGCAGGCGCAGCGTCGCGGTCTTAGAAACTTTTCTCTTCTCGTCTCCCAGGTTTTAGTCCCTCCGGCTGTCGAGTTTATTCTGTCCTCGCCGGGTTGTTTGGTGGACGGTTTGCTGGCGGCCGGTCATGTCTGTACAGTTATGGGCTATGAACAGTACGAATCGCTCGCTCGTGATTACCAGCTACCGGTCGTAGTTACTGGGTTTGAACCGTTTGATCTTCTCCAGGCGGTTCATCTTTCTGTCCGAAATCTTGAACAAAATCGTCATCCCGTGATAAATCAATATTCAAGGGCAGTCAGTCGAACCGGCAACTTTGAGGCAAAAAATGCTATCGATAAGGTTTTTCGACCGGTTGATTTTAACTGGCGAGGTATCGGGATGATCCCTCGCAGTGGTCTGGATCTTCGTCCTGAATATTCGGAATTTGATGCTGAAAAACGGTTTGATCTGGAATGTTTCGAGGTTGAATCAAGCGTTTCAGGTTGTATAAGTGGTGAGATATTGAGGGGAGAAAAAAAACCTCTGGACTGTCAAAATTTTGCTTCTTTATGTACCCCAGAAAATCCGCTGGGAGCGCCGATGGTTTCTAATGAGGGAGCCTGCCGGGCCTACTATAACTACAAAGAGCAATGATTTTTTTACAGCTCTAACAGACTTACCTGATGGTTGTTCAGTAACCGTCATCGGTTATTCCTGGTTGATCCGGCTTTCATAACAATCAGATAGATCTGTCTCAATTGGCTAATTTTGTTATACTTTTCTCCGATGAAATAAGTTTTTTCACAGATGATTTCGAGGCCCTGGTAGTATGGTTTGATCCTTGCACGGTTGAACTTACCACGCTCTGGCTTTGTCATCTCTTTTTTGGCTTGGGGAAATTTTAAATTTAGGATAAATTATTATGCCAGAATTACCAGAAGTAGAGACAATACGCCGGGGTCTTTATCCGCTTCTCAGGAGAAAGGTTACAGGAGTTTATGCAAATGATCCATTGCTGTTTAACTCCCCGTTAACAGTTGATAGGGCGGAGGAACTCTTGCTTGATCAGGAACTTATCGATCTGCAAAGATATGGAAAATATCTGGCTTTGAAATTCTCTGCATCCTGGTTGATATTTCATCCGCGGATGTCGGGGAAAGTTCAACTCCAGTCTGATTCCCCAAAAACCCCGGATAGAGTTAAGCTGCGGCTCGATTTTGCCAAATTCGATCGATCTCTTTATTTCACTTCAGTCCGCCGGTTTTCCCAGTTCTATTGGTGGGAGAAGGAAAATCTCTTAGAATTCTCAAATTTTTCAACTTTTGGGCCAGATCCGTTTCATGCTGATTATAGCTGGGATAACTTTTATTCCCGTTCACAAAATAGAACTATACCAATCAAAAATCTTCTGCTCGATCAAAAATTCATTGTTGGTGTTGGTAATATTGATGCATCTGAAGCCTGTTTCAGGGCCGGTATTGATCCCCGCAAGAAAACATCCCATATTACCAAACGGCGTTTAAAAAAAATTTTTTTTATAGTACCGAAAATTTTACATGAAGCCGTTATCATGCGCGGTTCATCACTTAATCCGGAGAGTTCGGCAACAGCTTACCGGGACGCCAGCAATCGATTTGGTGGTTACAGGCAGTTTCACAGGGTTTATGCGCGGGAAGGGGAGTTCTGTCTTGATTGTTCGGAAAAAATTAAAAAAATCAAACAATCTGGCCGGAGCAGCTATTTTTGTCCTGGATGTCAGCAATAGAATTTAAAAATATTGCTGCAGCAGATTTTTCTTCAGGGGTGGTTTTTCATTCAGGCTATTTTTTCCGCTCTGTTTGCAAAATATTATCAATTCTGTTATTGTATCTAACTGTAGCATGGGCTGTTGAAATAGCTCGTGGGAAGCTTAAAATCAGATGATTGACCGGTTTGATCAAGTTTGAATCTATAATAACTATTTAGGAGTGAATAACTGATGGAGATTAATCAACAAAAAATTGAAGAAAGAGCTAAAAAATTAGGTCGGGCAATAGGCCAGTCGGATCGCTCAAAAGCGCTTGAACGTGCTGAGGAAAATCTGCGTGATGATGAGGATACTGATGAGCTGTATGAACGGCTTAGTAAGCTTCAGCAGACTGCACTGACAAGCCTGCAAGCGGGTAAAGAGCTTGAAGAGGAGAAAAAACAGGAGATTCAGGAATTAACTAAAGAGTTGGAAAGAAAACCTCGTTTCCAACAGTACATGGCAGCTCAAACTAATTTTAACAATCTTATCCAGCAGGTTAACCAATATATTCAACAGGGGATTTCTGAGGGGCAGGATTCTAAAATAATTGAAATTTAACTTCTCTCTAATTCGAGCTATAATAGAGTTTGTTGTGGTAGATAGATTTGCCAGAAGATAGTTTGTTGAACAGCGAGGGGAGCTGTTCAGATCAGTCTCTGCTTGCAGCTGAGGCGGTTGAATACAGACTTAAATCAAGAGGCTCATGGACAACCATTGAGTATCAGTTATGGCCAGGCTTCTCACTCGGTCAGACTACTGCAGAGACAGCTGATCTGGGTGGAAGGTTTGACCGGCCACAGCTGTTAAACCGGTTGCTGGAAAATTTTCTCTGCTCCGAGTATCATCAGGCTGAGCAGATACACAATTCAGTTGTCAATCAGGTGGCGGGCCCTTCGGCCTGCCATCTTGGTGTCGATGGTCTGGTAACTGATCAACCCGGATTAGCTCTTTTAATAAAGACTGCCGATTGTTTGCCGGTTTTTATTAAAAACTCTAAAGATACCCGCTGGGCTCTTGTTCACGCCGGATGGCGTGGGCTTTGTCAAAATATTGTTCCTCGAGTTTTAGAGGATTTTTTCCCAAAATCGGATCTGGTAGAGATCTTAGTCGGTCCGGGGATAAGTTCTGAAAATTATCGGGTTGGTGGGGAGTTGATTGGTCGGGTTCTTGAGTTGGCCGGCTGCTCATTTGATCGGCTTCTTGAACTGCAAATTTTTCATCAGAAAGAGACGGAGATATTTTTTGATCTCATAAAGTTTCTTCGTTATCAATTGAGTGGTTTTTCTGAGAAAATCCGAAAATTCTATATTTTCCCCGGTTCAACCGGAACAACCGGAGAAATTCCACTGTTCAGTTACCGGATGTCGAAGACAAAAGAGAGAAACATTAGCTGGATCTTCAAAGAAGAGGGATAATTATGGAACCCTGTTGTGATCTTCAGCACTGGGAAGCGGTTCTTGAAAAGATTGCGGAAGATTGTGAAAAGTCTGACCGTGACATTGATGAACTGTTGGTTTTACCTGTGACAAAAGGGTTTGACTACCAGCTTGTACGAACAGCCTGGGAATTTGGTTTTAGAACTTTTGGTGAGAATCGTGTGGCTGAATATTTAGAAAAACGGCAGGCTCTTTCCGAACATCCTGCAGCCTCGGCAAACTGGCATATGGTGGGCCACCTTCAGTCGAAAAAAGTTAAAAAAATAATCGGTGAATTTGATTTAATACATAGTTTTGACCGTCATTCATTGGTCGATGAGTTTAACCGTAGACAGACCGCCAACGATCCGGTTCAAAAGATTTTACTCCAGGTAAATATCAGTGGTGAGAATTCCAAGTATGGTATTGAACCGGAAAAAGCCCCGGCTCTGTTGGAGGCAGTTCTTAACTCTGAACATTTGTGGCCTGTAGGTTTGATGACCATGGCTCCGTGGACAGATGATAAGTCGGTTATCAGAAAAACTTTCGCCGGATGCCGGACTCTGAGAGATGGTTTGGCCGAAAAGTTCGATATAGCTTTACCTGAGCTGTCGATGGGGATGACGAATGACTATCAGATAGCCATCAAAGAAGATGCAACCATTTTACGGCTGGGACGGTTATTTTTCGGTGAAAGAGATTGATGGATTCAAATATTATCAAGGTAAAAATAGTTGATCGATTAATTCAGGGTAGAGGGAGGTAAAAAAACATGAGTTCTGCCGTTTCCCTGGGAGTTGTTGGATTGGGCAACATGGGAACCGCCATTGTGAGTGGTATTGTTGAGGCCGGGTGGTCTCGTTCAAAACTGGTGGTTTATGATATTGATAGTGAAAAACTTGAAAAATTTGCTGATACTCATGATCTGCTTACAGCGGCTTCAATAGCCGATCTTTGTAAGGCTGTTGATGTCCTTCTGCTGGCGGTTAAACCGGCTGATTTAACTGATGTTTGTGGTGAAATAACAGTTGACTCAATTACTGGTATTATTTCAATCGCAGCGGGTGTCAGTACTGATAAAATTAACTCTATGGTTGATCAGCAGACAATAGTTTTACGGGCTATGCCCAATACTCCGGCCAGGGTAGGTAAGGGATTAACCTTCCTGGCCGCCGAACCGGACAGTGGGTCCGATAGTCTGACCGGGCTGGCGGTTAAAATTTTTGATGCGGTAGGCGAGGTTGAAATCATCGCTGAATCTCAGCTTGACGCTGTGACAGCACTGGCCGGCTCTGGACCAGCCTATATATTTTATTTTTTAGAAAGCTTAAAACAGGCCGGGGTTTATCTTGGGTTGAAACCTCAAATTGCCAACAAAACAGCTCTCGAAACAATGGCCGGAGCAGTTGAGCTGGCTCGTGCAGGCGACGAGAGCTTCGCTCAGTTGCGTGAACAGGTATCGTCTCCCGGAGGGACGACTGTTGAGGCCCTTAAATATCTTGACCTCGTAGGTTTTAAGGGGTCGATTGTTGAAGCAGTAAATCGGGCCCATCAGAAGTCTCGTCTCTTGGAAAAGGAGTGATTCAGGTTGCCACTGGAACCAATTGATATTATTAATAAAGAGTTCAGCACCGCTTTTCGTGGGTTCACTCCCCGGGAAGTTAACCAGTTTCTTGAGCAGATTGCTGACAGAATGCAGAGTTTGAAGGATCAACTGGCTGATACTAAGGCTGATGTCAAACGGCTTCGTGGCCAGCGTGATCAGCTTAAAGATCAGGAAGATCAGGTAAAAGCTTTTGTTGAAACAGCTCAAAAGCTTTCAGAACAGGTCCGTGAGGAGGCCCATATTGAGGCCAACGGTATCAAACAAAAGGCCCGGGAAGAAGCCCGGCAGATCAGACAGGCAGCCCTGCAGGAATCTGATCAGATTCGTCAGGAGCAGGTTGGGCTGCAGGCTGAACGTCGTAAGGCACGTGAACGGTTGTTGAGGTTGTCGGAAGAGATCGAAGCGTTCGTCAGGGGGTTAGAAAGTGAAGAGTCTGACTTACAGGATGGAGGTTAAGGTGAATCCCGGTACAAGCCAGACCAGTATGCGCTGGCGCTCTGATCATCTTAAAGTTAATCTTACAGCCCGGGCCGAAGACGGAAAGGCCAACCAGCAGCTGTTGACCCTGCTGGCCAGTAAATTTGGAGTCGCCCGTAAAGATATTGAGATTGAACGTGGTGAACATAGTGAATATAAAACCGTACTTATGAGAAATTTAAATCGAGAAACGTTGGTCAGACGTCTTAATGAACTTAAATGGTGATTAATTATGGTTAAGAAGTTAAATCAGAAGCTGGGCGAGATTTTGCTGGATGAGGAAATTATTGAACCTGATCAGTTGAAAAAAGCTCTGGAGCTACAGAAAAAATCTTCTAAGAAACTGGGCACCATTCTGCTGGAAAAGGGCTGGCTTACAGAATCGGAGCTGGCTGAATTTATTAGCCGCCAGACCGGTGTTCCACTGGTCAATCTTGACAGTTATCCAATCCAGCGTAATGCCTTTCAGAAACTTTCCAAACAGCAGGCCGAAAGATATCAGGTCTTACCGGTTTCCCTGGAAAATAATATTCTCACGGTTGCTATGGTTGATCCCCTGGATATTATTGTTATCGATGATCTTGAACAGCTGACTGGTTTTGAGGTTGAACCGGTTATTTCACGACCCACCCAGATCGATCAGTCTATTCAGCAGATTTATTCGACTTCGCATAAAAGCCAGCCGAACAAAGCAGTCAAATTAAAAGGTTCCGAACAGATCATTAATACCGATCAACAGGGCAATAAAGCCCCTGCTGTCCAGGTTGTTAACAAAATTATTTCCGATGCGCTGAAACGCAATGCTTCGACTGTTCATATCAATCCTTATGAGAACTATACTCAGATTCTTTTTAGAGTTGACGGTGTTGGTCGTCATTATACTGATATCCCCGCTAGAATTCATGACTCGGTAAGTTCACGGTTTGATTTGCTTGCAGAAAAATCGGCCGGGAAGGACAGTAATTATCGATTTTTTAGCGCCGAGTATGGTGAGGAAAAGGTTATTTTTCGATTGCGATATACGGAAACAAGATTTGGTGAAAAAATTACAGCCCGGATCTGTCGGGGGACTAATTATCAGCGAAATATTATCGACCTCGGGTTTGAAATGCAGGATCTTTCTACTCTTGAAGGGTTTTTATCAGCTCCTCGCGGATTGGTTCTGTTCACCGGTCCGGCTGACAGTGGAAAGACCACCTCGCTCTACGCCACACTTAAATATTTTTCCGATACACCAAACACAATAATAACTGTTGAAAATCCAGTTGAATACCATCTGGATTTTTGTACACAGCTTGAAGCGCAGGGTGATTCGCCAAAATATCAGTCGAATCTTATTTATGAGGCAGTTAAAACAGATCCTGACATACTGGCAGTTGGGGAGATGGGAGAACCACGGGTTGCGCGCGCTGCTCTCTATGCGGCGGCGACCGGGCGAAAATTGATCAGTACATATTATGCGGACAATGCTATCGATGCCGTGTTTAGTCTTGCTAAAACCCGGGGTATTGATCGTTTTCAGCTGGCAAATTCGCTGGTCGGAGTGATTGCTCAACGGTTGGTTCGTTGCCTTAACCCTGAGAACCGGGAGGAATATCAGCCGACACAGACTGAATTGAAACGGCTGGGCTTGCCAGAAGGAGCAACCTGTTATCAGCCTACGGCAGATGGTTCTCAGGCCGGCTATTCGGGACGTACAGCAATCTTTCAGCTTTTACCGGTTAATGATGCTTTGAGATCATGTATCCTCAATGATGAACCGTATTGTGCTTATCAGCAGGTGGTAAGAGATCTACAACTTCCGACTTTGCGCGAAAAGGGCGCAGAGAAGGTCATCTCTGGTTTGACTTCGGTTGAAGAGATCTTCCGGGCCACATTCAGGGAAGATTTTTTTGAATCAATTAATCCTCCATGCGGGTGAGCAAAGTGACTGTGAAAGCTACTTTTCCTACCTGGAAAATTAAATCAGTTTTTAAAAATAGTCTAATCCTGGCGATTGGTTTTATTCTCTTTATTCCCGGGATAGTTTTTTCCTCTGATTATCAGGTAGCCCTTGAGTATGAGCAGAACAATCAGTATCAGGAAGCTTTTTTGACATATCAACGTGGTTTTTCAGCCCGTTGGGATGATGCTCAAACAGCTCTTGGTTTGCTCAGAACAGCAATTGAACTGGAACAATGGGAAACGGCCGATCAGGCTCTTGAACGTTATGAAAAACTTCAGCCGGGGACTGCTGTTGCAGCCCGTCATGCTTCCCGCCTTTATTTTCTTCAGGATAGTTTTGATTCGGCTCTGGACTGGGCTCAGAAGTTTCAACAACGAGATCGAATCAGTTGGGAACCATTCCATTTTATGACGCGGATTTATATTGAGACCGATGATTTTATTAACGCTCGTTCGGCCAATAATTCCGCCCGTCTCAGGGCACCGGAAAATCCCTGGGTTGTCTTTGACTTATTCTTGATCGAACTTAGATTGCGCGGAAGATTTGATCGGCAGTTGATGAACTTTTTGCTGGCTGAAGCTGACCATCCTGCGATCCACTGGGAGTTGGCACAAACTCCGCAGATCATGCAAACTGAACAGTCACGGGAGATTCTTTTGCGCGGTCTTGAACTTTTTCCCGTGCCTCCGCCTCCCTTTGTTAGCCGTGTTTCAGAGAAACAATACCGTTATAAGCTTGCCAGGGCAGATTACTGGTTTGGTCATTCGCAGGATGCTTTTGACCGGTTGGTAGAGATCGAAAATAATATTAGTTCGGATTCCATTCGTTGGTTCAAAGCTTTTTTACAACCCGATCTGGAGGAGCGGTTAGTTGCTCTGTCAGATTTTCTTGAACCGGCTCCGGATAATCTTTTGGCCCAGTGGTATTACTCCCGGGGAGCCCGTCAACTGGAAGGTCTCAGGGGTCAAAACAGGGAGAGGGGTGCTGATTTTTTCCACCGGGAATATGAAAACATTCGTCTGTTAAATTTCCCGGAGGCCGCTTTGAGTGCGCTTAATAGAAGTCTTGAGCTGGACCCGCTGGATGTTCAGCGGCAGTTTGAGCTTGCCAGATTCCTGGG
>PWOD01000095.1 GCA_003557545.1 bacterium | reverse complement strand
GTTCTCCCCAGCCCGGTGGAATTCCACGCCCTACGAAACCCACCACGCCACCTACAGTGTCTCCCTTGCTGCGAAGTTTTGTTATCAACGCAGCCATCTTAGAAGCAGCTTCAGAATCAGGGCAACGAACCGCATTAGACTCTATAAGCTCCCGGTTTATCGTTGAAATATCCGGCTTTTCTCCGGATATTTCACCAACTGATTCTACCCACCCATGAAGCTCCACCTGATAATTATCTGACAACCATTTTTTAGCCACTGCCCCGGCCGCAACCCGGGCGGCAGTTTCCCGCGCACTGGCTCTGCCACCGCCACGCCAGTCACGAAACTGATATTTTTTCTGATAACTGTAGTCCGCATGAGAAGGACGGTATAACTCCTTCAACTCATCATAATCAGTACTATTAGCATCTTCATTGGCAATCCGTAGGGCTATCGGTGTACCGAGAGTTTTGTCATCCTTGACCCCGCTCATTATCTGTACTCTATCCTGCTCACCACGGGGACTGCTAAGCTCACTCTGACCCGGACGGCGACGTCTTAACTCCTGCTGAATATCGCTATCAGTCAGCGATAACCCGGCAGGACAACCATCGATCACAACACCGATACTATCCCCATGACTCTCTCCCCAGGTTGTAATCCTAAACAGCCGACCTCGTATATTTCCAGCCATTTTTCTCGACTCCTTGGTAAATTTTCAAGCGATAACCAACATTTACCCTAAAAACTACTAACTCATCTCACAAACAACCTTGTGGGGCCAGCAAAAAGCTTCACAAACCTTTGGATTAAATATAAAATTAAGCCACATGATAATTAAATCATCAGTGCTATTGTTGCCAATAACCACTGTTCATGTTTCAATTATTAGAGATAGTCGAACTAAACAATATAGAATCATTATTTTACCAAAAAAATGATCAGGAAAGAAGTGATTCGAACCAGAAAAAGCTTACACGAGTAATCTTTAAATAAAATCGTATTCAATTTAAACATCTTTCAAGGAGGCATGGAACAATGAGCGGATACAACGAACCTGCTGCAGAACTACCGGAAGAAGCACGAGAATATCACCGAATGATCCAGAGTGTTATTGAGGAGCTGGAGGCTGTTAACTGGTATAACCAGCGAGCCTCTCTGACCAATGACCCTGAGCTCAAAGCAATTGTCGAACATAACAGGGACGAAGAGATCGAGCACGCCTGCATGGGTCTTGAATGGTTACGCAGACAAAGTGAAACCTGGGACGAAGAGCTGAGAACCTACCTTTTTACCGAAGGCAGTATTACTGAACTTGAAGAGCATGAAGATTCCGAAGAAGATGCAACAGGTGGTTTGAACTTTTAATCACAGATCAATCAAATAAAGGAGAGTGTTATTGATGAGTTTATTGAATCGCAGTCAGGCACCAATTTCAGGAGATTTGTGGGAGCTAATAGAAGAGGAAGCCGGGGAAATGCTCGGATTAAACCTTACCGCCCGAAAGATCGTTGATCTAGAAGGTCCACGAGGGATTGAGTTTTCGGCTGTCAACACCGGTCTGACAAAATCATTGAAATCTGAAGGTAAAACCAGTTTATCACTGCGTGAATCACTGCCGGTATTGGAAATAAAAATACCCTTCACAGTTAATCGCACTGAACTGGAGTCAGCCCTGCGAGGAAATGAAGCGGCCGATCTTGAGCCGGTTCAAACGGCAGCTCGCGAGCTGGCTCGGGCTGAAAACCAGATCACCCTTTACGGCTTAAAAGAAGCCAGTATAACCGGGATCATTCCTGGAGCCGAAAATTCAGCAGTAAAAGTTTCTGATAATATATCAGAATTTACCGGTGTCGTCACAGGCGCGATCAGTACGCTTAAACAGCAGGGTGTCGGCGGACCATACTCACTGCTGTTAACCCCAGAATTTTACAGTAGCCTCCATTCCGCCTATAACCGGGGATATCCACTTGATTTAAGGTTAGAAAAAATTCTCGGTGGTAACGTTGTACTGAATCCTGATTTAAAAGAACCAGGACTGCTAATTTCACGACGTGGTGACGATTTCAAACTTATTTTTGGCCATAAAACGGCTATAGGTTACAACAGTCACACCAGCGACGAAATAGAGTTTTTCCTGTTTGAATCTTTTGTCTTAAAAGTGAACGGTCCTGAGGCTGTTTTGCCTTTTAAATAAGCTAACTGTCAAGCGATAGAGTTTTATAGCCCTATTTCTCTGTTTGATGAAAAATAGGTAAATTAAGTTCAGGAGGTGCTACTATGGATAAATATATTTGCGTGGTGTGTGGATATGTTTATGACCCCGAGCAGGGTGATCCTGCCGGCGATATTGATCCCGGTGTTTCCTTTGAAGAACTCCCCGAGGATTGGGTTTGCCCTCTATGTGGTGTGGGCAAGGATGATTTCGAGAAACAAGAATAAATAGGAGACGACGGTTGATCCGATTTTCTTGTTCGGATCAACCGTTTTTTTTTGCAACTTAGCCGATTTTTCAAACCTTAACTTCAAAATTGACTACAATAATAACTACCTCAAGGGCCTTATATAGGTTTGAGCCGGATCCAGAAGTTCAGTATATTCACTTTGAAACCCGGTCAAAAAGAATGTTCTAAGCTCCTCTACCGCCTGTCGGTTAGAGGTTACAACATCCACATCCCGAGTAGCAGTAAAATAGTTTTTCGACCAGTTAGTTGACCCCAGCCAGGCGTATTTATCATCGACAATCAGCAGCTTCGGGTGAGTCGTACGGGAAAAGGGAACATAACCCAGCTCTTCACAGTTAGGAATACTCATAATTCGAACCTCCAGATTATCGAGTAAAGCCAACCCCTTCAAATATGCCTGGGTTGTACGACTCAAGGACCAATCTGGAAGTAACATAAAAATATTAACCCCGCGGGCTTCGGCACGACGAATCGCTCTATCCAATTCATCCCAGTACCTCTGGCTATAAAAATCCCACTTGTCATAATTATAAATATCTATAAATACCTGTCTTTCTGCACTATTAATCATCCGAATAATAACATCATCGGCCAGCTTAATATCCTCCGGAGTGGTTTGATAGGGTGTGGCAGTTAAAATCAATTCCTGATCATTCGGCATAACAAAACTATCCTCAACTATCTGATGATACGCCACAGGCTCCCTCAGCGGAGAGTAATTAACCCAGAAATCATCATCCTCCACGGTGGCCAGCTCCCAATCTATTTCAAACAGTGTCTGCAGTTGTCTGGCAACTCGCTGATTATTGGCTGCCAGCCCTATTTCCCTAATATGCTCCAAAGAGCGCCAATCAAAATTTGCACTGCCGACATAAATAATCTGCCCATCAATAATAAGATATTTGGCATGCATAACTCCATTAGTATGCTGTTGATAAGCTGCGAACCTAACTTCAATGTTATCTTCAGCATCCAGGTATTGAGGAGGTGAGGCGATCGCAGTATCGGTGAGAATTTCCACCTTGACTCCCTGACGACTTCTATCAACCAGCTTTTCCAAAATCTCTGTTAACCGGGTCGAGCCTCTTTCCCAATCCTGAAAATAAAATGCTCCTATCTGGATCAGTTCATCGGCCGCTTCAATCCCCGCCATCCATACATCAAAACTGTTAGGAATATAGGGATGATCAAGTGTGGTCCCGGAGGGGGCAGTTTCAAAAACAAACTGCTGTCCCGAATCAGGTACCAGATCGAACTCGGCGGCATTTATCAATGGAACAAATCCCAGAAATAACAGGGTTATCAGTACTGCACCGATTACGGAGCTACCAAATCTTTTCATCAGAATCTCCTCCAGGAGCCAAAAAATAATTTGCCACACCAGACTATTATATATAGTGTAAAACCAAACGACAATCAACGCCCACTATTTCATTGATATAATCTTTGGATTTTTTAAAACTATTTTAAGCGGGCCGCCGAAAAAACAGCCTGCGACTAATTCACAACATTTCAAAACCGGTATCTCAGTCCCATTGCAAGGTAATTAGAGCCACTTTTATGACTGATCAACCCAAACACACCAGACCTGTGGTGCAACCTGAAAAAAATCTCCCAGGGTATTTCGTCTACCGCAGGAGCAAAGCTTATTTCAGTCTGCATATAAAGCAGTGCTCTGTCAGAATTACCGTCAGACCCCTTCTCTACCTCCGGATGTCTAACAGCCAGAGATGGCCCAAGACCGTGGGACACAGAACTATTTATCAATTGTTCCCAGGGAAAAGAGTTCCATCGGAAAGAGATGGCTCCATTAAGTTCAAGATGATCCTGCAACCCGGAGTGAGCGGTTGTGTTTAATTCTATTTCAACCGAAACGTGCCGATTTACCTGGTAAATCGAACGACTAAGTCCAACTGTCCAGAGGTAGGAATTGTCATATTCAGTCTGCCAGTCTAATAAAATATTGCCAAAGGTGTTATCAGTCCACTGACCACCATAAATAAAAAATGCCCAATCATGCTCGACCTGCTGACCCGCCGACGGCTGTGCTGTACAGCCGATTAAAACAAGCAACAGTAGAAAAAAACCAACTATATAAGAGATTTTTGTCGACCAGCGACCTGAAAAAATCATCAATGTAGACTCCCTGGCTTCACTTAAATCAGTAACGGGGCAGGTTAAAGTTCGGTACCGGCGCACCCTGCAAAATCTCGTTACCAAGCGGAGTAAGCTCTAAAACCTCAAAATCACCGGCGACTATTTTCTGTTCAAGCAGCTGACAATTAATCAGTTTATGTATAACAATCCGCAGCTGTTCGGTCTGATAGTTATCAAAAAAACCAAAATGAGGATGTTCTGTTAGACCAATACTGATCAACCGCTCATCTAACTCACCAGCCAGCAAGGAAGCTGTGATTTCAAGACCGTACCGATAGTTTTCATTGGCAACCAGATTCAATATTTCCTGAGTTAATTTTACACGTTCGGCAGTATTTATACGCTGATCTTTTTTGAAATCGGGAGGACATTTCAATGGAGGATTAGAACTATTTTTGACTGTTTGCCGATTCAGCTCGGTTTTTATGCGAGGGATATCCCGGGCCCTACACCAGGTTTCAGTTCCTTCTTTGCAAATCAAGCTTTCCCCGGTAAATCCAGACAACTGCACTAATTGTTCTTCTGAATAAGGTTGTGAAGATATCTCGCCATTCTGGTAGACCCACCATCGCATGGCAATCATCCCCTGTGGTGGAGCTGCTGTCGATTGTTAGGTTTAGTTCGAACTATCGACCAATCAACAGTTTTTAACCCTTCTAATAATATACTACAGGAAAGGATTTAGAAAAGCAGTTTATAAACTTCACCCTTAACGAAAATAGGTTGATTACCAACAACTAACCGGTCAACCGATCAATATCGCGGAAGGTTTCAGGACTGCTGCTGTCAACCTTATTCGAACTCAGGATGTAAAATCTGCTGTTCCAGTTCAGGGGGCAGAAAAACAATCTCAACCCGCTGATTACGGGCCCGATTTTCAGCCGTGTCATTCGGTTTAATCGGACGATATTCACCATGCCCACCGGCTAAAAACTGTTCGGCCGGCAGACCGTGAGTTTCTACCAGATATTCAACGACAGATATAGCCCGGGCGGCGGAGAGGTGCCAGTTTGTCTGAAACGGTGCCCCCGGACTCAGCGGCACAGTACATGTATGGCCTTCCACCACTATCGGCCGATCAGCATGCTCTTCAACAATTTCCGCCAGTTTATCCAACGCATAACGGGCCTGCTCGACCAGCTCATCCGACCCCAGCTCAAAAAGAATCTCCGAATCAAGGGTGACAACCACACCCTGCCCTCCATGGCGGGCATCGGCCTCCATTATTTCCGAAAGTGACTCCTCCAGACGAAGATTTTCCTCGCGCAACTCCTCCAGGCGCCGCTCCTTCTCTTCAATATCCTCTACCTTTTCTTCCAGTTCTTGAATAATTTGATTCTGTCTCATAACCCGTGATTCAAGAGCTTCTATTGTCTCATTTAGTTCTTCTATTTCCTCCGTAAGTTGCTCAGCTTCACCTGTCTCATCGAGCTGAGTCTGAAGTGACTGCTGAAGCTGATCGCGTTCCTCCCGCAACTGTTCTATCTGATTCTGCTTACTGGCAAGATCAGCCTCGCGCGAATCAATTTCACTTTGCAGAGCCTGTTTTTCCTCCGCCTGCTCGACCAGACGAAGTTCGAGACCATCAACCGTTTCCTGCAGCTCAGTCTTTTCCGTCTCGGCCGTATGTAACTGTTCTCGAGCCTGCTCAAGTTCCCCCACGCGCTCTTCATACAACTCCTGTTCAACCATATCTTCCGTCTGTGCCCGCAACTCAGCTATCTCGTCCTCGAGCGGTTCCACTTCACCATTTACAGCTGCACAGCCCACAACAAAGGTTGTCATGGTCAGGATTGTTAGCATGATAAACACCAGTCGACGTCCCTGCATAATTTTCACTCCTCAATAAAATTAAAAATTAAACTCCACCACCAGTAAGCATTAAACTAGCTTACCGGCATGATTTATTCCGGGTTTCCTACTATAAGTTATCGGAAAGTTATCCTCTACTCTTTAACTAAACTCCTGCCAACGGAACAATAGTTCATTTTTGCCGGCGGTAACGAAGAATATTTTGTGAATAAAAAACTGCTGAAAAAGTTGCTGAACCTACCGACTAAACTGTATTTAAGATCTACTAATCAGTCTAAAAATACCACTTTAACACCCTGAAAACTGCTATTTTATAAGCTATAATCTAACAGCCTAATAAAATCTAATAATCCAGGGAGAGCTCAATGTCAACTGACGATATACTCCAACAACTAAAAATGATTGAACAAAACCCGTTTGATCTATCCTTTGATCCGGTAGAAACTATCAGCCAGGGACTTTTTCACCTTGATGATGAACTGCGACTTAAAGCATTACAACTGGCCGGTTCTTTCAAATCACCCGAATTCATAAAACCAC
The DNA here is from genome assembly GCA_003557545.1 of bacterium. GTDB lineage: Bacteria > T1Sed10-126 > T1Sed10-126 > T1Sed10-126 > T1Sed10-126 > PWOD01. The sequence goes on along the minus strand of PWOD01000095.1, from coordinate 1,853 downwards.
TTTTTCATCTGGCTGCTGAAGAAACAGATCCGGTGATCCAGGAGAAAGCCTTAGAAGCCCTGAGCCAATTTTTACATGAGGGAAAACTATATGACTTCCACCTGAATAAACTCCCCCGGGAAACTGGGCGCGCAACCACAAAAAGAGTTTCTCAGACAGAGTTTAATGTTATTGTGGAATTTTTTGTAGAACTAACAAAAAGAGAGAACTACCCGGCCAAAATTCGTGTCCAGACATTACTGCAACTGGCCAATCTTAATCATGATCAAGTGACCGAATTTATCGACCGATTTTACTACAGCGAAGAGCCAATTTTAACCCGGGGTGCTCTCCAGGCGATCTCCAGGATCGAGCGGGGCGACTGGATGGAAATTATTCTGGAAGAACTAACAAGTTCACACAGTGACCAGCGTAAACTGGCGGCAATCGAAGCTGCCGGAGCTCATCGGCTGGAAGAAGCCGGTCCCGAACTGGTTAGAACCCTGGAGAATTCAGATGACAGCCATGTTCGACTGGCCGCGATCGAAGCACTTTCTCGGTCATCCTGGGAGAGTGCAACAGAACATCTTAAAAAATTCCTGGATGATCCTGATCCCACAATCAAACAGGCGGTACGGGCAGCAATAGAAGCAGAATGATTTAGTTTTATTATTCTGGATTAATCAGCATTATGACGGCGCCTTGATCTTTCCAGTAACAGCTGATGAAGTTGTTCGATTCCTCCGGCGGCAAGCCAATCATCAAAAAAATCCTCTTCTCTGACTATTGTAGCCAGAGCCGCCATTGAACGCAGGTAAAAATGCCATTGATCTTCAGTCCCTACCAGCACAAATATGGCTTTTACATCAGGTGCATCAGCAGAAAAATTAACCCCCTGCCTGGCTCGAAAAATAACCATTTCAAACATATTTTTACCCTCAACTATGACATGGGGAAAGGCTACTCGCGGAGCTAATGCGGTGGTTGCCTCCTGCTCCCGATCAAGCAACTTATTCTCCAGCGTTTCCGGTTCCATATTCAACCGAGGAGCCAGAATCTTTGAAACTCGTTCAAAAAGTTGTTGTTCAGTGAGACTTTCTTCCAGATCAAAAATCGGACAGGTCTCAAGGAAAAAATCAAACCGATCCTTTTCAAACTTTTCTCCCACCCGGATTACATCGAGTAGCTCATATTCTATGGTGCGACCTATCAGTCCCTCGGCCGTAATTCTTTCAACTCTTATCCCGGAGTTGTGAGCGCTGCGGGCGATCGCATGGGCGGCGGTGGGGGCAGTAATAAAAACAAAAAAACCGGTCAGCAGCGATTTAGCAATAACAGAACCACTGCCGGTAAATATAGCGATACCCAGCAATACCAGGCTGGTCCCCATGGTGACAGCTTTAGTTGAAGACTGCAAACGGGTATAAACATCCGGCAATCGGACCAGACCGAGGCAGGATACAAGATTAAATACAATTCCCAGGTTAATCAAAATCAACCCAATATATTCATTCATCAAACTCTTTCCCCTCCAGCCTTTTCGCCAGTGCTATACTTCCAATAAAACTTAATAACGCCCAGGCCAGGGCTACCCCCATATAAAAATCTTCGCCGGTCAAGACTGTTAACAGGGCACAGAAATTCACCAGAATCAATCCCAGTATATCAATCGCCACAATTCTATCCGGTGCAGTGGGCCCCTTGATAACTCTATACAGACCAAGGTAACTGGCGAGGAGAAGCACCAGCATAGAAAAATAGATTAAATTTTCCATCATTCCACATCCTCAAATATACGCAGCAAAAACCACTCAAAGCGGCTAACTATCGTTTCTGAAGCAGCCTCTTCATCAACTGTTTTCATCGTCAACCAG
>PWOD01000053.1 GCA_003557545.1 bacterium | reverse complement strand
GTGTGCTGCTGGTTGAGGATAATGCCAACAACCGGCTTGTGGTTACCGCCTACCTGGGCGAAGAAGATATAGAGATAGATGAGGCAGCAGATGGGGTTGAGGGGTTAGAAAAGATGAAACAAAAGAGATATGATCTGGTGCTTATGGACCTCGAGATGCCGAATCTGGACGGTTATGAAGCGACTCGCCGTTATCGTCAGTGGGAGCAGGAGAACAGGAAAGATCATCAGTATATAATGGCCCTGACCGCTCACGCCATGGAAACTGCTCGGCAAAAGGCAGTCGACTGTGGTTGCGACGACCATCTTGCCAAACCGATAAGAAAACAAGAATTAATCGAAACTATCAAAAAATACATATCCAACTAAAATCCGGGGTCAGACACTACGTTTTACGTTTCCGGTTTGATTATGGCGAGAATGAGGTTTATACGGGCGGAGGGATTTTTTAGGGTAATAGAAAGGGATAATGATGGTTTTACGAAATAGTTTTTTGTTGGTGGGTGTTGTATTGGTATTTTTTTTAGTAATCGGTGGTGCAGTTAGATTCTTCTACCACGTGGGGGAGGAGAGTTATATTTCGGATGAGGAGTTTTATCTTAATCAGCCGTTGAACTCGTTGCAGAAGCAAATACCACCGGATGTTGACTGGGAACCGGGCAGTACAAGCTGGAGTTCAGTTGAAATTGAAGGTTTGATTGGAGCGGATGTTCGGTCTCTGGAGGAAATAGACAGTAAATTAAGAGAGACTCAGCCGGGGATCACAGAAAATCATTTTCATCGGACAGCTTACCGGCAGCTGGAAACTAACCTGATAGAATATTTAATTCAACTGTGGGGATTTAAGGATGACAGTGTCGCCGGGGCAGATTATCGAATAATAATTGACGAAGGGGATAAACTTTATCGAATTAAGTCGGTTGAAAATCGTCATCACTGTCGGCGTGGTGTGACAGAAAATAATCTTTGTCTTTGAGTTTGCAGAGTTAAGTTGTTGTGTGTGTAAAGCAGCTCTGGTTTGCAGTTGATTGTTTCCGGGTTGGTTTAGTCGGAAAACTCTTCATCTGAGGTAAATACAAGTTATAGTTCAAGATTGCTGGCATGTGCGTGATTTGTTATAAACTGATTCGCGGTATATAATAAGCGAGTTCGACTGATCTTTGCCGGAATAACTGGCCTAAAATATAGTGAATGCTGATGAGTAGAAAAGCTGATTCCTTTAAAACACAAACTATTAAAATAGATCGACAACAGCTGGGTGATAATCAATTCATCCCGGCTGTTGAACTTTTAAGATCTGGAGAAGTAGTCGGGTTTCCGACTGAAACGGTTTATGGGCTGGGAGGTTTGATAACCCGGCCGGAAGCGATCGGAAAAATCTTTGAGGCTAAAAATCGTCCCCCGGACAATCCATTAATTGTTCATATTTCTGATTTTCAGATGCTTGACGAGTTGGTGTTAGAGCTACCCCGTGGGGCTGAAAAACTCTGTCGTAAATTCTGGCCCGGTCCTCTAACTGTTCTTTTTAAAAAATCCCCCCTGGTTCCTGAAATAGTAACTGCGGGTCTGTCTACAGTGGCGGTGCGAATGCCGTCGCATCAGGTGGCCCGCAAATTGATTGAGCTTGCCGGTGCTCCAGTGGCTGCTCCGAGTGCCAATCTTTCTGGCCGGCCAAGTCCGACGACTGCTGAGCATGTTTATCATGATCTAAAGGGGAAAATTCCGTTGATCATCGATGGTGGCAAGTCGGAGTTGGGAGTTGAATCAACGGTGATTGATTTAGATCGAGACCCTCCCGTGCTGCTGCGTCCAGGAGGGTTAAATTATGAGGAACTCCAGCAGTTGATTCCGCAGCTTGAGCTCGTCGAGAGGGGGTCAAAAAATGATGACAATTTGCCCGGAGAATTAATTGAGCGCCCGACCACGCCGGGTTTGAAATATAAACATTATTCGCCAAAAGCCTATTTGATTTTGATCGAAAAACCAATGGCCAGAACAGCTGGTTATTTAACAAAAATCTGGGAGAAATATCATCAAAAAGAGAAGCGGGTCGGTTGGATACATACCAGCGGGAAGATTGAACTGCCGGAGGAAATAAAACAGGATAGCCGAACTTCCGTGGTTGATCTTACTCCAGCGGGTAAGCTGGATTCACGCGAACATGATTCGAAGTTGGTGGCCAGGGAGTTATTTGCTTCCTTACGGGCTCTCGACAATAAAGGGTCTGAGGTGATTGTTGTCGAAGGTATAGGTTATGAAAAAGAAGGGCTGGCGGTTATGAATCGGTTGAAAAAAGCAGCTTCCGAGATAATTTAGCCGGCGAAGGTCAGTTATGTTTTACAATTAAAACTTCTGGCTGTTTGATATGTTGATTATTTTGCTGTAAGCATGAAAAAAATTGAACAGGATGCTGCTGTTTTGAAGGTAAATGTTATAATCAAAAAATAGGGAAGTCAGGCGAATAATCTGAATTTTATAGAAACGGTTAAATATATTAAAAGGGAGTGATTCTGATGCCATTTATTAAGATTCAGACAAATCAAACGGTGGCAACTGAAGAGAATTTTTTGAAGAAACTATCGGCGGCAATGGCGGAGAAGCTGGGAAAACCTGAGTCATATATTATGACAGCTCTGCAGCCGGATATTCAGATGAGTTTCGCTGGAAATTCCGCGAAAACAGCTTTCGTTGAGGTTAAAAGCATTGGTTTGGACAGAGCCGCTACCGCTGAACTGTCTGATTTTATCTGTGATTTTATAGAAAATGAATTAGCCATAGAAAAAAGCAGAGTTTATATTGAATTTACTGATTCTCCTGGTGCTATGTGGGGTTGGAATGGTGGGACTTTTTAAAAGTTTGGGATGAAGCAGGACTGGAAAAATAAGCGAAGGTGAGAGTTCAAAAAACAACATAATAGCGGTAGTGGTTTTTATAACTGCCGGAGTATTTTTGCTGGTTAGTCGGCTAACTGACTCAGAGGTTTGGGAGGATGATGATCTTTGGCTGCTGATGAAAAGATTGTAAAGAGTGAAGAAGAATGGCGGACAGAATTATCAGAGGAACAGTTCCGAGTTTTGCGTCAGGCTGGAACTGAGCGGCCGTTTAGTGGTAAATACTATAACCATAAGGGTCGGGGGATTTATCGTTGCGCCGGTTGTGGCAAGGAGTTGTTTTCATCGGAAGACAAATTTGATTCGGGGAGTGGATGGCCCAGTTTTTTTGATGTTTTAAGTGAAAAATCGATTAACAAGCAGATTGATACTAAATTGGCCAGATCGCGAACCGAGGTATTATGCGCCCGTTGTGGTGGTCATTTGGGCCATGTTTTTTCTGACGGTCCGAAACCAACAGGTAAGCGATACTGTATTAATTCTGTTGCGCTTGAATTCGATCGTGAAGAGTCTGACAAAAACTAAGGGGGTTGTTCGGGCGATGACGCAATCAAATCTGGAAAAGGCGACGATAGGCGGCGGTTGTTTCTGGTGTCTGGAAGCGGTCTTTCAGCGGGTTGAACCGGTGGTTGAGGTTATTTCCGGATACAGTGGAGGAGATGTTGAAAATCCAACTTATAAGCAGGTTTGCAGTGGAAAAACCGGTCATGCTGAAGTAATCCAGTTGAGTTTTGATCCGGAGGCTATAAGTTACAGGGAGATTCTTAAACGCTTCTTCGCTGCGCATGACCCGACGCAACTTAATCGCCAGGGAGCCGATATCGGAACGCAGTACCGGTCGGTTATTTTTTACCATAATGAAACCCAGCGTAGGATTGCCGGGGAGATGATTTCTCGGTTGAATGAGGATGTTGTTTATGATGCAGAAATAGTTACCGAGTTGAAACCATTTGAAGCGTTTTATCCAGCCGAAGAAGTTCATCAGGATTATTACAAAAAACATCCTGATCAGCCGTACTGTGTTTCAGTGATAAAACCTAAATTAGATAAGTATGAGAAGTTGTTTGATGAATAATAGAAAAGTTTAGGCATGCATTAAAATATTAATCTTCTGTGAAAAACTTATTAAACGGGGCTTTTTATGTTAGTCAGTAGCTGTTCTTGTGGCTCAGATTTATTGGAAAAATCTATTCTCTCCAACCGAGCGGTTCAAATGTTCGGTAAAGTTAGTTTACTAATAATACTGTTGTTACTGATGATGGGAGGAATGGCTCGGGCTACTAATAGAGCAGTGATTGATCCTGAAACTGATGGTTACTTTAACAAGCTTGATGAGGATCGCCAGTTGATTGTGCTGGTCGCACCCGGCGCTCATGATCCGTATTATCAAAGCGATTATGAAGAGATACTGGATTTTCAAGTGAGATTTGCTTCGGCTGTTGTTGGCCGTGATAATCTGTTGATATTAGTTGATCGAGAGGCTTACAGTAGACTGAGGCATAGAGTTCCGGAAGAGCTGCTTTTACCGGCTGACCTGGCTGACATTTGGATTCGAGATTTTGCCCCGGTGGTGGCTGAAAAAACTGTTCGATTTGCTTATCAACCCGAGTATTTGAAGCCCTCTGATGCGTCTTATATCAGGGATAGTTTCGATAGATTTGTGCAGCTTTACGGGCTTGAATTTAAGCATTCTGACTTAGTTCTTGATGGTGGAAACATGGTGGAAAATGGGCGGGGTAAGGCTGTGGTTACCACGCGGTTTTTAACAGACAATCCGGGATTGTCTTCCGAGGATGCGCGGGCCGCTTTAAAACAGCTGCTCGGCTTGACCGGTCTGGCCATCATACCTGAAGAGGAAGGGGATATTACCGGACATGCTGATGGAATGGTGATGTGGGTTTCACCGGAAACTTTGTTTATAAATCAGTATGATGAACCTTTTAGAAGCAGAGTTAGAGCGGCTCTGAAAAGTGGGCTGCCCGGAATTGAGTTAGTGGAGGTGGCGGCGGAGTTTTCGCCTGAAACCAGGGATGGTTTTGGTTCTGCCTGTGGTTTGAATGTCAACTCAGTCACAACGGAGCGATTTATTTACGTTCCTGTTTTTGGTCATCCGACCGATGAAGTTTTTCTGAAAACAGTCAAAAATCATACGGAAAAACAGGTTGTGACTGTTAACGCTGAGGCAGTCTGTTCGTTTGGAGGAAATCTTCGTTGTTTAAGCTGGCAGCTGGCCGGCGAGGAAGCCCGCCAGCTCATTAAAGCAGCCCGGGCTGGGGAGGCTATCGTTGATTGAGTGTAGCAAGTGTGAGGGATAGTTGTTATTAAAATTGAGGGGGGTATATTTTGAAATTTAAAACAACCCGTGAAGAATTTATAAATGGAGTAAAGGTTCTGAGCAAAATAGATCTTAATAGTGGTAAGGGGATTTTCAGGGAACTGGATCGTGCTGCTTTGTATACTGATGGAGGTGATTTATTTTTTTGTCCTAAATTTTTCAAGAATCATTTTGAATATAAAGTGAATGCTGATATTCAGGAACCGGGGAAAATCAGTCTTGATTTTTCCATACTGAAGAATATAGCTGCAGTATTAGGAACTTCAGAAGCCGAACCGATATTTCAGCAAAATAAGCCTGGTGAAGCAGAACTTTTACTGTTGGAAAATAACTTTAAATATAAATTTGAAGTAGAGGACAAAATTGTGTGTTTGACAGATGGGGAAAAAATCAAAGAAAACCAAAATTATATTTTGGCAGATATAGAGACAATGCTTCATGCAAAAGAAAAATTAAATTGTTTATTTGGCTGTTGGACGTATGTTTTTTTAGAATTTTCTGCTGATTCTGCGACTATTTGTGCGGCGACAAATCATCGTTTTGGAGTTTATAATTTTGAAGTTGAACAGAGTTTGAGGAAAAGATTTCAATTTTGTATTAAATCCTCAGAGTTAAAATTTATTAATGAGATTATCAAACATGAATCTGGTGATATTTATTTATATCCTGATTTTGATGATTTAGGTGATGGAACTGGGATGATTGGTTCCGATGACTCCTTCAATCAACATTTATTTCCAGGTCCTGCTGGCTATATAAAAAATCTTACTGTAAAAACGGATAGAATTAGTTATCAGACATCCTTGGAAAAAGATCGATTATTCTGGAATTCCGTTATTCCAGAACAATTTAAAATTAAATGTAAAATCAATTGTTTTGAATTTTTAGCATTATTGAAAAGCTTACATGCTCATGCTGGTGATGAAAAAACTTTAGTTTGGATGGAAATTGAAAAGAGCAAGTTAAAAATGGTGGTTATTGAAGATAAAAAAGTAATTGGAAGATCTAGTATTACCTGTTCGACTACGGGACCAAATAAAACCATTGTTATGAATAGCAGATATCTAATGGAAGCATTAGAGAGTTTAGAATCAAAAAATATTTGTATTGAATTTAGTGATGGTATTTCCCTGATAAAAATTAGTGAATTGGAAACAGATTTTTATAGTTTTTATATAATGCCCTATCAAAAAAAAGGCCTTGAAAATATTATAAAGACAGATGCCGGGACGAAAAAAACTTTTGAGTTATATATGCAAAAAGATTGTTTACAAGCAAGTTTGTTAGGTTTTGAAAATTATTATTGTCCTTCCAAAATGCCCTGGATGTTTATTGCTTATAAAAGGGGTGAATGTTTTTTTAGATTGCCAGGCATGGAGAAAATAGTTCCAGCCCGGGGAAAGTGGAGAGGTACGGCGAGAGTTCCTACTAGTATTTTAAAAGATTTGAAAAATTATTGTGAAAGTGAAGATGGTGAGTATGTAGGATTATCCTATGCGAACGGCTTGATTAAATTTGGCCAATTTAAAATAGAGGCAGAAATGTTTCGTGAGGATATAGATCCTGGGGTTGGACTGGGTGTTCCTTTTGGAGAAGTGTTTGATTTGTATGCGAAGGAGGGAATTGAAGAGGTGAAAAAACGCGGTTTATATCGGTATGCTAAACATATTGAAGAAAAGTTTAAGGAAGTATCTGCATGCTGGTATGAAATGACGGAGTTGGATCTACCCCCTCATTATTTTGTTAAGATTTTGAATGATTGTCACAAACCTGAAAATTTGAAAAAATTTGTTGAAGAGGGCCCAGATTTTGAGAGAATTAAAATAAAGCACCTCGATAGACTTTTTTAGAAGTAAGAATAGAATTTATAAACCTGTTTTTTATGAGACGGTTATCGTTAAGTTTAGAAGATTCGTGATAGGCTTATCACGGTAGGATAATTTATTTAGGTAAACTCATGTTAGTCATGGGAAAGGACCGAGTTTATGCTGGGCTATAGTTTAAGGAAACTCAGGAACTCACTGGGAAGTCCAAGATGACGGCAAGTAAAAAATTAAAGAAGTTAGTTGAAGAAAAAATCATAAGAAAAGTGGCTGAATCCCAGACGGATCCAACAGCGTTCTATGAATTAAAGTGAAAAATCAAAAGTCATAGTAACTTCACAGTAACTTCACAGTAACTTTACAGCTTAAGTTTTGAACTTGTTCCGCGTATACAGCGTTTATCTGCACGCCAACCCACCTGTCGGTAATTTTGCCCCGTGAGCCGGAATTCAGGGGTTGAAAAACAAGTTCTTGGTTTCTTGTTTTTGAATTTTCCCTCGATTCTTGACCGTTGACCTGGGTACTGAAAACGCCAACCGTCCCCGTATCGCGGAGGAGATCGATCCGGAAAACTTTTCTCCCTATCCCAAGAATCCCGTCATTGTCAGATTTTTTAAGTAAATTGGGCGTGCGGATGAACCAGGTTTCGGCGTCCGTAACAGCTTTAAATATTGCCGGGTTTACACCACAGGAAAAAGTCTGAAATTTATTGATGGAGATCTGTTTGAAACCATTTTTCCGCTGAAATTGATAAAGGATGACCAGAATGGCGGGGAAGGTTGGGAAAAGGTTCAGGGAAGGTTTGGAGACAGTGCTAAAAAAATTCTGGTTTTAATTGATCAGGATAGTGAGGTTACGATTTCACATCTTGCTGAAGAAATAGGTATCAGTAACCGGGCGATCCAGAAAAATATTAAAAATCTAAAAAAAGAGGGTATTTTAAAACGTGTGGGGGAAAGAAAAGAGGGATACTGGAAGATAATTTTTGAATAACATTTTGAGTAAACAGGTATAAAGGGAGGGAGCATAAATTGTGACGACCCTACAAGCTACCGCCAGGTAGGGTTTGATAGAAAAAATGGTGAGAAGTTCGGGGAAGGTTAGATAGAGGGTGGGGAGGGCACCCTGTTGAAGGTTTGAACAATTGTTCAAACGTCTTGGAACCATAGCTATGATCCCTTGTAAGGCTTTGTTTTAAAAAACCCTCCCAATCGCTTGAAGGTTTGTTCAATTGTTCAAACGTGTTTTGGGGGGAGGTGGGTTATTTGTGGGGGGCTTGTTTATAAAGCAATTTTAGCATTTGAAGGTTTGAACAAACCTTCAAGTGGTTATTTTATTTTTTTCGGTTTTGCGTTTTGATTTTGTAAATACTGTCTAATGACGGAGTAATTGTTGAGCACTGTTTATGCTACTAAGAACCTTGTGAGGAGGCGTTTAAGCGGGCCTTCGACTTTCGACTGTTGTTTCCTAATCTAGCGCCAAAACTACATGTAGTTTTGAAACTCAATCTTTCCGCCGTAAAAATCAATGCTAAAATAAAAAATAAGCCGTGGCAGTCTTGATTATAAATCAGCAGGATAGAACGGATAATCGTGTTCAAATACTTTCAAATTGCTGTAGAATCAGGTAAGATGATTTGAATAGAAACAGGGGTAAAATTAGTAAGTGCAAAATAATGCACATACTCAAAAATCAACTGTTCGAAAATCTCGAATAGTTCAAAAAGATTTTAGATGGGTTAGTAACTGATGCAGAGATTTTGCCGGGTGAAAAATTAAATATTTTTTGAAATTAAGGTAAGATTATGTTCGTTAAAAAGCTTAATT
>PWOD01000079.1 GCA_003557545.1 bacterium | reverse complement strand
GATAGGTTCAGGGAAAAGATAGAAGACCATCAGGAGGAGCTACAAAAAGCTTTGAAACTGGTAACTCTGAAAACTGATTGTGAAATAGATATCTCAGTTGAAGATAGTCGGTTTTTAGCCGAAAAATTTGAGTTACTGGCCGATTTTTGCCGCCGCCGAGAGCTGTTTTCCCTGGTTGAAGAAATAAATCAGTTGACCGGTAATAGTCCCCAATTGACCGCAGGTACGAGAGAATTGGAGGGAATTCCATTCGCCGATTTAATTTCCCGCTTAAAAAACTCTTCAGGACCGATATATGGTCTGATAGATCCGGCTGATCAGCAGCTTAAACCCAGTCAGTTGGAGAGCATTGAACTGATAGTTGGAACGGCTGATTTTGCCGGTCATACCTCAATCGGCTGTGACAGTTCAAATCAGAGCGATCTGCAGCAATTATTTGATATTTTTTCTCAACGGAAGTTATTTTTTTATGATTTGAAAACTCTCTACTGTTGGGCTTTTCAACTGGGATTTGAGCCCTGTCTGTTGAAAAAATCGTTTGATTTAAAGTTGGCTTCGTACCTGCTCGCTCCAGAGTCAGGTCATGATCTGACAACAATCATTAAGAGTTCTACCGGTGAAGAACTGGCCGATCGTGAGGATTATCTGGAAGCCGATCAGCTAATCGATTGGTATGGTCGTTTATTAGCCGGGTTGCAGCAGCTGGTTTCCGATTATTCAGATCAGATTGAGGAACAACAGCAGATGTCGGTTTTGGTACAACTGGAACAACCGCTCGCCCGGGAACTGGCTCGAATGGAGATGACGGGGATTAAAGTTGAGGCTGAACAGTTAACTGAATTTTCGCGGGAACTTGAGAGTGAGCTGGCACGTCTGGAAAAGCAGGCCTGGGAGTTGGCCGGGGAGCAGTTTAATCTTGATAGTCCTAAACAACTTCGAAAAATTCTTTTTGACAGGCTTCAGCTGCCAGTTCTGGGAAAGACCGGTAGTGGAAAACCCAGCACCGATGCTGAAACTCTCAATCGATTGGTAGATAAGCATCGGCTACCGTCAGTAGTTTTACAATATCGACAGTCTAAAAAACTTGTTTCAACCTATCTTATACCCCTGGTTGAGGCGATCAACCGGAGAACGGGAAAACTTCACACAAAATTTAACCAGACAGTTACTGCCACCGGTCGACTTTCCAGCAGTGAGCCAAACCTGCAGAATATTCCGGTACGGGAAAAATTTGGACGAAGAGTTCGAGCCGCTTTTGTCCCTTCGCAGGATGATTATATTCTGCTGGCGGCTGATTACTCACAGATTGAACTTCGCTTGCTGGCAGATTTTTCGGGAGATTCAACACTGGTTGAGGCTTTTAGAAAAGGCCAGGACATCCATGCTTTAACTGCCGCCGAAATTAGTGGCAAATCAGTGGATGAAGTTGACGGGGCCGATCGTCGGATTGCCAAACTGGTTAATTATGGAATCGCTTACGGTTTGAGTGAGTATGGATTGGCTCGTGATCTGGAGGTTGATATAAAAGCGGCCGCAGCTTACATAGACAGATTTTTTCAGCGTTACTCCGGAGTTAAAGAGTATATTGATAAAACTGTTGAACAGGCCAAATCACAGGGTTATGTAACAACCCTGACCGGACGCAGGCGGTATGTTCATGAGATCAACAGTAAAAAATATATGCGTCGTCAATTCGCCCGTAGAATCGCGGTTAATGCTCCGATTCAAGGATCGGCCTCGGATCTGATAAAAAAAGCCATGGTTGAACTGCCCCCTGAACTGGCTAAGTTCAACGCAGAATTGCTGTTACAGATTCATGATGAATTGTTGCTGGAAGTACAGCTGCAGGAGGCGGAGGAACTGGCTGGCCGACTGAGAAAAATAATGTGTAATGCTTTCCAACTTACTGTTCCTGTCGAAGTTAATATAAAGATTGGCTATGATTGGTCTGAGGTTAGCAAATAGCTTCAGTTGGTTTTGTCGGGCTGCTGCCGGTAGTTTGAATAACGGGTTATTTTTGTTTTTTTCTTAAGCTATAATAATATAGTGAGTTAATAAAACTGGCTGTTGGCTGCGCTTCGATACTGATCGTCTGTAGGCGGTCGTTTTTGCAAGGATAAAGTTTGATTTCTGGAAGTGCTATTATGTCAACTCCTGTTATTGGTGTTACCGGATCGATCGGGTCCGGGAAAACTACATTGAGTAAGTTTTTGGCTGATGAGGGTGGCTATCACCTCAACGCTGATACAATTGCTCGGGATATGATGCTCCCCGGTCAGTCTGGATATGATCTTGTTCTGGATCAGTTTGGTAATTATATTACCGATTCTAAAGGTTATATAGAACCTGCAATACTGGCTGATCTGGTCTTTACAAAGCCTGATGAGTTACGTAAGCTGGAGGCTATTTTGCATCCCCTTGTGTTTGATTTTATTGAGCAAACTATCCACCTTTCACAGGAGGGGTTTTATATTGTAGATGCTCCCCTGCTGTTTGAAGCGGGGATTGATAAACTCTGTGATTGGACGGTCTGTGTGGTAAGCTCTCCGGATCTTATCAGTCAGCGGGTTGAAATGACGGAAACTGAGCTGGAGAGACGTCGCCGGCTTCAGTGGCCAGAGGATAAAAAGGTTCGTCAGGCCAATGAGGTTATCGATAATTCGGGTTCTCTCGAACATCTCCAGGAAAAGGCTGCAAAACTGGCCGGGAAACTATTGTCTGTATGAACTATCAAGCGAGCTTGGCGAAAATTTAACTGTCATTATTTGAGTTGGTTTAAGACCTGAAAGGAGTGGTTGGGTATGCCACGATACAGTAGAAGGAAAAATAAAAATTCGATGTTTAATTCCACAGCGCTGGTCTGGGGGCTGGCCGGTTTTGCTGTTCTTCTGGTTCTGGCTTTTTGGGTTGGTCATCAGTATGGTTATAATAGAGGGTTTGATGCTGGAGAACAGGCTTTTCAGGCCGACCAACCATCGCAGGAGGATTTGATGGCCGAATTATTAGCTGACCTTGAGGAGTATGATTCCCCGGTAGATACTCGACCTGAACAACCGGAGGAGGGGCTGCGGATTACCGCTGAAGATCTCGGGATATCTCCACAAGATGTTGAAGTTGAAGAATCGGTTAAACGGCAGCAGGACCGCGGTATTCAGCCGACCGAAACGCCGGATGATCGGGCTGAAACTCCGATGGCTGAGCCTGATGATTCGCCCCCTGAGGTTCAGCCGGAGCCTGAGGAAGAACTGGAGGAATTCCACGTGATCGTTGTGGCCTCCAGTAAAAATCAGGAAAATGCACAAAGCCAGGTGGAAAATTTAGAAAACCAGGGTTATCCGGCCGCTCTCAGGGAAGTTTCTGTCAATCAGGAAACCTGGTACAGAATAGTTGTGGGACAGTTTCCCAATCGATCTCAGGCCGATGATTTTGCTGATGAAATGGTGGCCACCGGAGTAATTAATGATTACTGGATTAATCTTGTGAGCGATTAAAATCTATCCCCTCGATCTGCTCGGTTTTGATGAGTAACTAGATTTCGATCGGATCTCTCTGATCAATGGTTTAAAGGTAAGTTGGAGTAATTTTTAGATAAAATCTGTAGATTAAAATTAAGTTGGAGATGTTAAAAATGTCTGAGTTACTGGTTGTTGGTTCTGTGGCTTATGATTCGATTAGAACCCCTCACGGTGAAGTGGAAGAGGAACCCGGGGGGGCAGCAATCTATTTCAGCCTCGCCGCGAGTCATTATTCAAAAGTCAATCTGGTCGGTGTTGTGGGGGATGATTTTGATCAGAATTTGCTGAATAAATTACAACAGCGCGGGATTGATTTGCGGGGGCTTGAACGGATAGAAAAGGCTAAAACTTTCCGCTGGAAAGGGTTTTATGAATCTGATCTGGAAGCCCAGACCGAGCGCACAGATCTTAATGTTTTTGCTGATTTTGCCCCCTGTCTACCGGAAGAATATCGATCAACACCCTTTCTTTTCCTGGGTAATATCGATCCTGAAGTTCAACTTTCAGTGCTTGATCAGATGGATGGTCCGAGGATGGTTGCCTGTGATACAATGAACTACTGGATTGAAGGAAAACCGGAACAACTGGCCCGGGTTCTCAAACAGACCGATATCTTTTTTCTTAACGCAACCGAGGCAGAGCTGATGACCGGTAAAGCAAATTTAATTCAAGCAGCTCAGGAGTTAAGAAAACTTGGCCCTTCAATAGTTATCATTAAAAAGGGTGAACACGGTGTGTTCATGGTGGGACGTGAATGGCAGTTTGTCCTGCCTGGTTTTCCCGTTAGTATAGTTAAGGATCCAACCGGTGCCGGAGATAGTTTTGGTGGAGGATTCATGGGATATCTGGCCCGCTCTGGTGGGACTTCTTTTTCTACACTTAAATCTGCACTTGTTCATGGTAATATAATAGCCTCTTTCGCTGTTCAGGAGTTTGGCGTGAAGGGTGTTTCCGATCTGGAAAGCTGGGATCTGGATGAGCGATACCAGAGATTTGTTCGGTTGACCCATTTTCAGGCTTAGTTCCTGGCAATTTATAATTGCTTTAGACCGGTTACAGGTTATTAATAAAAGGATTGATAATGATGGTTAAAAAACTCAAGGTGGGTGTTGCAGGCCTCGGTACAGTAGGTTTGCAGACGGTCTGCCAATTGCTGAAAAATCGTGAACAGATCATCCAGAAGGCCGGGGTTGAGCTGGCTTTAACGGCGGTTGCTGATCCCCAGATTGATTCAGATAGAAAAGCTATGCTGGACAACCAGAGTTGTTATTCAGATGCTGCTGATATGGTTGAGCAGGAAGAGCTTGATCTTCTGGTTGAGCTTATCGGCGGGGTTGATCCGGCAGGTAAAATTATTCATCAGGCTTTAAACAGGGGGATTGATGTGGTCACCGCAAATAAAGAGCTGCTGGCCAAGCAGGGAAGCAGTTTTTTTGAACTTTCCCGTAAGGGGGAGGGCCGGCTGCGCTTTGAGGCGGCAGTCGGAGGAAGTATTCCGATCATCAGGACGATCAGGGAAGCCCTTGTAGGTGTAGAGCTGGATTCTATCTACGGAATTATTAATGGAACTACCAATTATATTCTGAGTTGTATGGCAGATCGTGGTCTGGAGTTTGATAAAGCACTTCAAGAAGCCCGGCATAAGGGATTTGCTGAAGCTGACCCTACGGCTGACGTGGAAGGATTTGATAGTGCCCACAAGATGACGATTCTGGCAGAACTTGCCTTTGGCATCAATATCTCTCCTGATGCGGTTTATACCGAGGGGATAAAAGGAATAACTCCGATGATTCTTGAGGACGCACGGCAGCTTGGTTATTCGATAAAACTACTGGGTATAGCTAAAAAATTTAATCACCGGGTTGATGTTAGAGTTCATCCAACCTTGATTCCCCAGAAATCTGCTCTGGCTGCTGTGACTGGCGAATACAATGCTGTTTATTTGAAGGGGTCTCAGCTCGGTTCCTCAATGTTATATGGAAAGGGTGCTGGGGGTCCCTCAACTGCAACAGCGGTTATTAGTGATCTGGTATCACTGGCCGCTCAGAAAACTAATTCGACTCCGGCAGTTTATTATTCCTGGGAAAAAACCAGACTGCTGCCAACTGAGCAACTGGTTAGCTGTTACTATCTGCGACTTAGTGCGGTCGATCGTCCCGGGGTGCTGGCCAGAGTGACCGAGATTCTTGGTCGACATCATATTAGTATTGAGACAGTAATTCAGCGGGGCCGTTCTGCCGACCGGTTAGTTCCGGTTGTTCTAACCACGCATGAGGCACGTGAAGGTGCGATGCAAGCAGCCCTTGAAGAGATATCGCAACTTGAAGATATTGGACAGACCCCAAAATTTGTCCGTATCGAAGAGGGTTTTGAACAGGAGTGAGTCGTCCACCAACATTGCTTATAGTTCCCGATGGAATGGCTGATTGGCCCCAGGAAGAGTTTAATGGTAAAACTCCCTGGGAAGCAGCTGAAACGCCTAATCTGGACAGTTTTTGCCGTCAGGGCCGAACTGTCTGTTTGCAAAACATTCCAGCGGAAAGTCCGGCTGATTCGGGAGTTGCCAATATGGCGTTGCTGGGCTATGATCCCCGTGAATATTATCTGGGGCGTGGGGCACTGGAAGCTTTTAACCTGGGGATCGATCTGGTAGAGGGAGAGATTGCCTATCGCTGCAATCTGATCTTTGTTGACGAGCAGGGGAGGCTGGCTGATTATTCTGCTGGCAATCTTGCTGGTGACCTCGGAAAACAGCTGTTTGCTGACCTGGAGGAGGAGCTGGGAAATGATGATTTTTCCTTCTATCCCGGGCTTGGATATCGAGGTTTGCTGGTTACTGATGCCCTGGATCTTCTTGATTGTGCTCGTCCGCATGATCAAATGGGTAGTCCGGTTGAAAAACTCTGGCCCCGGGGGCCGGGCAGTCAGCTGCTCAAGCAGCTAATGATTAAAAGTCGTGATATACTGGAAGAACACCCGTTGAACCAGCAGCGGAGGCAGGCGGGATTGAAACCGGCCAATATGATCTGGCCCTGGGGTGGTGGCTGTTATCAACCACTTCCCGCCATACAACAGCGTTATAATCTAAACGGTAGCGTTGTGGCCGGGGTTGATTTAATTAATGGTCTGGGGCGTGCCGTGGGTATGCAGAAACTGACCGTTCCCGGTGCAACCGGCGGTTATGATACCGATATGCTTGGTAAGGCTCGGGCGGCAATTAAAGCCCTGGAACCGGACAGTCTGGTTTTTTTGCATCTGGAGGCACCGGATGAGGCAGGCCATGATGGGAATGCACAATTAAAGCTTGAGATGATTGAAAAATTCGATCGGGATATTGTTGGACCGGTTTATCGACAGTGGCAACGGGAGTTTTTTAACCTGGCCCTTGGTCCTGACCATTATACCCCGATACAGGAAAGAACTCATGTTAAAGAGCCTGTCCCTTTTCTGATTGTTGATGGTGAGGTTAACAGTCTGGAGTTTACTGAAAAAGCTGCCAAAAATGCCCCTTTTGTTTCGAGGGGCTGGGAAAAACTGGCGGCATGGTACTGTGAAGGTGGAAAGTTTAATTTATAAAGGTGTGAACAATAGTGGCGTTATATGTGAAAAAATTTGGTGGTAGTTCAGTAGCAGATGTAAAAAAAATTAAGAATGTGGCTGAACGGATAGTTGAAACGGCTGATCGGGGACATCAGGTACTGGCGGTTGTTTCAGCCCTCGGTGATACTACCGATGAGCTGATTGAACTGGCTGATCAGGTCTCTACTATTCAACCGAAACGGGAGATGGACCTCCTGCTTTCCACCGGCGAAGTTATAAGTAGTGCTTTGCTGGCCATGGCAGTTGAGGAGGCAGGGAAGAGAGCAACGGCTCTGACAGCTCATCAACTGGGTATTCAGACTGATTTAACCCATACCCGTGCGAGGATTTTGGGAATTGATGGGGAGCGAATAAAAGCAGAACTGGCAGCCGGGAAGATCGTCATAGCAGCCGGTTTCCAGGGGGTTACAGAAAATCTGGATGTAACAACCCTTGGTCGTGGTGGCTCTGATACGACCGCTGTGGCCCTGGCGGCAGCTCTGGATGCTGATCAGTGTGAAATTTATACAGATGTTGATGGAGTGTTTACGGCCAACCCGGCGGTGGTCCCGGAGGCCAAAAAGATCGAGCGGATTGGTTATGAAGAGATGCTGGAGCTGGCAAGCCTGGGGACGGAAGTTCTGCAGGTTCGGGCTGTTGAGGTTGCCTGGAAATTTCAGGTTGAGGTACATGTTAGATCAAGTTTTAACAAACAACTTGGAACAATAATAACAGGAAGTGATCAGGTCATGGAAGATGTGCAGGTAAGAGCTGTAACGGTGGATGAGGATCAAACTAGATTTACAGTTCATGCTGTCCCTGATAAGCCGGGAATGGCCGGTAAAATTTTTGGTGCGCTGGCTGCTCGGGAGATTAATGTTGACATGATTGTTCAAAGCAGTCCGGTAAGCAGCGATAGTTTGAATGATATTTCATTCACGGTAAGTAGAACTGATTCAGCTGAGGCTCTGGAGACCCTTGATGAGCTGGTTGAGCTGGGCTGTGGAACAAAGCTCACCGTGGATGATGAGGTGGCCAAGGTATCAGTCGTTGGCTCCGGTATGCGCAATCATCCCGGGGTTGCCAGAGATCTGTTCACGGCGTTGGGAGAGGCTGGAATTAATATCGAAACGATCTCCACTTCCGAAATTAAGATATCGGTACTGGTACGGGCTGCCAGGGCTGACCAATCGGTTAAGATACTCCATTCTCTGTTCGATTTATAGGTTGGTGATAGGATGAAAATTGCAATCTACGATACGACCCTTAGAGATGGTTCACAGGCGGAAAATATTTCCTTTTCAGTTGAAGATAAGGTGCGTATAGCTAAATATCTGGATGAGCTGGGGGTGGATTATCTTGAGGGTGGTTGGCCGGGAAGCAATCCCAAAGATATGGAGTTTTTTTCCCGTATGAAGGGAGAAAAATTAACTCATTCAACCCTGACCGCTTTTGGTAGTACCAGACATGTAAATAACAGTCCCGAGGATGATCCGAATCTACAGGCTCTTTTAGAAGCTGAAACGGAATCTATTGCGATATTCGGTAAAAGCTGGAAACTTCACGTAGAAGATGCTTTGAAGATTGATATCGAGCAGAACCTTGAAATGATCGATAGCTCCATACGTTATCTAAAACAGGCCGGGCGGGAAGTCATTTATGACGCCGAACATTTCTTTGATGCCTATCTTGATGATCCTGATTATGCGCTGGAGAGTTTAAAGGTGGCGGAGGCTGCAGGGGCTGACTGTCTCTGCAT
>PWOD01000002.1 GCA_003557545.1 bacterium | reverse complement strand
TCTACCAGGTAGGACGTCAACCCCGGACATAAATAACCGGTACAGGTATTAACTGTAAGCCGGGCAATATCCGTAGCGGCCAAGTTGGTCACTTCAAGACATCTCCGGGCAGCCCGGCGCGCCACTCGCCGGCCCTGGATATTAAATCTTTCTACCAGTTGATCCTGGTTATTCCTCGTAATATCTTCAACACTATCCAAACCCACATGCCGTTTTTTTATCGGACTCTGACGAAAAAGTTTGCCATACCAGAGACGCTCTTTTTCAGATAAATCAAAAAACTTCTGCATATGGACAAAGGCCTCTTCTTGGGTAACAGAAAAATCTGGTACTGCTGTTCCAATTTGATTTATATAAAGACTCATCTTAATCTCCCTTTGCTCGAATAACCGTTCTGATTCTAAATAATGGTTTGGTAACAGTTTCAACTGAAAATTCTGGAAGGTCGGCCGCTAATCTTTCCAACTCTCGCCTGGCAAAACCTTTCTTAATCGACAGTAGCGCGTCATGCCTGACTCCCGGGTTAATGAATGCTGTTCTCATAGAGGTAAGTAAATAAAAAAGCGGATTTCTTATCAGATCATTTATTACTAAAGCCCCTGTCACACAGTCGAGATATTTCTGGCAAATCTCCAAAATCTTCGGATAATCAAAATGATGCATTACCATACTGGCCGTAACATAATCATATTTTTCAGAGAGTTGATAGGCGAACAAATCCTCTTTTAATATCCGAATCTGAAGACCCAGACGGCCGGCTTTACGGGCTCGATCTATCGCCGCTTGCTGAGTTTCCAGACAGGTATACTCAATCTCACGGCCGTTTTTCTTGCCCCATTTTATCACCGCTGCCGGCAGGTCACAGCTGCCACTACCCAGATCAAGTATCCGCGTCGGTTTTCCACCAGTTATCCGCCCAGAACTGTATTCTTTTTTCAAAAAAGAACAGATCACATAACTTCCTCCGTAATACCGGTTAACCTCCTCCATTAACGCATAACTTTTTTCAAGGATTTTTATCGATGCCCCGGGACCATCGATAATCTCCTGACGTTCAACTTCCCGGTTCATCAAGTTAAACATTCCAGAACTCACCACTCTCCAGCTGTTCGATCATCGCAGAATACTCTGCTAGTCGACCATCTTCCGCCAGCTCCACCGCTCGTTCTGCCACCTTCTTACAGAAACCACACTCACTGCAGCAGCTGTTCAGACAATCTCTTTCAACCACTCTATCAAGAAAATCTGGTGGGATTTGATCAGCTTTAATATTTACCGGCGGCTGCTCAAGCTTATACAGCAACCCCTGCCTCTGCATAAATTTTCTGGCTTGCAACAAAGATTTTAAAGGGGCCTGAAATAACTGCTTCAAAAAATATCTGAAACCCGCTTTTATCTTTGGTCGGCCAAACGAATGAGAAACCAATAAATCGGCTAGATTCCCCCGGTATTGACGCTTCTCATAAGCTCTAACCCGGTTCAGCAGCACTTCAGACGGAAGATCTCTCTCTAATAATTTGAAGGTTTCATATCCCATATCGATGTATCTACCAATATCTTCCGGTCTGATCCACTGTGATGAAATAAAACTTTCTGGATTGTCAAAACGCCGCCGGTTGCACTCCAGATAACAGTAATCAACAAAGAAATCAGGGGCCAAAGTTGAAGCGTGGGAAAAACAGTTCTGATGGTAAGGTTGCAGCGGACAATTTAACAGACAGATATGATTCGCAAGCAAAATCAACTCCTTATCAGTTGACTGCCTGATTTTACCCAATAGTTTGAAATCTCGATTGATCGAAAAAGACTCCAGGGTGATTGCGTCAGCACCCAGCTCATCCCAGAACTTCACCCGCTCAACTGTATCCACCTGGGCATAAATACCAACCGTAATCTTTATCTCCGGATAACGTTTTTTTATTAATTTGAACAGGAATGGTGTAGAAACAGTAACCCTTTCCACACCAGCTTGCAGTAAATTCTTCAGAAACCGCTGAAGCTTCTTCTGGCCACAGCGATTCCACTCTCTATTGCCCAAACAGGAACTGTTCAGCAGATAAGAAAATTCAAGCCCTCTCTCTTTCAATTTGCGAATATACCAAGCCAGCTCTGTAAACCCGATCTGCTTACCCATGTATGAGGCTCTACCACCACCCACAAAATCTTCTCGACATTTACCATAAACAGTACTGACTGAACCATCTGCAACCTTATCAATTAGTTCTAAATCATAGTTGGCTGCCAGGTGTAGATCCATCTTATCCCCAGTTTCAGTATTTTATCTGGATCTTGAATCTACATATTATTTCAAATATTGCTCAAAAAATATAGAATTTTGATTTTATCCCCGCAAAGCTCAGTGCAAGACAGCCTGTTAAAATTTTTACAACAGCTATCTGCCGCTGAACCAAACTGAAAATCAAGTGGCTGGTTTAAAATCTTATTTCGAACCTTCCAGAGGAAAGTCACCTTTTAGCGGATAACCGTAAACCGATCAGAAGAGCTTTTGCCGCGACCGCTAACAACAAAAATATAGGTGCCGCTGGCCAGCTTCGGCCGGACGGTAAGGTCGCGGGCTGTTTGAAGAGAAAATCTTTCAGCAAAAAACCGGCGACCGGACAGATCATAGATCTTCACCCGCACAGAATTTCCAAAACTATCAGGTACATTAAAATTCAACTCCGGCTTTGAAACTCCAGCAACAGGCCGCAGAGGGTTAGGCCAGGAGTAGACGGTATTCTTAAAAATAGCTGTACTTTCACTAACAAATTTAGCCGTAACATTTTTATTGCCATCAATCATCAAGATAATAACAGTGTCGCTTCCGCTCAAATCACCAGCCCACTCAGAAAACAACCAGGCGGTATCGGCAACCGCGGTAAGAACGATCTGAGTTCCATAAATATAACTATCAGCTTGCGGATTTATCATCACAGAACCTGTCCCCTGAATATCCACAAGCAGGGTAAAATCATGAATCCATCTCTCAGCGGCTTCATCCCACAGATAAGTTGCAGCCCGAAGATTATTCTCTGCATAGTCAGCTTTAAAGTTACCGTGATTGCCAGCAGAACGCTCATCTCCAACAGATACATCAGCAGCTATTCGCAGCTTTATCAAATCATTGAAGAAAAAACACCCATCCCCGATTTCAACCACGGAATCCGGCAGTGCCACTTCCGTTAGAGAATTATAAGCGAAAGCCTCCTCCCCGATCTCCACGACTGATTTGCCCAGATTCAACTCTACAAGCTCGTTAAAATGAAACGCTTCTTTTCCGATGGTTACAACAGAATCAGGAATGGTCAATGAGCTTAATGAATTGCCTCGAAACGCCCCATCCCCAATCTCCTCAACCGCGCTGCCAAGCGTCAGGGTAGTTAGCTCATTAGAACTGAACGCTCCCCAGGCGATAGTAGTAACCGAATCTGGAATTGTCAGATCAGTAATCTGATTATTTCCAAATGATGCTTGCCTGATCTCGATTACTGAGTCAGGAATTATCACCTCTGTTAATTCATTAAACCCAAAAGTTGCAAAATTGATCGTACTGAGGGAAGTGGGAAGCTGAACTGTCGTGAGATTATTGCTGACAAACGCCTGTGAGCCAATATGAGAAACAGCATCAGGAATCTCTACCTCCGTTAAAGCATTCCAGGCAAAAGCTTCATCCCAGATGGTTTCAAGTGTTTCAGGAAGCTCTATTGCAGTCAAATTATTATAGGCAAACGCGCCGGTTCCAATCGACGTTGTCGAATCTGAAATTGTAACTTCAGTCAACTGATTATTATAAAAAATGTAGGATGAAATTACTGTTATCGACTCAAGCAGCTCGATCTGCTCTAATAAATTTCCTCGAAAGGCATTATCACCAATTGTGTTAATACTACTGGGAAGTGTTAGTTCAGACAGTGCATTATCAGCAAAAGCATGACGGCCAATCGCAGTCAGCTGGGGGTGAAAAACCACCGTGGTTAAATTGTTTTCTGAGAAAGCCCAGTCGTTTATTTCAGTTATCAGATCAGGAATCACTATTTCTACAATATTATTATTACGAAACGCTCCCTCGCTAATCAATGAAATCTTATCTGGAAGCACTAATTCTGTAAGCTGATTGTCACGGAAAGCATCAAGCCCAATCTGTTCAACAGAATCACCAATTATGACTGTTGAAAGGTTATTGTTCTTAAAAGCATAAGGCCCAATATTGCTAACCTGGTCGGGGATTATTAGCTGGCTCAGCTGATTGTTACGAAAAGCGTACCCACCGATAGTTGTCACACTATCCGGTATTGTCAGTTGAGCAATATCATTATCGGCAAAGGCAGACCCATCTATGGCGGTAATCTCCGGATGGAGTGTCACCGTAGTCAACTGGTTATTACTAAAAGCAGCCCCAGAAATCTCGGTAATAGCGTCAGGAATTATAACAGACGTCAACTGATTCTGACTGAAAGCTCCCTGGTCAATCGTCGTAATATTTGGTGGAAATGAGATGGTAGTCAAAAGATTATTCGCAAAGGCATTATTACTAATTTCAATTAATTCTGTCCCAAGATTTAATTCCACGAGAGCATTATTTTCAAAAGCTCTCATACCAATAGACAAAACCTGGTCGGGGATTGTCAGCGTAGTAAAATTATTATCCCGAAAAGCATAATCATTGATCTGGACAAGCGAATCAGGAAGAGTTACAGCAGTTAAATTCATATTAGCGAAACTCGGGTTGTTCCACCAACCGCCAATAATTTCTACTGGCACCCCGTTAATCTCCTGGGGAATTACCGGAGCAAGAATTTCCGGGGAGTCCCCACTTATCCCGGTTGGATAATATTTTGTAATAGAACCACTATCTGAATCAAACTCAAAATAGACATCCGGGGTAGTCTGAGCAAAAACTGTTGAAACATTTACCACCAGAAAAAATCCCACGATCAACACAAAAACCAACATTTTAAAATGCTCAGCATAGCTATTTTTCAAAATAATCTTACCCCCCTATAAATATATAAATGACCTTATCTAACTATTATACTCCCATGGAATTACCACATCAAACTAATTCTGTAAGTTTTATTTTTTTTTTTAACCAGTGGTATACCAACACCTCGGAGGTTAAGTTAGTCCGTTATTTTATCTGAATTAAACTGTTGGCAATGTTGTAACGTCTCGAATTAATCCTGTAATCCCCGCTGGTAAAGGGACAGTTCCACTACGATAAAAAGAACCAACCCGCTCCCCCAAAAACCCATGTAGATATTCACAATTGTGAATGATTGCATGGGTTGTTTAGATAGAGTATTGAGGATAAAACTGGAGAAGATAATTCTAGCCAGGCTATATTACTATGACCGAAATAAAATCCGAACCACCGGGTCTGGTTTTAAATCCGCATAAACCGATTTCTGAAATTCTTGTTGAAAATTGCTTTTGAATTAGTTCCGGAAGTCCTCGTCGAAGACCGATTTTCAACTACTTAAAAGGACAGGTGCTGTTGAATACGAAAAATGTCAGTTTCTTCCCATCCATCACTATTACGCTCTTCCTCCCGACCCACTTCAAAATGCGTCTTCCACCTATGACCCGAATGATACCACTGTAAGCCCAGATATGACTGTCGACGTTTCAACTCAGAATTATCCCGGTTAGGATCGGAAGAAGAAAACCGTGCTGCAAGAAAAAAATTTTCAGGTTGGAGCAATACTCCGGCTCCAATAGTATATCCCCTACCCCGATAATTTTCACCGCCATCAGGATCTACATCTCGGGAAAAACCCTGCAGTTGTACTGTATAACGATTATGCTGAAAAGAGAGATTTGCCGTATATACTCTAGCTTTCTCGGCCCCGCTATCCGAACCATCACCTGACCAATCTCGTAGATAATTGCGGTTTGTTTGATACGCCCCCAGTCCAAGAGCCAGATTTGTTTCAGGAACTGGAACAACTATCGCTTCCGGCTTTGCGTCACCACCCAGCAGACTGTATTCTAAACGGCCAGTGTACAGATTCCCCTGGGAAAAGGTGTCAGCCCGGTCAAATAACCGTCCTTCACCAGAAAAGACCCCCACCTCATAACTGACTCGACCGCGAGCGCCATGCATTTGAACACCCACATCCCCACCGCCGGTGGGCCATTGAAAATTATTATTTGCCACCGAGCGTTCAGTAAACAGATGTCGGTTGCTCGAAGTCCTTCGCTCCCAGCCCCAGGGAATATCATATTGCCCCACCCTAAAAGCCTGTAAATCAGATAGCCTATAATCTATCCAACCATTCCACAGCCTTTCATTACCAAGGTCAGCGATAACTTGCCAGGTCAAATTTTCTTCTATGAGATGACCGTTAAATTCCAGCCACGCCCGCCGTAAATCAAAAGTACTGAGGTTTTCAGATCCTTCAATCTGTTTATATTCATATCGAGGCTGGAGTCGCCCCCCTAGATTCATACTAAAACTACCATCCTCCGTTGCAAAATTTAACCGCGGCTCCCAACCTGTAACAACCTCACTACCCTCAACGGTTCCGGCAACCAGCAAAATAAATCCCAAAAAAATTAACAACCCGGAGAACCACCTTATATTTTCTTTTCTCATCCTTATACCTCCTGAGAAAAAATTTTTAAACAAACTTTACTTATACTCAAACATTACTCAACCAATTCTTATTATATTTCACACTGATAATATGACAACTCATTTTTTCATAACTTGTCTCCGAAAGTTAACCGAGCAAAAACAACTCCTGCCAATCATTTGTCAGCAACAACCAGCATTTCAAAATCCTCTGTGGTAAGTTTATCATCTCTGGAAAAAGCACCTGACTTTGCAGCAAAAATATCAATGGTTTGATATCCCAATCTTTTCAACAGCCATGAAATCTCGCTCGGCACATAATACCGTTCGTTACACTCCAGTATTAGCTTGTTACCGTCATCATCTTCAACCTCAGTAATATTGTAATCACGAAACGTCATCAAATCAAAACTATTGTCTCGATAAGTCGCATTCCCCACCTCAGAATTAGCCTCACAGAACTCCTCAATCGAATGATACAAAGGAAACAGCCCGTTGAGCGTAGTAAAAATCAACTTTCCGTCTGTTTTTAACGCTTTTGTGCCATTCTTTAGTATCTCGTAGTTCATCTCGTCTGTCTCCATCAAAGGAAAAGCTCCTTCACAAATCATTATCACCAGATCGAACTCATCATTGAACGGCAACTTTCTTGCATCATGTTTCCAAAAATCAATTTTTAGTCCCTGTTTTTCAGCCTTATCTCGGGCCCTGTTCAACTGTGAATCAGATAAATCTATCCCCGTAATATTGTACCCTCGTTTGGCCAGTTCAATTGAGTGCCGGCCCGTCCCACACCCAATGTCCAGAATTTTCACAGATCTGTCAAAACCTATCTCGTGCTCAATAAAATCACACTCTCCCATTGTTCCCCGGGTAAAACTCTCTCCATCATATTTTTTTCCACAATTCTCAAATAATAGTTCATACCACTGTTTCATCTCTACCCCCTATTTTAGCCAAAATATTTCTCAACAATCGTCCTTAGATAACCATTTGCCAACACCATAATTTCTACATAATCCATATAATTGTTAAAATTTTAGCTTGAAATACCTCCCCTCATTATGGGGCAAACCCTCACTAAATAAACCGGTCATGGAAGGAGTTGTAATATTAACCTTACTTTAAATATTTTTCACAAACTATTTTCAGATAAGAAAACATAAATAGTAGTGTCTAAATCCCAAACCAAGCGCCCTCCTTAAAAACAAAACACAGCCTCTATAGACTCGTCCCTTCCATAAGGGCATATCATTCCATAAAACAGGGGTAACTATTCAATTGGAAATTCTATCATTTTTACCGTTCTTTCAAGAATAGAGGCTTGACGGTAAGTCTTTTGCTAACTCATCCCGGTCATCGGAGCAGAGCATAGGGGCCTTGATGACACAGCCGCAGTCACTTCACCACCCTATTTATCGTAATAACATATCACCCGAGCGCGGTCTTCATTGTCCTTGTCCTCTTTATAATAGATTTCGATAAACTCGATTTCGTCGGTCGACTCAGCATGAGCGTAAATGACCCTTATCCCTGACTTTGAGGCACGTCCTCCCAATGAATCACAGGTGAATTTAACCGCCTTATAAAGCTTGAATTTTTGGTTTATAACGTAGGTCAACTCTTTGATTCCATCGTTGTCAATTCCCCGCTTGTGAAATAATTCAAGCTGGGTATTAATAAAGGTCTTCAAATCCCCGTCTAGCGAACGGTATTTTTTCTTAAGCTTCTTTAATTCACGATGAAATTCTTTCAGGTATCCAATCTTAAACGGTGACTTCTCTGTCATGATCCCGAACCGAATATTCCGCCGTGCGATAGAAAACGGCGTTGTAATCGATGTCCCCCCCCGTTTCCGCCGTCATCCACGGCACATCCTGTAACGTCTCACGATAATCCCGTGTAATTTATCGAATTAAGAGCGGGAAAAGAAATTTAAATTATCACCTCCCTTTATCAAATTCATCAGTAATATTTGAAATTTTAAGCCCAGAAGTTTTGCTTCAAGGCCTGCTCGACGGTTGGTTGATCCACCATTTTCAGTTTTTCTTCAGCCGCCCTCTGAAGGCTCTGCATACAGAGTAAATCTATTTTCCTGAAAATGCCTTTAGTTACCTGGTAAATAAATTCTGCAGCAGCAGGTTCAAACAGAGGATGGGCTACTCCGGCAACTGCAAGGCGATGGGTTAAATACGGCTCGATCTCCCCGGCAGTAAGTCCGGTGAACTGATGTTGTGTTGTTACCCGCTGCACCAATGGTTCATACACTGCATAACGCAGTCTTTTCCTGAATTCAGTCTGACCGCACAAAAGTAAAATAACATAATCACGGGAATCAAACTCGAAATTAAGAAACAACCGCACCGCCTCCAGCACCTGGTGAGAATACATCTG
>PWOD01000050.1 GCA_003557545.1 bacterium | reverse complement strand
TGGCCCTGTTTGATCGTCTTGACACACTGGTCGGTCTTTTTGCTCTGGGTGAGCGACCTACCGGTTCTTCTGATCCTTATGGTCTACGGCGTGATGCCCGTGCTATTTTGAAAATTATTATCGATGGTGAGATCCCCTGCAATCTGGAATTAGCCATTAGTCGAGTGGCTGGCCAGTATGAAAAACAGGGAACCGTTGTTGAACCTTCAACCAGCTCACAACTTCTGGAATTTATTAATGAAAGGTTTTACCAGCTGTTGCGTTCTGAACAGAATTTTCCCGATAGTCATGTAAAGGCTGTCTTGAATTTTCATGGTGCCGACCCCCTGACCGCTTTGCAGCGTTTGAACTGGTTGGCCGACTGGCAGGACAGGGCCGGCTTGGATTCAGTTGTAACCGCTGCTCAACGGATTATCAATATTCTTGCAGAAGACTCTATTAGCTCTTCTCCTGAGCCTGAGCTGTTTGCTGATCCGGCTGAAGTTGAACTGTGGAAAACTCTTAATAATCTTCGTCCGAGACTGTTAGAAGCTCTGGAAGAAGACTCGCCCCGGACGGTGTTGGCAGTGATCAAAGAACTGGTTGGACCGATTAATAATTATTTTGACTCGGTCATGGTTAACTGCCAGGAGCTGGATTTACAGAACAATCGGAAGGCGACGCTGTCGGCTGTCGAAGAACTATTTAATTGGATAGCTGATTTTTCTGAGTTGTGAGTTTATGACGATCAGCCGTCGGGTGCCAGGGATTGCCCGGTTGAGATTTATCGACGTCCAGTACGGCGAGGAGGGTATTCGGGATGGATAAGACGATAACCGATTTATGGAAACAGCTGGAAAAATCTCTGAACTGCGAAGATAGTGATAACCTCGCCGATCTATTAAATAGAGCCCATCCTGGTGATATCGCACGGCTGCTGAAAAACCTACCACTTAAGAGGAGATGCCAGCTCTTCAAGGCTATCCCCGAGCCATCAAAAACCGCTGTAATAGCTCTTTTGCCGGCTGGATTATTTGTTCGGCTGGTGCAAGAAATTCCTCATATGGGGGTTAGTGATTATCTTCCTCAATTGCCGCTTGATAAAGCGGTTGATGCTTTTCTTATCCTTGGTCGTGAAGAGCAGGAAAGACTCCTGGCCGATCTAACTGATCCCCGGCTGCGGCTGGATTTAATTGATCTTGGAGCATATCCGACGAACTCGGCAGGTGCGGTGATGACGGCCGATTATCTGGGGCTAGATGAGAATAGTACCGTCGATGACAGTCTGGAAATCCTTAAAAATGCCGAATATATGACTGGCAGGTCTAACTATCTTTATACAGTGGACGAAGATGCGTGTCTGACCGGCGCTATTCCTTTAAAATCTCTCCTGGGGGCTGCACCTTTCAAACGATTACGTGATTTTATTGATCCTGAGCCCTTTCGGGTGAGAGTTGATAGCCCGATCCCGGCCGTGGTGGAAAAGATGGAAAAATATAATCTATTTGAACTTCCGGTGATCGATTATCAGGGACGGCTGGCCGGGGTGATTACACCCCGGATTTATCGGGAGCTGCTGGAGCACCGGCATATCTGTTCCCATCTGCGGTTGCAGGGAATAAGTTTGCTTGATTATGATTTTTGTCCCGTTCGTGAAACCACCTCTTTCTGGAATAATCTCGCACTGCGGTTACCATGGCTGGTAATTGTTGCCCTTGGCGGATTTTTGATGGCTGCGATTTTTTATTATTTTTACCGGCCGGAGCCGGTTGAAAACTATTTTATTTATTTCATACCTCTAATCCTGGCCCTGTCTGGACTGACTGCTCGGCAGACAACTGCCTGCACAGATCAGATGAGTCGATTGGTTGACTCCTCCCGTGAAACCATCATACGGAAGTTAGTTGTTCATCCTCTCTATACAGCTCTGGGCCCGGGAGTTTTCCTGGGGTTTTTAACCGGGGCTTCGCTCTGGTGCTGGAAGGTTTATCGGCTTGGCTGGAGTACCACCGGAGCAAGTCTGATCGGTTCAGTCGGAGTAGGGCTGGCGCTCCTTTCGACGATTTTTATGGCAACTTTTGTTGGTTCCATAGTGCCCTTTTTAATTGAAAAAATTGCGATTGATCCTGACCGGGCCAGTGGTCCGCTGTTGGATCTGCTGGCTGCGCTGTCGGGGTTATCGGTTTTTTTATGGATAGTATCCTTGTTTGTCTGACTGGTTCGGCCGCCAACTGTTTTGTAATGCTGCTTTGACTCCTGGCGATCCATGCGGTAAAATTAAACTACTGGTTCCTAATTGAAAATTATTTTTTAGGGTTATTTACCGTTGATTCTACGATTGACAGGCTGGGAAAATTTTTCTGAGGAAGTGTTATTAATGGAAATATCTGCTAAGTTTCTCCAACGATTGACGCTGTTGCTGCTGGTCGGGCTGTTTTTGGTCAGTTTGAGTCCATTGCAGGCCAGAGATATTGAGTTGGAATTCACCGATCAGGATCTGTTTGATGATTTTGCTCGTGATCTGGGGCTGGCCCTCAGTCATGCGCCGCTTGATCCGGCGGCCACTCGTGGTTTAGTTGGGTTTGATCTGGGAGTTGATCTGTCGATGACCAACTTTAAAAGTGCCACCTATATGGATGAGGGGTTTGGTGGTAACGCGCCCAGTTTTTTATTCCTTCCACGAATTTATGCGGCCAAGGGTTTACCCTACGGTGTTGATCTGACCGCTTCATATTCGATGGTCCCCGGGGGTAATGCTAAACTGCTCGGTGGAGCTGTTAAATATGCGGTTGTCCAGGGAGGACCGGTGACTCCAGCTGTTTCTCTGCGGCTCAGCGGTAGTCGTCTCACTGGTGTGTCTGAGCTTGATATGACCAGTTACGGGGTTGATTTGTCGGTTAGTAAAGGATTTGTTCTGTTGACTCCTTATGCCGGTGTTGGACTTACGAGAATTGAGGCTGATCCGGATATGGATACGATCGATCTGGATGATTACAGCTCTACTGAAAGTAAATTTTTCCTCGGGACCCAGTTTTCCATGGGACTGTGGGGGATTGTGGCGGAGGCTGAGTTCGCTGAAGTAAACCGTTATAATTTAAGATTTAACGTCGGTCTCTGAAGGTAACTTTCTGACTCCTTAGTTTGTAGAGTCACCTTCCTGGTTGGATTTCTTAATAGAGGGAAAAATCTATTTTTCACGAACGATTTTATGGTGGTTTGTACTGATTTTTTGATCTCTTAACCGGAAGATCCGGTTGAAAAGTAGAAATTAGCAGAATATTTTGAAAAAACTTTAGTTTTACCCCTGATGAGGGTTAACTTAATCGCTTCAATAGGCTAAAATTTCCTCTGGTAATTTTTTAATCAGAGATACGGTAATTTTTTTGAAATTAGATGTTTAGTTTAATTTTTCAGGAGGTAGTTAGCATGACTGGTGAAACAGTGGGAAATAATCAGCTGGTTTTTTTATTTGGTGGAGAAGAAACTGAAGGTGGGGCTGACCTTGCTCACCTGCTTGGCGGAAAAGGTTCTAATCTGGCAGAGATGAGTAGTATAGGAGTTCCGGTTCCCCCGGGCTTTACCATCTCTACTGAGGTCTGCCGGGAATATTATAAGAATAACCGTCAGTATCCAGAAGAACTGGATGGTATTGTGAAGGAGTACATAGCACGTATAGAAAAATTAATGGGGAAGAAGTTCGGTGATCCGGATGATCCACTGTTGTTCAGTGTGCGGTCCGGTGCTCCCGTAAGTATGCCCGGGATGATGGATACCGTGCTTAACCTGGGTCTTAATGATGTTTCGGTTAAAGGGCTGATAAAACAGTCTGATGATCCCCGATTTGCCTACGATAGTTATCGCCGGTTTGTTCAGATGTACGGGAATGTTGTTAAGGGGATAGACGGTGATGTTTTTGAAGAGATGATTGCTGAAAAAAAGGCGGCTCTTGATGTGCAGGATGATACCGAACTTACGGCTGATGACTGGAAAGATCTGGTTGATCAGTTCAAAAAATGTTACCGCGAGGAGACCGGTGAGGAGTTCCCGGATGATCCTGCTGAACAGCTCTGGGGCGGAATTACTGCTGTCTTTGAATCGTGGAATAATGATCGTGCTGTTAAATGGCGAGAGATTAATAATCTTCCCCATGATGTTGGAACTGCTGTTAACGTTCAGACGATGGTTTTTGGTAATATGGGTGAAAACTGTGCAACAGGAGTAGCATTTACTCGTGATCCGGCCAATGGAGTAAAGAAACATACCGGTGAATATCTGCCGAATGCCCAGGGCGAAGATGTTGTATCGGGTGCCAGAACACCCCGCCCTCTAAACAGCTATGAGCGTGAAAAATCGGGCAAGACAGAGTTCGCTACCCTGGAAGAGGAAATGCCGGAAATTTACCAGGAGCTGGCTGATGTTTTTGATCGACTGGAGACCCATTACCAGGAGATGCAGGATATTGAGTTTACCGTTCAGAGTGGCGTTCTCTATATACTTCAAACAAGAACCGGTAAGCGGACAGCTCCGGCAATGGTTAAGATCGCTCATGATCTTTCTGAAGAAGGAATTATTAGCAGGGAGAAAGCTCTGGATAGAGTGGAGGCGTCACGTTTGGATCAGATGCTCCATCCGATGATCGATCCTGAGGCTAAGCAAGAGAATAAGGCGGTTGCAGTTGGACTGGGTGCCAGTCCGGGTGCCGCCAGTGGTAAGATAGTTCTTGAATCTGACGAAGCGGAAAAGCTTGCTGAGCAGGGAGAAAAAGTTCTGCTGGTCCGGCATGAAACCTCACCGGAAGATATTGGTGGTATGAATATCGCTGAGGGTATTTTGACCTCCCGTGGTGGCGGTACCTCTCACGCTGCGGTTGTGGCCCGTGGTATGGGTAAACCCTGTGTGGCCGGCTGTGGAGCTTTGAATATTGATTATGCAGCTAAAACTGTCGAGGTCGCCGGTGAAACTTATGAGGCCGGTGAATGGTTTACCATCGACGGTGGTACCGGCGAGGTTTTTATCGGTAAGATGGAGATGACAGAGGCTGAGCTTACCGGTGAGTTTGAAGAGCTGATGAGCTGGGCCGATCAGTACCGTGAGCTTGGCGTACGAACTAATGCTGATACCCCGGATGATGCCAGACTGGCCCGGGAGTTCGGTGCTGAGGGGATTGGACTGACTCGGACTGAGCATATGTTCTTCGAAGATAACAGAATCGATTATGTTCGCCAGATGATTCTTGCCGCACCTGATGTTCAGGAGTTGCGGATTCAGGAGGAAAAACTGGTTAACGAGATAGAAACAGCCCAGAGTAATAAAGTTGAAGAGCTGGAGGCAGCTCTTGAAAAGGTCAGGAAACAGCTGGAAGAAACCCTGCCTGAATATCGCACGGCTCTGGATGCTCTGCTTCCGGAACAGCGAAAGGATTTTGAAGGAATCTTTAGAGCAATGGATGGGTTGCCAGTTACTGTCCGACTGCTCGATCCACCTCTTCACGAATTTTTGCCGCAGGAAGAGGCTGAACAGCAGCGGGTTGCTGATAACCTGGGAACATCCCTTAAAAGGATCAAACAGCTTGTTGCTAATCTTGAGGAGTTTAATCCAATGCTTGGTCACCGTGGCTGCCGGATGGGAATTTCTTATCCCGAAGTTTATGAGATGCAGACCCGGGCAATAATGGAGGCTGCTGTTAATGTCGCCCAGGATGGGGTTGATGTTCAACCGGAGATTATGATTCCTCTCGTCGGTGTACCCCGTGAATTAGAGATCTTGCGGGAAAATGTCGATGAGATCTGTCAGGAAGTTCTGCGCGAGGCTGAACGGACAATCGATTATAAGATTGGGACAATGATTGAGCTTCCCCGGGCTGCCGTCTTAGCTGCTGAAATAGCTCAACATGCAGAGTTTTTCTCCTTCGGTACAAATGATCTTACCCAGACAACCTTTGGTATCAGTCGGGATGATGCTACTAAGTTCCTTGAATACTACCAGTATGAGGGAATTTTACCGGAGGACCCATTTGCCGTAATCGACCGCAGTGGAGTGGGTGAGTTGATTAAGATGGGTGTTACCCGTGGTCGTCAGACTCGTAAAGCTCTGAAGGTTGGTATCTGTGGTGAGCATGGCGGCGAACCATCTTCGGTTAAGTTCTGTCATGCCAACGGCCTTGATTACGTGAGTTGTAGTCCATACAGGGTGCCTATTGCCCGGCTGGCTGCTGCTCAGGCCGCGATTGATGTCAAAGAAGATCTTACTGCCTATTAGACAGTAGATCCTGGTAACCGCTGTTTTCAGGGGGTTAAATTAACTGCAGGGCCATCTCTATATTTAATTGACTGGTTCGCAGGACATTTGCCCCCTGGCCCGCCAGGATTGAAGATCTGGTATGCTCGCTTATCTGCTGGGCCATATTGGTGTCGGTTATTTTGCTGCGGGCCATCTTGGTGTTAGCTCCCAAATTACCGCTAAAATCAAGCGCTTTTTTTAAGCGGTTTTCGGAAGCCCCCAGCCGCCCTCGTTGTGTAAGCAGTTCTTCGATCGCCTGGTCGATCTGTTCCAGCGATCGGTTAGCCCGGTCCCGGGTGGTTAGATCTGTACACCAGACTCCTAATGTGCGCGCATCAACCCGCTCAAATTCGACAGTAATGACGTCGTCCCGGTTGGCTCCTACGTGGAAGGTTGCACGTCCTGTACCGTCCCCTACAAGTTGTGTTTCACGCGTGTTAAATAACTGCTGCAGGACAGCCTCTTCAACTTCACCGGTTAGTTCGTGAGCATGTCTGTGGGATCCAAAATCGAGATCCATCACTGTGTTTTCCTCTGGAATAGCTGCAACCTGGGGCCAGCCCAGGGCTAGACCTACGGTGTGTTTGGCAACAAACCGGAAACTTTCGGTATCCGGGTCGCCATCATCACCCCAGGGTGCGTGGGGATTTTCAGGAGTGAAAACTGTGTTGCCTATGGTAATCATTGAATCGTTCAGTCCGCTCGGGGGAGGTGGACCGGCTGTCATTGTGACTGAGCGGCTTGGTACTCCCGGGTCAACTCCAAACCGGAACTGTCCGGCGTAGCCCTCTTCGGTGTAGTTGTTCTGCGTCCCTGAAACCAGCGGAGTTCCGTTGGAAGCGGTGGTGGCGGGAGGTGCATCACCCGTCTCATCTTCCCAGTCTACGTTGAATCTGACACCTGTGGCGATCTCAAACCGATCTGACCACCATTGAAAGGCCTTTTCTAAATCCTGCCGGGGATCAGTTAAATGGGGGCTTAGCTGGCGTAAAACATCAAAGGCCATAGCGGTACTTTCATGCGTTTCTGTCCCTTCGGCCATAATACTGGCAGAAACATTGATAACCTGGGTTTGCCCGCTCTGGGCTGCTCTTTCGATGGCTTCTTGAATCTCCCCCCATAATCCATCCTGGAGATCTTCCCAGCGGTCGCCATTGATATCTGCCAGTTCCTGAACTCCGCCCATCAGCAGCTTCATTTCATTATATTCAGTCATATCACGGATTCGGTTAATCTCCTGGATTATTGAGCGTGACCGGTGATGCAGCTGCTGGCGATCAAAATCGGTTAAGGCATCAGACGCCGCCTTGACGGTCAGGGTTCGAAGTTCCAATAGTTTTTCCTGAATTTCACTCAGGGCTCCTTCAGCCGTCTGTATCATGGAAATCCCGTCCTGGGCATTTTTCTGTCCTCGGGTTAATCCTTCTACTGCCGAACGGAATCGTTCAGTTATTGCCATACCGGTTGGATTATCTCCCGCCTTGTTAAGCCGGCTGCCTGAGGCCAGTTGCTGTTCGGCCCGGTTCATTGAACTGGCCGCCTGTTTATAGGCCTGGAGAGCAGCGGTTCCGGTTACATTGCTGTTTATACGAAAAAGCGATTGCATTATTTCCTCCAGAAAAATCTGCAAATTGACTCTATTGTTAAGACAGATAGTACTGATGGGGGGGCAATAGATCTGACCACCATCAGTCTGATTTTCGGCAGTTGGCAGCGGCTGATTTAGTTAATTGCTAAATTTTCCCTTGAGTGTGGGGGGTTAAATGAGAAAAATCCTGGATTAGTGGATAAAACTTCGCGCGATAGGAGGGTTTTGGATTCGTGGAACGGTTCCGGTAAGAAAGGGAATCCGGGCTGTCTCTTCACATTGTGGGGTTGCCCGATATCCTGTTCGGGTATTAACATTAACAAAACTTATGCCGTTTGGAACTGAAAAATGCTGTGGGTTATAATTGTCGAGGATTTTTTCTGCATAGCGTCGCCAGAACTCTCCGGCGACTACTCCGCCGGTCATGTTTGGTCCTAGAGATTGGTTGTTCCTGTCGTAACCAAACCAGGTCCCGATTACCAGTTGGGGTGTATAGCCAACAAACCAGGCATCGCGAAAGTTGTTGGTTGTCCCTGTTTTACCGGCGATCGGCCGGTTGAAGTGGCGGCCCACCCGGCTGGATCCGGTCCCTGCATCGACCGCTTCCTCCAGCATGTTGGTGATCAGAAAGGCGACCTGCGGGGAGATTGCTTCACGTTTTCTGGTGAAATTTCGTTCAAGTGTGTTTCCTTCTCTATCCTTTACTTCACGAATAAATATTTCGTTGGTCCGAATTCCCTGGTTGGCAAAGCTGCTGTATACGTTGACCATTTCCAGCAGTGAAACACCCTGTCCGAGCCCCCCGAGCGCCAGGGCCAGATTTGGTTCAAGTCTCGAACGAACCCCCAGTTTTTCTGCATAGTCGATTGTTGTTTGGGGACTGATTTTTCTTATCAGATCTATGGTTGCAAGATTCAGACTGTCAGAGAGAGCTCTTCTCAGCGTGACTTCGCCGTTGAAATAACCGCTGTAGTTACGAGGTTGCCAGCGACCCTGGGGGGTATTAAAACTCATTGGCATATCGTGTAAAATTTCCGTCTGTGTGTAGCCCTGATCAAGTGCTGCAGTAAAAAGAATTGGTTTAAACACTGATCCGGGTTGCCGATCACTCTGAATTGCTCGATTAAGCTGGTTGCCCCGGTGCCAGCGGTGGCCACCAACCATGGCTT
>PWOD01000035.1 GCA_003557545.1 bacterium | reverse complement strand
CGGGGCGGGATTAGTTGGTATGAATCGTTCTGATGGCATGGTTGCCGGGGCCAGTCATCCGACTTCTGATGTTTTGCGGGCCGCCCTTGCACTGGTTGGGACACCGCCGGATTCATCGTTGGTCTCTAGCAGTTTTATCATGGAGCTGGATGATAAATCCCAGGGGGCAGAGGGCAAGCTGCTCTTTACCGACCCTGCAGTTGTTCCAGATCCCGATTCAAAACAACTGGTACAGATCGCCTCTGATGCGGTTAAACTGTATAATGATCTACTGGGAGAGCAGGAGGAACCGGCTGTTGCTTTTCTTTCCTTCTCAACCCGGGGGAGCGCGTCACATCCACTGGTTGATAAGGTTAGTAAGGCAGCTGAAAAATTTAAAAATCGCTATCCGACAATCTGTTCTGATGGTGAACTTCAGCTTGATGCCGCCCTGGTGGCAGATGTTGCCAGAAAAAAGGCTCCTGATAGCCCACTGTCCGGCCAGGCAAATATCCTTGTCTTCCCCGATCTCAACGCTGCTAATATCGGCTATAAGCTTGTTCAACGTCTGGCCGGAGCAGGAGCTTACGGACCGATTTTGCAGGGGCTTGCCGGGGCGGTCAATGATCTGAGCCGTGGCTGTACTGTTGAAGACATTATTACTGTTAGTGCCATAACACTGGTCCAGGGCTCTTCGCAGCAATAGATTACTTGCCTGACAGATAGTTCCGAAGATTATTTTATAACATCGGATAACCGGCTCAGCCAGTTGTGAAATGGTTGACTTTTTGTCTGTATTGACCGTATAATTCTATAGTTTACAAATTTAATTGATGGCTGGTCCATAGCTTGAGTTAATTTTATTCTGCTCTGTGCCAGCGCCCTGGTTTCGGAGATAGATGTTTACTGAGTTCCTCTGTAACTGACCGGAGACAGTGAACTGTTTTACACCTTTCTGTAACCTGGGGGAGATAAGCGTTTTTTGAACTGACTGTGGGTCGTTTCAGAATACGCCTATTATCTAGGATGATCTGGTTATGAAACTAAATATCGCTGATTTACTTTGTGAGCCCGGGAAAAAAGCGGTTCATCATGAGGAACTTGATTGTTCTGATAAAGTAGTTGTGGCCGAAGAAATATCTGTTAAAACTCCGGTCAAACTGGTCTTTGCTGTGGAACACCTTGGCCGGGGCTTGATTGAATTTAATGGAAACTATGAGGTTGATTTGAAGCTGCGTTGCGGGCGTTGTTTGAAACCGCTTAAAGCCAGTCTGAAAAAAGCCCTTAAAGCTATCTATACACCGGATGATTTTATGGGTGAGCTGGAGCTTGATGATAAGCAGCACAGGTTAAGTTATCAGCAAAAAAAAATTAATATCTGGGAGCTGTTAAAACAGGATTTTGTTGTTACGGTACCTATGCTCCCCTTATGTAATGAGAATTGCCGGGGTCTCTGTAAGGTTTGTGGAAAAGATCTTAACGAATCCAGCTGTGACCATCAGTCGCAGCAGGAATCTATTGATCCCCGCTTAAAAAAGTTGCAACAGCTGGATCTGGATTAAATTAGAGAGGTGATTTTAGATGGCAGTACCTAAACAACGAACCTCTGGT
Source organism: bacterium (assembly GCA_003557545.1). GTDB lineage: Bacteria > T1Sed10-126 > T1Sed10-126 > T1Sed10-126 > T1Sed10-126 > PWOD01. Next base: position 7,472 of record PWOD01000035.1, on the reverse strand, counting down.
TCAAAACGGCGAAGCCGACATGCTCAGTGGAAAAACAAACTTGAGAATCCTGCGGTTAGTCAGTGTGATAATTGCGGTAGCTTTGGTCGCCCCCACAGAGTCTGTATGAGTTGTGGTTATTATCGTGGTCGGAAGGTGCTCGATTTGAGCGGCAAAAGAGCAGAGAGCTAGTTATGGGCCGCCCCTCTATTGCAGTTGACATACTGGGGGGAGATAATTCTCCTGATGCTGAACTTGCCGGGGTGGAAGCGGCACTTGAAGCCTATGATCTGCACCTGCTGCTCGTGGGACCGGAAGAGTTGATTGAGTCTCGGCTTAACTCCCGAAAAGGGAACGATTTCAGGGGTAGTTATGAAATCATTCATGCCGAGGATAAGATTGGCATGTGTGAAAATCCCCTGAGTGCAGTACGCCAGAAAAAAAACTCTTCCTTGATGGTTGCCGTAGACAGCGTTTCAGAGGGGCGGGCGGCCGGATTGGTCAGCGCCGGTAATACCGGGGCTGTTACCGTTGCTACTAAGATTAAGTGGGGGGTTCGTGAGGGTGTTGAGCGCCCGGCAATCGCGACTCTGTTTCCCACCCGGTCTGATGATTATACAATCATTATTGATGTTGGAGCTAATTCTGACTGTACTCCGGTCCAACTCGTCCAGTTTGGCCTGATGGGAGCGGTTTATGCTGAGATTGTTTTGGATAAACAGTCCCCCTCAATAGCTCTGTTGAATCTTGGAGAAGAGGATGTCAAAGGCAATCAGTTGACCCGTGAAGCCTATAAGTTGTTCACCGGTCAACCACTTAATTTTGCCGGTAATATTGAGGGTAATTCTATTACCGATGGTGCGGTTGATGTTATCGTCTGTGATGGTTTTGTTGGCAACGTGGTTCTAAAGCTGTCGGAAGGTTTGTCCAAATATTTACGAGATTTTCTTAAACAGGGAATTTACAGCTCACTGCGAACTAAACTGGGTGGGTTGCTTTTGAAACCGGTCTTTAATGATTTCGAGCAGATGATAGATGCCTCAGAAATTGGTGGTGCCCCTCTGCTTGGACTTAACTATAGCTGTATAATTGCTCATGGTGATAGTTCTCCTAAAGCAATTAAAAATGCTATTAGAGTGGCCAGTCTTTGTATTGATAAGGATTATAATGCTAAAATTGCTGAACAAATGCATAAATTGAGTTTCCCGGAGGAAGAGTAATGGTTAGAAATCCTGTGATTGTCGGTACCGGTAGTTATGTTCCGGAAAATGTTGTGACTAACTGTGATTTAGAAGAGCGGGTTGATACGTCCGATGAATGGATCAGGACTCGAAGTGGAATCTGTGAACGACGCTTTTGTTCTGATGATAAATCGGCCTCCGATCTGGCTGTTCCGGCGGGCCGTGCTGCCCTGGAGGATGCCGGAATATCGCCCGATGCGATCGATCTTGTTATAGTCCCCACTGCTACTCCAGATATGGCTTTTCCTTCGACTGCCTGCGCTCTACAGGATCGCCTTGGTATATCCAGTGCTGCCGCTTTTGATATCTCGGCTGCTTGTTCGGGATTTATTTATGGCCTTTCCCTTGCTCATAGTCAGATTAAAGCAGGTGTTGTGGAAAATGTCCTCGTAGTTGCCTCTGAACTTTATTCACGGGTTTTAAACTGGGAAGATCGCACTACTTGCGTGCTTTTTGGCGATGGTGCCGCCGGTGTTGTTGTTAGTAATCAACCTGATAGTCCAACAAACGGGTTTGATTCTCTTTATATTAAAGCTGATGGTGAAAATCGTAATATTCTTACACTCCCGGCCGGGGGCTCTGCCGTTCCCTTAACTCCGGAATCGGTAGAAAAAAATGAACATATGCTGGCGATGGATGGGCGAGCTGTTTATCGTATAGCTGTTCGCAAAATGAAATCTTCGGCGCTGCGGGCGCTTAATCGTGCTGATATGGGTCCGGATGAGATTGATTGGGTTATCTGTCACCAGGCCAACACACGAATAATTGAGTCGGTCAGGAAACGACTTGATATGCCGAAAGAGAAGATGATTATTAATCTTGATAAATATGGTAACACATCGGCTGCCTCTATCGGTATAGCCCTTGATGAGGCCCGTCGGGAGGGTAAAATCAGGGCGGGGGATAAGGTGATGATGGTTGCTTTCGGTGGTGGATTGACCTGGGGCGCAGCGATTGTTAACCTTCCAGGGTAGAGTTTTGAAATCTAGTTGTTAATTCAATATTTGTTTGATTTTAATGAGATCTAATTTTATATTTTTATTCCTAAAAGCAGGTGATCTGTGGTGAGTTTGGCAGTTATTTTTCCGGGGCAGGGTTCTCAGAGACAGGGAATGGGACTTGATTTTATCGATCAGCAGGAAAAATCCTGGTTTGAACAGGCTGATCAACTGCTGGATTTTGATCTGCATCAGCTGTTGGTTGAAGGAACAGATCAACAGCTGGCCAGAACCCGCTACACTCAACCGGCAATTTTTGTGGTTTCCCAGCTGATTTATCGTCGGTTGAAAGCGGCGGGAATTAAGGCTGATTATTTTGCCGGGCATAGTCTTGGAGAATATAATGCTCTGGTTGCCTCCGGCCGGGCATCATTCGAGCAGCTTCTTCCGGTTGTCCAGGCCCGTGGCCGGGCGATGGATGAACAGGCCGAAAAACTTTCTGGAGGAATGGCAGCCATCTTAAAACTTGCTCCTGATAAACTTGAACAGATCTGTCAGCATATCTCCACTGATCCGGCAATTGAGGGACAGGCTGAGCTGTCACTGTTTAATGCGCCGGGTCAACTGGTTGTTTCTGGTTCGGATGCCGCTCTGGAGGCTGTTGTCGAGCAGGCCAGCCAGGCCGGTGCTCTGAAAGCCGTGCGGCTGGATGTGTCCGGTCCATGGCACAGTAGCTATATGGCACCGGCAATTCCCCGGCTTGAACGGGAGTTGGAGCAGGTTGATTGGAAAGCGGGAAAACCCTATCTCCCCAATGTTGATGGGGAGGTTTTTACAGGGACTGCTCCGGTCAAGCAGCTGCTTGATCAACTGGTGAAACCGGTTAATTGGGTAAAAACCATCGAAACTCTGCTGCAGGATGGTGTTGAAACATTTGTTGAGGTTGGACCTGGTAAGGTGCTGTCCGGGCTGGTTAAAAGGATTGCTAGAAATGCCGGCGCCAAACCAACGGTTTATCAGACCGATAATATAGAAAAAACTAAAAAAACTCTGGAGGCGATCAGCTGATGCCTAAAATATCAGATCAGAATGTCGTTGTAACAGGTGGTGCCCGGGGTATTGGCCGGGCAATTGCAGAAAAATTTGCCAGCCAGGGAGCAACCGTATGTCTGCTAGACCTTGAGTCTCAAATCGTCCGGCAGACCGCTGAAGAATTGACCGAAAATAATCCGGGTAATGTCTATCCGCTCACTGCCGATGTAACTGATTTTGATCAATTGAAGGAAAAATTAAATTCCTGGATAGATCAGCACGGACCGATTAATACCCTCATAAATAATGCAGGAATTACCCGGGATGGTCTTCTGTTGCGCCAGAAAAAACAGGACTGGGACATGGTTCTTGATGTAAATCTTAATGGTGCCTACAACTGTGTCCAGGCCGTTTTGAAGACGATGATGAAACAGCGCTGGGGGCGTATAATTATGGTTTCATCGGTAATCGGTTTGAGTGGTAATGCCGGACAGACCAATTATGCAGCTTCTAAGGCAGCTCTTATTGGCCTGGCTAAATCGGTTGCTCAGGAACTTGGTAGCCGTAATATAACATGTAATGCCGTTGCTCCTGGCTTCATTAAGACGGAGATGACTGATCAGCTTCCTGATTCACAAAAACAACAGGTAAAGAATTTGACCCCTCTTAAGCGGTTCGGATTGCCTGAAGAGGTAGCTTCCGCCGTACTTTTTCTGGCCGGTGAGGAGAGTGGTTTTATCACCGGGGAAGTTTTGAAAATTGATGGTGGTATGAAGATGTAATCCTGTTTTTAAACCCTTTTTAACTCAGTTGAACCGGGGTTAAAGCTGGCTGACATCTATAAAACTTGAATTATTCGGTTTTTTTAGCATAATTATCTTTCTGCTAATATGCTATTCTCTGGATGTTGTCTAACTGTTTCATAGACTGGTAAAATTAGTTGCTGGTTTTATCATATTTTTTAGGAGGTGATTGTAATGTCGGTTAAGGACACTGTTGCGGAAATTATTGAAGATCAACTGGGAGTTGCTAGTTCTGAAATTACAGATGAAGCTTCTTTCACTGAAGATCTTAACGCCGACTCGCTCGACCTTGCTGAACTGATTATGGCTTTCGAGGTTGAGTTTGATATTGAAATTTCAGATGAGGAAGCCGAAAAGATTTCTACAGTTGGAGAAGCTGTAGCACAGATTGAATCAAAGCAGTAATCGCTACAATATTGCGAGAAATGAGGAGAAATGACCATGGAACGTGAGGTAGTTGTTACCGGTCTCGGTGCTGTTGCACCAAATGGTATCGGTGTGGATAAGTTCTGGGAATCGCTGGTTGAAGGACGTAGCGGTGTTTCCCGGCTAGATAGGTTTGATACCGAACAATATAGTTCGAAAATTGCAGGTCTGGTCAGTGATTTTGAACCGGAGAAATATTTCAACCGTAAAGAAGTCCGGCGGATGGATACTTTTGTCCAATATGGTCTGGTCGCCGCGCGTGAAGCGGTCGCTGATGCCGGTTTCGATCCGGATAATCCGGAATACGATTCTGACCGGGCCGGTGTCGTAATTGGTTCTGGTATTGGCGGAATCGAATCTATTGAGACCCAACATCAACGGTTGCTTGAACGGGGCGCTCGCCGTCTGTCCCCCTACCTTATCCCCAAGCTATTGATCAATATTCTTCCCGGCCAGGTAGCAATACATTTTAAGTGTCGTGGTCCTAACCAGGCGGTTGTTACTGCCTGTGCCACGGCTACACATTCGCTGGGCGATGCAATGCAGTTTATTCGTGATGGTAAAGCTGATCTGATTCTTGCCGGTGGTAGTGAAGCCGGTATAACTCCGCTGGGGTTTGGTGGGTTTTGTGCTTTGAAAGCTCTCAGCACCAGAAATGATGACCCCCAGGGAGCTTCACGTCCTTTTGATGCTGAACGAGACGGCTTTGTCATGGGAGAGGGGGCTGGTGTTTTAGTTCTCGAATCACGTGAACACGCTGAAAAACGTGGAGCACGTATTTACGCTAAAATATCCGGGTTTGGTCAAAGCTGTGATGCTCATCATATAACTGCGCCGCGCGGTGATGGCCAGGGTGCTGTTAACTGTATAAAAAATGCGCTGGCTGATGCCAGAGTCAAACCCCGGGATGTTCAGTATGTTAACGCCCACGGTACCTCAACAGCTTTGAATGATAAAGCCGAAACTGCTGCTCTGAGGACCGTGTTTGGCTCCCATGCCGACAGCCTCACTGTGAGCTCGATTAAATCGACTACCGGCCATCTGCTCGGTGCGGCCGGTGCAGTTGAGGCAATCAGTTCAATTCTGACAATTAATCAGAGTCTGATTCCGCCGACGATAAATTATCAAAACCCTGATCCTGATTGTGACCTGGACTATGTGCCCAATATCGCGCGGGAGGCAGAGGTTTCCACGGTCATTAGTAATAGCTTTGGTTTTGGTGGACATAACGCCACCATTGTTCTGCAAAAATATTAGCTTTCTCACGTTCCCTGAGTAATCGGTCATTTCTCCTCGATTTCTCCATTATGACCAGTTTTTGTTTGAATTGTCAGGGAGCGTGTTTGGCAGCTAAAAATTTATTATTTAACTGTAATAGGGGAACTACTTCAGATGACTGACGAAGATAATGATCTGCTTACCGCACTTAAAGACAGGTTTGATTTACCTGTTGAGGATAACCCGGACGATTTTCTTGAAGCCCTGACTCACAGCAGCTATCGTAATGAAAATGATCTTGATTATGATAATGAGAGGCTGGAGTTTTTAGGTGATGCAATTCTTGAATTGATTGCCGGCGAATTTATCTTTCTAAAGTTTGGGCAGGCCCAGGAGGGTAGACTTTCCAAGATAAAAAGCGCGGTTGTTAATACAAACTCTCTTTATGAAATCGCCCTTAAACTTAATTTGCGGCCGTTGCTTAGACTGGGTGTCGGTGAACAAAAGGCTCAGCGTGGTCTTCAGCGGGAACTGGCCGATGCCGTGGAGGCGTTGACTGCAGCGGTTTACTTGACCTCAGGACTCGAGATAACAAAACAGTTTATCTTACCCTATTTAAAACAGCAGGTTACAAGATATCTGGAGGAGGGCAGTAAGAATTATAAAGGTCGGCTGCTGGAGGCTGTTCAGCGGACATGGAATCAGTATCCTACCTATCAGGTTGAGACGGTGTCGGGGCCTGAGCATGCTCCAAAATACCGGGTTAATGTTCAGATCAATGATGAGATTTTTGGTCGGGGAACCGGAACAAACAAAAAGGATGCTGAACAGTCAGCGGCCCAGCAGGCGCTGGAATCGCTTCAGGTAGATAACAATGCGAGCAATAGTTGAAAATTCGGCTGAGCTAACCGGCCAGCTGCGGATCCCGGCCTCAAAATCATTCACACATCGAGCTTTATTAGTCGCCGGATTAATCTCTGGCGGAACTATTTACCATCCTCTGGATTCCGAGGATAATCGGGCCACTCAAGAGATTTTACCCCGGTTTGGTTCGAGACTGAGGGAGATGGATAGTTCTCTTGAAATAGTTGCCGCAGATCGGCCTGGAATTACAACCGATCGGCTTGAAGTTGGGGAAAGTGGGACACTGTTACGATTTTTACTGCCGCTCTGTTCTGTCTTGCCGGGTCCTGAAAGAGTTCGTATCGTTGGACGGGGTACTTTAAAAAAGCGGTCAAATGTTGAACTTGTCCGGGCCTTCCGACAGAATGATCTTGAACTGTCTGGGACCGGGGATGATCATACGGTTCCTATCTGCTGTTATCCGGGTCAATCGGTTTCAGATCGTATAATTAGAATATCAGCTCGAACCACCAGCCAGCTTGTTTCTGGCTGGCTAATTGCTCTGGCCACTATCGGCGGCGGAACAGTTGAAGTTTCTGGCCAGCTGGTTAGCAAACCTTATGTTGATATGACAGTCGAGCTTTTGCAGCGGGCTGGAATTACAATTGAAGCTGCAGAAACCGGTCAGTACCGGGTAGAGCGAACTGCAGTCAAACCACTTGATTATACTGTGCCCGGTGATTATAGTTCGGCAGCTTTTCATATTGTCGGTGGGCTGCTGACGGCTGGAACAGTAAGATTGGATGGACTCCAGCCGGATGATCTGCAGGCGGATAGAAAACTTCTGAAACTGCTTCAAAAACTTGGAGCTAAAATTAACTGGATTAATCGGAACACCTCTAATCCAGGATTGGAGCTGACCGGCCCCTTTAGACCGCCACCCTTTACTTTTGATGCCGGAGATTGCCCGGACCTCGTCCCGGTTCTGGCGG
>PWOD01000137.1 GCA_003557545.1 bacterium | reverse complement strand
TTTTTGAGTTCTTCCGTCGTACGTGGCTCCCCACCCTCACTTTCGTTCTGGGTTGATTTTTCAACATCCCAAAAACTATTGTCAACTCCCCCGAATGGACCACCACCAATCAATCCACCCACCGGTGTATTAGTCGCCGTCACCTCGGCTGCGGCATAAGCGTTACCCACATATCCTTCGTCATTATCCCCTACTAACCCCCCAACTCCCCTATCACCAAAAACCTGCCCCCGGGCATAGACATCAGTCACATCCTCTCGATTTTTCCCGATCAACCCCCCAATTCTCCGGCGACCGGAAATATTTGCTTCAGCATAAGAACGACCAACAACACCATAATTTCCTCCTGTAACTGCTCCTACATCATCATGTCCTTCAACCAGACCGGTAACACCAACATTAAAAATTTCACCCTCGTTACGGGCAATAAGACCGGCCGATTCATCATTGCCTTCCACCTCTATATTAATAACTCTCAGATTCTCCACCCGCCCGTTATCAAGCAAAGAAATCATCGCCACCTGATTTTCTGTCGGCCGGGAGATTACCAGATTCTCCAGCCTGTGTCCCTGCCCATCCAACACCCCGCCAAATCGCTCCAGCGGCTCCCAGCCCAGACCACCATTGGCCGTATTTGATGCCAATTCACTATATCCGTCACTGTCTACCGTCAAGTCACCGGCTAAAATATAGCTGGAATCTGGGAAACAACTTATTCGGGCCAGCTGCACCCAATCCTCAACTATAAAGGGAGCCGAACTAACTCCCTGGCCCCCGGCAAATCCCGGAACAAAAACTGCTGTAGCAAAAATATCATCCGAAAATAAAATCTCCCGAGTGGCCAGATCACCGGTAAGATCACCCCGCCATTCACCGAAGGCAAAACAATCATCCTCTGGAAGAGTCGCCAGCAATGCCGTTTCTCCCCCCTGAAAAATCAAGGGGGTAGTATAAGAAATTCCGTCAACCAGAACCTCCCCATCCCCTTCCACCGCCAGCTGTAGCGTATGGGTATCCCGTTGAAAAACTGCGGTACAAAGGCTGTCCTGCAGCACAAATAGCTCAAACTCAGTGGCCGTCCCAAAAGCCGCGCCGGTCCATTCAACAAAATGATAATGCTGAGCAGGCAGGGCCTCCAGAGTCACTGTTTCCCCGGCAAATACCACCAGAGGTTCTGTATAAGACTGACCATCCACCAATATTTCACCCTGCTCAACTGTATCTACAGTCAGAATATAAGTATCACGGCGAAAGAAAGCAGTACATTCACGGTCGCCATCAATGAAAATTTCATTGTTCAGAGAAGTTCCGGTTAAATCACCCGACCATTCGACAAAATGCCAGTATTGATCAGCAACTGCTGTCAAACTATATGTTTCTCCGGCTGTTACAGTTAAGGGCTGTAGATATGTTTCTCCATTTACAAGAACCTCACCCTCGCCGACCAGATTGACCGTCAAAAGATTATCAGTCCGAGAAAAAATCGCGGTGGCCAGCCTATCATCAGCCATAAATAGCTCAACGGTGGTGTCAACTTCACTCAAGGCACCGCTCCATTCAGAAAATTTCCAGAACTGCTCCGGCTGAGCCTCAAGCAGAACAGTTTCTCCCCCGGGCAGTTCCAGGGGCTCAAGATAGGTTTCACCATTAACCAGCAGTTGGCCCTGCCCAACTTTATCCAGCGTAAGAGTATAAGAATCCCGGTCGAAGCTGGCAGTGCAGTTCATATCTCCCTCAATAAACAGCTCGGCCGATATCTGCTGGCCGCTGAGATCACCGCTCCAGCCGGTAAAATGGTGAAACTGCTGGGGCACGGCAGTCAACTGGACCGTCTCGCCGCCATAAACCTCCACTGGCTGCTGATAACTATCCCCCTCTACCAACACCTCCCCGGCCCCGTCGGTTCCAACAACCAGCATATATTGATTGTCGAAGTTAACAGTTAGATTAGTATCTGATTCAATTGAAATTTCGACCTCTGTATCAGTTCCATCAATAGCACCCTCCCAGTTGACAAAATACCAGTAAGGATCTGCCACTGCCTCCAGCTGCACAGTTTCACCCTCATCGAACAATACTACCTGCTGGACACTATCACCCTCGGCCAGCAACTGACCCTGGCCGTTTATCTCAACTGATAGCTGAAGACGTTTGTGCCAGATCGGCTGGCTGTCACCGGAAAGAAATGGATAACCATCATTTTGATCAAGCGCTTTACCACGAATATCCCAACCGGCAGCCCGAAAATTCTCAATATCCCGCATCTGATCGCCGGTCAAACCCTCACCACCAACGCTTTCTGATTGACCGGTACTATCAACATCCCAAAAACTGGTTGTAACCTCCCCATATAACTCTGTCCCAACCAGACCCCCGAGTAAAAAGTCCCCGGAAACCGGCCCGGCAGCATAACCATTGGTAAGAAGTCCATCGTAATTGTAACCCACCAGTCCTCCTACTCCCTGATTTCCAGAAACAGCAGCCAGTGAATACAGATCAGTTAAATCTCCATCATTTAGACCAATAGCACCACCAACCCGCTGATTTCCAACAACCGTGCCAGAGGCTGATGAAGCAGTCACCTGACCTTCATTACGCCCGACCAAGCCACCCACCCGGCGATCACCCTGAATATTGCCGGTCAATTCGATAAAATTGATCTCACCGAAATTATATCCAACCAGTCCCCCGGTATTGTTGGCACCGGATATCTGCAACTCTGTAAGCTTTAAAGAACTTATACTTCCCGACTGGTCAAGCTTGCCAAACAGTCCGACATTTTCAGAGCCGGGACGATCTATATGCAAATCTTGAATAACCCTTCCACCACCATCAAAACCACCGCTAAACCGGTTCCCTGATTGACCCAGCGGCTGCCAGCCTGCACCGCCATCGGCGGTAGCACCGGCGAACTCTGAATAACCATAACTATTTTGATCAAGATCATTTACCAGGAGAAAATTTGCGTCAAGAAAACATCGAACATTGTGTAGCTGTGACCAATCTGCCAGTTCAAATGGTTCGGCGGCGGTTCCTTCGCCCGCCAGAAAATCCGGGCCAATAACAGCAGTGGAAAATATATCATCGTCGACCAGAACCTGACGGGTTTCCCCGCTCCCGGTCAAATCACCAAGCCATTCCGTAACCGTATAGCAGAACTCCCCCGGTAGCGCTTCAAACAGTACTGTCTCACCACCAAACCGAACCAGTGGCTGAACATAGGTCTCACCATCCACAAGAATATCACCCACACCCTCGACAGCCAGTTGAATAGTATGGGTGTCTCTCTGAAAAATAGCATCAACCAACAGCGCGTCTTCAATTAATATCTCTACAGTTGTATCTGACGAAATTAAATCTCCCGTCCATTCCATAAAATGCCAGTACTGGGCGGGGAAAGCAGCCAGTGAGATTGTCTCACCTGCAATAGCCTCCACCGGTTCCGTGTAAACAACTCCACCAACCTCGATGGCTCCTTGCCCGATCTGCTCAATAGTTATCAGATGGGTATCTCGTTGAAAAACCGCGGTAACAGATTTATCCTCATCAACAAATAACTGCTGCGTTTCTGTGGCACCGGTCAAATCTCCCTGCCATTCGACAAAATGATAGTAAGAATCAGCAATTGGAATAAGCTCGACCGTATCACCGGCTGTCACCGTGACCGGCGATTGATAACTATCCCCATCCACCAGCACTGTCCCCTGCCCCTCAATAGTAACGTCCACTGTATGTCCATCACGAACCATAATTGCCGTACATTGTTTGTCTCCATCAACGAACAGATCAACCGTTAACTGAGTCCCGGTCACATCTCCTGTCCAACTGTCAAACAACCAAAAATCGGCGGGCTGAGCCTGTAGCGACACAGTCTCACCGGCGCCCAGATCCAGTGGTCCATAATAAGTTTCACCATCCACCAGAACAGTCCCTTCCCCAATAATATCAACAGTTAAACTGTAACTATCCTGCTGGAAAATAGCTGTACAGAGTTTGTCAGCATCAACAAATAGCTGACGTTCTCCGTTAGAGCCGGTCAGATCACCCTGCCAGTCTGAAAAATGCCAGTACTCAGCTGCTTTAGCCATTACCTCCACAGTTTCACCAGCTGTTACGGTAACAGGAGTTAAATAAGTCTCACCATCAACAAATATAGTCCCTTCACCAACTGTCTCAATCACCACCATATGTTGTTTCCGTTCAAATAGAGCGGTACAATTTTTGGTTGTTTCAATGAATAGTTCGACTTCTGTGTCAGAACCGGAAAGATCACCCTGCCAGTCAACAAACTGAGAATACTTTTCAGGAACAGCGGTCAGAGTCACCGTTTCCCCGGCTGGCAATTCAAGCGGTGCCAGATAGCTATCACCATCAACTAAAACCGTTCCTTCGACCAGCAGATCAATGATTAATAGAAAGGTATCACGTCGAAAAATTGCTGTACATATCTGATCTGCTTGAAGAAATAGTTCAACTTCTGTATCGGTTCCTGAAACTGCGCCCTCCCAGCTGGAAAAATGATAATACAGGTCAGCTTCAGCCCGCAGCGTATAGGTCTCACCGGCTGGCAGATAAACCGGTGATGAATAACTATCCCCCTCCAGATATATCTGCCCTTCACCCTGCTGTTCTATCGTCAACAGATACTGCTTTCTCTCAAATTCAGCCGTACAATGCCGGTCTTCATCGAGAAACAGATAGTTCTGACTGCTGGTCCCGGTGAGATCACCAGACCATTCTTTAAACTGATAAAAAAGCTCCGGTTCAGCCTCCAGGCTGTAGGTCTCACCAGCTTGCAGTTGCACCGTTCCCTGATAAGTCTCACCCGCTACCAGAACCGTTCCTTCACCAATGATTCCCACGGTTAAACTGTAGTAAATCGGCTGAAAAATTGCCGTGACGGCTTGATCCTCCAGCATCAATATTTCAACCGACGTTTCAGACGAAGTTAAATCCCCCTCCCAGTTTGAAAGCTCCCAGTATTGAGCAGCAACTGTTTCAACTAATACTGTCTCTCCACGAATAATCTCAACCGGTTCCTGATAAGTCTCGCCATCGACCAATACCGTCCCTTCACCCACGATACCGACCGTAAGACTATTCATTTCACGTGAAAAACTGGCAGTTAATATATGGTCAGATACTATCTGTAGATAAATCTCAGTATCACCGCTATTAATCTCTCCCGACCACCCTTCAAAATACCAGAACTGATCAGGAATGGCCTGAAGCACTATAGTTTCACCCCCGGTAACCTCCAACGACTGTTGATAGGTCTCCCCGTCGACCAGAACCTCGCCAGCACCATCAATCAAAATCTCTAATGAATAGGTATCATTAAAAGTAGCAGTTATCATAGTATCAGCACTGAAACTATCAACTACAACCGTATCTCCCCCGGCTAAAGCTCCACCCCAGCCCTGAAAACTCCAGAACTCCTGGGGAACCGCAGTGAATTCCACCGGTACACCGGGTGAAACTACAACCGGCTCAAGATAAGTTTCTCCATCGATCAAAACTGTCCCTTCACCCTCAACTTCAACCGTTATGTAAAGGCTTTTCAACCAGACTGGAGAGGTTTCTCCTGATAGAAAGGGATAGCCATCATTGAGTTCGATTCCACTGCTTTCAATCGACCAGCCAGCCTGTTCAAAAGTACTGATATCCTTTAACTGGTGACTGTCTTTGGGTTCACCACCATCGCTCTCCAGCTGCTGAGAACTCTCAGTATCCCAAAAACTACTCTCCACCGTCCCCCCGATGGTAACTCCGATCAGACCGCCAACCAGGTCGGTGCCTGCTACCTGTCCGGTCGAATAACTACGTTCAATCAACCCCTCATGCAATCCTGCAAGACCTCCTACCCCCATCTCACCTGTAACATTACCACGAGCATACAGGTCCCTGCCGGCTCCAGTATTCTTTCCAAAAATTCCCCCGACCCGACGGACTCCAATAACAGTAACAGCCGATGAACTTGATGAGATTTCTCCACTATTATCCCCCACCACCCCGCCCACATCATCCACACCTTCCACGGCTCCGCTAACTGTAACATTAGACAGTTCGCCGGCATTTTCTCCAGCCAATCCCCCCGTTTTATCCCCACCGGATATGTCGACTTCATAAAGTGATAAATTTTCCACTTTACCACCGCTGATAATTGAGCCAAAAAAACCTACATTATCGGTTCCCGATCGGTTAATATTAAGACTCTCTACAGTTTTATTATTACCATCCAGATAACCACCAAACTGACTTACCGGCTCCCAGCCAGAACCACCATTTGCCGTAGACGAAGCAAGCTCGGTGTAACCTGCCGATGTTTCCGCAAGATCAGCCATTAGTAAATAATTAGAATCACTAAAACAGCTGATCCGAGCCAGCTGATACCAGTTTTCTATCAGAAAAGGTTCAGCAAGGCTACCCTTACCATCAGCAAAATCAGGTATAAATACCGCAGTCGCCAGAAAATCCGAGTCAAATAAAATTTCATGTGACAGTTCAGTACCGGTTATATCTCCCAACCACTCGTCAAACCTGTAACAATCGGTCACAGGAGAAATTTCCAGCAGAGCCGTCTCTCCCCCGGATATCTCCAGAGGGGTCGTATAAGAGCTTCCATCAATCAGCACCTCACCCTGCCCCACCAGATCTATCTGTAAAAGATGGGTATCTCTTTGAAAAACAGCCGTACAAAAACTATCAGCTTCAACAAACAACTCGACTATGCTATTACTATCTTGAACATCACCTGTCCATTCAACAAAATGATAATATTGAGCCGGATCGGCCTCCAGAATTATTGTTTCACCGGCATATACAGGTAGCGGATCGGTATAGAGAGTTCCATTAACAAATAGATCTCCTTCTTCCAGTTTGTTGAGCGTGATTATATAAGTGTCTCGAGCAAAAATCGCTGTACATTCAAGGTCTTGATCAACAAAAATCTGTCCGCTCAAATCCGTTCCCGATAGATCACCGGACCAACTGACAAAATGCCAATAATCAGCAGCCTCCGCTGACAGACTATAGGTTTCGCCCGCCTCCACTATTAATGAACCGGTATAACTATCCCCATCGACAAAAACTGTTCCCTCTCCAATTATATTTATTGTTAAATTATACCCCTTAACAGTAAAGATGGCCGTACAGTGAGTATCCCCTGTAAGAAATAAATCAACCGTTGTATCGGTTCCTGCGACTATTCCGATCCATGAGTCCAACTGCCAGTATTGAGCTGGTAGAGCCTGGATTTCAACTGTTTCTCCACCGGTCAATTCCAATGGTGCAAGATAAGTTTCACCATTAACTAAAAGCTCCCCCTCACCCACTGTGTCAAGGGTCAGGGTATAAGAATCCCGTGCGAAACTGGCGGTACAGTTCATATCCCCATGGATAAATAACTCCTGCAATAGCTGCTGACCGGTAAGGTCTCCGGCCCAACCGGTAAAATGATGAAACTGCTCTGGAACTGCCTCTAACTCAACAGTTTCCCCACCTCTCACCTCCAGAGGCTGCTGATAGGTCTCTCCATCAACCAATACCGAACCGGCTCCCTCAACTTCAATCACAAGAGTGTACGTATCGCCAAAGGTTGCTGTTACCGCTCTATCGGAATCAATATAAATCGCTGCTGTGGTGTCAACCCACACAACCGCCCCAGACCAGTTAACAAAATACCAGTATCTATCCGGCAGAGCCTGCAAATCCAATGTTTCCCCCTCATCGACCAGCACCGGTTGCTGATATGTTTCTCCATCCACCAGCACCTGCCCTTCACCACTAATATCAACTGTGAATTGTAAACGTTTATACCAGATCGGATTACTGTCACCCGAAAGAAATGGATAACCATCATTTTCATCGAGAGCTTTTCCTTCAATATCCCAACCGGCTGTTCGAAATGTCTCAATATCCCGCATCTGTTGACTGCTCAGCCCCTGCCCACCTCCCGAGCTATCGGTCTGACCGGTACTATCGATATCCCAGAAACAATCCACAACATCAGCAAAAAGATTACTCCCCACAAGACCGCCATGATCACTGTTAGCAGTTACAGAAGCCGCAGCATAAGAGTTAGTTAAAGATCCGTCACTATTCAATCCAATAATCCCACCAACTCTTTGATTACCTTCCGCTGATCCCCGTGAATAGACACTGCTGATTTCTCCATCGTTCCGTCCTGCTATACCCCCCACATTATTTTCTCCGCCAACCCGAGCATTCACACTGGAAAATTTAATTTTCCCATCGTCCTCATTATGGCCGACTATCCCGCCAACTAAATCAGCTCCTACTCCAACAATCTGTCCGTCAACCGACAGATTGATTAATTCACCCCAATTGATTCCAACAATACCACCGGTCTTTTCGCCGCCCCAAATATTAGCGTTCACCAGACTTAAATCTTTTACCAGGGCATCCTCATCGATTGCCCCGAACAGCCCAACCTCCTCAGTACTGGACCGCGAAATATTCAACCCCTGGATCAATCTATTGTTTCCGTGCAATTCACCATTAAACGGTTCAGTTTGACTATCCAGAGGTTGCCAACCGGTTCCACTATTAGCCTGAGGGCTTGCCAGTTGATCATAACCTGCAGTCGTTTCATCCAGATCGTCAATCAATTCAAAAACCGCTCCTGGAAAACATCTCACATGATCCAAATGTTCCCAGGTGGCGATTTGAAAGGGGTCGCCAGCCGTTCCAGCGCCGCCGACAAAGTCTGGTCTAACCACACCGGTTGATAATATATCTTCCTCCACCACTAGCTGCCTTGTCTCGCCGGGACCAGTAAAATAACCCTGCCACTCGACCACTGTATAACAGTCCTGTTCAGGAACCAGATTGACAAAAATCGTTTCACCACCAAATTTTTCTACCGGCTGCAGATATGTATCACCGTCCAAATAGAGTATTCCAGGACCATCCACTGCAAACTCCACCTGATGCACGTCTCGTTCAAAATTAGCCGTCAGAAAAATATCTCCTACAACAAAAATTTCTAGTCTGGTATCGCTGCTTGTCTGATAACCGGTCCATTCAACCAGATGATGGTAAAGATCAGCAAC
>PWOD01000062.1 GCA_003557545.1 bacterium | reverse complement strand
TATCGTCCGCGAATTTGCCTGGAAACCCCGTTGGGTAGTAATCAGCCGGGTAAACTCCTCTGACATATCAACATTAGATCTTTCCAGAGAGCTAGCCACAACACCACCCCGGCCCCCATCACCGGGTCGGCCAAGACGTGGACGACCACTGTTAGCCGTAGGAGCGAAATAGGTGCCACCCCGTTGATCAAGTCCCTCAGGATTGGCAAACCGGGCCAGAGCTATCTGACCGATAACCCTGGATTCACCATTATCATAGATGGCATTAAGGTTCCCCCCCCGATCAAAACCGGCAGCAGCAAAACTGGTCTCCTCAAGTGTACCGGCCGAATTACCGTCAAAATCAGCGATTTCTATGTCTGAGCTGGCGGCAAACTGGGTAATATTCTGCAGCATTGGCCGTATTTCGACAGGTGCTGCCCCGGTGTTAGGCGGCTGTTGTTCTTCTTTCGGCGGATTAAAAAAGATACCTCTATATTCTTCCTGATTCTGGGGCCCCGGGGGCGGTTGATGCATGGCAACCTGAGAGGGGAATGTCTCCGATTGACCGGCAACATAACGACCATTTTCGTCAAAGGTGATCTGCCCAAAACCGGCCATCTTAGGATTGCGCTTATCTTCAGGGGTCGGGTCGATAACGTGCCACATCCAGGTATTTGTGCTCTGTCTTTCAAACCGGAAAGTCAGGTTATGTTCCCCTCCCTGGGAATCAAATACCTCGGCCGAAGTGGTAACCTGAACTTCACGTTCACTATTAACCACTATATCCTCGGCCTCACCGAAAGCAGTATAATCGGTTAACCCCATCGTATCAGGGGTTATACTGGGAGAACCGGACCCTTCAAGCGGAAGGAATACCGATCCGATATTACCAGTCCTATCCTGAATAAGTGAATAAGCCCGGGTATCCTCTCCACGATCACGAGCTTCAGTAAGAGAAAAAGTCAGTTGAGAACCATCGGTCGTATTAGACCAATTGTTGGCCGGTATTTCAATCCCCAGCTCGATCATATCGCCGGCATCTTCAAAGAATAGACGATTATCAGACCCAACACTCATAGATTCGTTCCCCGCTTGATTCCGGAGCTGATTATTAAGGGTCCCACTACCGTCGGTATCGGTATAAACTTCAAACTCATCATTAGCAGTAAAGACTATCCTGAACTCCTTATTGGCAATCTGATCATTAACTTCAAAACTGTCACTGATCTCACCAATATTACTCTCATCATACTGATAAACCGCTGAAAGCTGGGATGTCCCGGTGGCAGTTCGGGGAGCCGAGGCTATGAAATTGCCACCATCTCTTCCACCCCAGCGAAAATCATCCTCCGGTTCAGCACCGGGAATTAAGCCTTCATATTCTAAAATTCCACTTTCATTCCCTGAATGGACCTGGAAATAGATAGAATCACCCTCGGCTATTTCATCAAGCTCTACATTTCTGATAAAATCACTGTCAATCCGAATCTCCCCGTCACGTGAGGCATTAGTTCCAAAAGCATTCCGTTCAAGCAACCAGCCGTCACCGGTCCCGCCATCTAAAATATCATAGATGCTACCAACAACCGGATTATGTTCATCTAAGACGGGATCATAGGTGGTAAGATAGTTCCAGTCACCATCCATATCCTGATATTGAATAGAAAAGTTGTCAATATCACCACCACCATCATAATCCCCCATGATAATCCGCAGCTGCGGAGGATCAACCGCCCGGACCGGAAAATCATCAAAGATATTATCCTGATTCCGGGCCACAATACCATTGGCGTCGAACCTGTAGGGAGTATTATTATTTCGATCAGCCTCAACCCGGGCCACCCCATTCATCCCCAGGCGATCTGGATTATCATAGATCCCCACCACATTATCATCGTCATCCAACCGGACAATTCCTTCCAGGGGACGGCCGGTTATCTGATCAATAACCGGACTACCTGTCTGTTTGCCCGAGGGTGGATTGGTAGCCCACTTGGCCTCGAAGCGATAGACCCTTTCAGTCGGATGATAACGTTCAAAATCAAACCGTATATCAGATTCTTCAGCCGAACCTTCGGGAGAAAAATTATCCAGTCGCATCGATTCAATCCCCACACTACGCTCTGCATCCAGGTTTTGAGTAAAATCTATCTCAGTCGTAGCCCGGGCTTCCATGGTTCTCATGAAATCCTCAATAATCATCGGACTTTCCTGTTCTCTTAATTCAAAATTCTCATCCACCATTCTACCCAGAACCAGATTACCATTGGCAGGGTCAACAAACTGACCGGCGGCATCAAACTCAAAAGCACCAGCTCGTGTGTACATCCGCTCACCAGTTTCAGCCGCTTCCGTAGCAAAAAAACCATCGCCCTGGATAGCCAGATCGGTGTCAACTCCGGTCCGCTCCTGCTGACCGGCTGACATATCAAGCGAGATATTAGAAACCTGGACACCCAGACCGATCTGCTGGGAATTGGTTCCCCCCCGCGAACCTGCTTCCGGGGCGGATGCCGTGGATAGTCTTTCTGACATAAAGGTTGAAAAATGTACGTGGGATTTTTTAAATCCTGCCGTGTTGATGTTCGCGATATTATTCGCAATTACATCCGTCCTCTCAAGATGCGCCTGCAGACCGCTAACACCTGTAAACAGGGAACGTGTAACCATTTTGGCTGACCTCCAATAAGAATATTTAATAGTGTGTCTAAGCTGTATCGATTATTACATCTACTGTGTTATCTAAACTGTGTCATGAGGCCCTTATCAAACTAAATTCTTTACTATCCTCCTATAAATCAGCTAACGATACCCCTAAAATATCGTCAGAATCAATTCGTTTTCCATCAACTATGATCTGTGCACCAGCTTCGGTAAACCTCACCGATTCAACCTGGCCGGTAACCATTTCCTGCTGACCGGCGGCATCAATCTCAACATATGCTCCCAGCAAACCTAAAAACTGAGTGGTCGACTGATCACGGGCCAGGTTATCTATGCTCTGTGAGATGGCCGTAAGTTTTTCAACCGAAGTCAACTCTGCCATCTGACTGATAAACTGATCATTACTCATCGGGTCCATCGGATCCTGATGTTTCAACTGCTGGAGCAGCAAATTCATAAATTCTGTTCCATCAAAATTATCCGACAGCCGCTCCGATGGATCATTTCCCATTAAATCCTGTTGTCCGAGTGCTTCAATGCCTGCAACCGGCATTTTTCCATCACTCCTATCACTAAATCCCAGAAAGGCTTCTCCTGAAGATTTGAAATTTAAACTTAAAAGAACTTTTGTTACTAATCTTTTTACAACCAGATAAATTACTTTGACTGGCTAATATTTTTATCGGACAAATAGTTCTAAACATTTAACTAAATTCAATTTTTTCGATGATTTTTTCAACAAACAGAAAAAGTTTCAAAAAAAAGGGGGGCCGAACGGTGCAAAAATTCAAACAAACCACTGCAGGGCAGCTAAAAACGGGGGGTCAGGCAATCAGTTCAAGGGTACTGTAGGTGGGAAGTCCCCGGCGGGAGGGCGGTCCTGCTGCACTCTCTTCCATTTCAGCAGTTCCTTCAACTGTGGATTCCGCCTGATTCCCAGGTTGATTATCATCAAACCATTTCTCGAAGTCAGATCCACTGCCCGTTTCCATATTAGATATTTCAACCTCATCAATCTCCAGCCCGATCTCCGTCAGACAGTTTTCCAACTCTCTTAAATTTCTCCCCAATCTATCTTCAACCAGTTCATTTTCAACTCTAAAGCGAGCTGTCATTCGGGAACCCTCAACGGCAATCTCAACCCTGACCTCTCCCAGTTCCTGAGGATGCAGCTGAATCTGCATCGTCTGCCGCCCTTCCTTCACAGCCGCCCGGGTTTTTTCGGCCAGCTGTTCGATAACCTTTTGAGCTTCAAAAATTCTTTCCATATGACGCATTTTATCAACATAACTTTGCTGATTTTTTTCACTCTTTAAGATTTCCTGTGAAACAAAATTCTGCTGAAATCGTTCGCCACCCTGAGGGGTATTGCTTCCACCACTATCGGAAGAAAAATCAGGACGTGAAGCATTAGCTTCGTATTCACCAAGTTCACGTAACCTGAGAGCATCAGAATCTATCGGATTTTCCTGAAAACGTACCTCAGTCGACCGGCCGGTCTCAGTCGAGTTGTCATTACTGCTTTCCACGGTGTTAACTATCTCCTGCTCCAACTTCACTGTTTCCAAATTTAAATCTTCGGTGGCCTCGTTCAACAATGCCTGGATATCATCAGTTGACAACCCCGACTCCTCAGTTGATTCTCCTGAGGCCTGAACCTCCAGCTCTTCTAACTCTTGGGCCTGGAGCATCTCGATCTGATTGGTCTGATTGGATCTATTCCAACGATGCTGACCGACCTCCTGGCTGGAACGAGTCGATGGCTGTTGATCATCGGCGGACTTCCCGGTGGTTTCAGGCTGTTCACCCCGTTCTGTCCTGCGGGACGGTTCAGAACCCTTTTCACCAGTTTCATTGTCAGAATCTCTAGTCTGTTTGGCAGTTTCCTCGGCAGCCATCTGGTTTGCTTTTTCTAACTCCTTTTTCTGGGCAGCAGACAGCTCATCCTGATCAATTGCTTTGATTTTTTCAGTAGAAGAATCCTCATGTTCATCTACTTTTAGAGCTTCCGAAGTCGAATCTTTTTCCTGTTTTTCAGCCTGTTTGGACTCTGAACTAATTTTTTCTTCATCAGACGATCTATCTTCCGATTGCGCCTTTAACTTCTCCGCCTCAAAGCTTGCCGATTCTTTCTCCCGCTCCATTTCATCAACTACTTTTTCCACTTTGTCGTCAGCATTCTCAGATATCTCTTCCGATTTTCCAGTTGTTTCTTCAGATTTATCTCTCTTTTCTGGAGCAATATCAGCTTTTACTTGATCTTCATCAACCGCTTTTTCGTTCTTCACATCCACTTTGTCGGGCTGCCTGTCAGAGCTGACCTTTGATTTTTCAGAGTTTTCTTTAAAAAACTGCTGCTTGGCGATCTCCCGCTTTTCAGCCTGCTCGGCAGACAATTTATCATTCAGTTCTTTAAGCTCCGCAATCTGCTCCATAATATCTCTGATTTTTTCTAAATTATCAGCTAATTCAGCGGCATCATAATCTTTAGTAAATAGTTCTAAGAACTCCTGCTGATCTTCAGGCACAACCGTCTCTAAAAATTCAACCAGCTCTTCAGATAGCTCAAGTTGCTCAATCTGCTCGAGCAGATCACTTAAATCATCCATAAGCTGTTTGAACTTTTTACTATCAAACTCCCCACTCTCCAACAATTTCTGCTGAAACTGGTCACCCAGTTCAGCTATTTTTTCAAGGCTATCGAGAAAGTTTTGTAGCTGTTTCAATAGCTCATCAGCCTCAATACCATTGCCCTTCTCTTCAAAAAAACCAGCAAACAGTTTTTTCGATAGATCACTATCCTCCGTTAAATCTTTTAATTTATTTTTCAACTCATCCAGCGCTGATTCCTCCACACCATCCTGAAGCTGACGCAAATATTTTTGAAAATCAGAGATTAGATTTTCCAGGTTGGCGAATAATTCCTCCAGCTGTTCCATAACTATTGCACGATCATCTTTAAGCTGTTTAAGCTGACTGAAAATCTCCTCCAGATCGATCAGCTCTTCCAGGACATTATCCAGATCTAAATCTGCTGATTGTTCTGCCATCTCCAGCAGTTTTTCAGCCAGCATTTTAACCTTTTCAAGCTGCTCCGAATCCTTTAAGTCCAACCCCTCTTCAGTCAATAGTTTCAAAAAATCTTTCTGGTCGGAGGTAAGTTTTTCCAGCTGTTGAAACTTTTGAGGATTTTCAGCAACTTTTATCAGTTTTTCTAATTTTTCTTTATCAGCAGAGGAAAGTTCATCCCGAACCATTTTTAATTCTGAAAAATCATTTTTAACAGGCTGCTCTTTTAATATTTGAAGAAAACCCTGTTTATTTTTATCTGTTTCAAATTTTAAGCCTGACTGCTCAAAATCTTTTGAAGAAACTGTCATTGAAAACTCGGCAGGTTTGAAGTCAGGACGGTCTGGCAACTGAAAATCGGCTCCCAGCTTCGACATAAACAGCTCAAAAAAATCGCTGCTTCCCCGGTCCGCGCGGGCGGCAAAAGCTTCCTTAAGGGAAACTGATGAGTTGTCAATTGAAAAGTCCCGTGAGCTGGAAACTCCGGGATTCAACAGTGCTCTTAATATATTCAAGGACGATTTCTCCTGGTGCATTTAAGTAGTGTATTAAATAGTCTGTCAATAATCTGCTGTAATAATAGTCCTAATCCCAGTTTCGACGATGACTTAAAAAAACTTTATAAGATTTTTTGGGATAGGTATAGTTCAGGAAAACAGATCGATCAGGAACAGTATCAACCGGGGGAGTTGGCAATCTTCCTGGTTATCCGGGCAACCCGCTCCGGTTCAAGATTGGTAAGAATAAAACTAACTGTGCGCCGTTCCATTCTTTGTAATAGCGCGATCACTATCTGATCATCATCTATATCATTAATCCGGGCGGCCGCTTCAGCCGGTGGCATCCCTTCATAAAGACTGGCCAGATAGACAAATCTCTCTTCAACTTCATCAAACCGTCGCTGACGTTCCAGCAATGCCCTCTCACGCTCTTCGATTCGATCTTCCAGCCGTTCAACATCAGCGAACCGTCTATCAAGTTCAGACTCCCTACCCTCCAGAGAACGCCGTTGACTATCCAACTGAGCTTCACGGCGGGCCAGCATATTTTCCAACTCTCTAAGCCGGTTTTCCTGGAGCTCAAGTTCAGTTAACGGAGTGGGAACCAGATAATCTCTAACCACCGGAATACGCATAGCTGTCGAATAAATAACCCTTTCACCGTCAACCAGATCCATTCTGTCCAACATATAAAGTCCACCAACAAGTAAAGAAAGCAGAACTATAACGAGAAGAAAGATAATCCCGACACGTCCACTCTGCTGATTAAAAAAAGTCATTTTTCAGATCCCTGACAAAAAAATAATTTCATAACAATACTCACTCACTGCTCCCCCGGTAAAGCTGCGTCCTCTTTTAATTTTCGGTATCTATCCAGTACCTGTTTAACATAATTTTCTGTCTCCCTGAAAGGTGGAATCCCCTGATAGGTTTCGACATTACGTGGACCCGCATTATAAGCTGCCAGCGCCTCCTCTAAATTTCCGAACCGATGCAACATCGAACTGAGGTAGCGAGTCCCACCCATAATATTCTCGGCGGGATTATCCGGATCCACCCCCAGTTCAGCAGCAGTTCCAGGCATCAACTGCATCAATCCTCTTGCCCCTCGATGACTGACTGCCTCAGGATCAAATCCTGATTCAATCTGAATCACCGCCCTGATCAGCTCCTCCTCCATATCTTCCTGATGACTGGCTTCCGTTATCACCCGGTCGATATCCAGCTCTCCCGAAGGAAGCTTTTCCTGCAGAGTCGAGCTAAACCGGGACTGTTGCACTGGCTCTGACGGTCGGCTTCTTTGGGGGAAAGTTCCAGCCATCCTGCTCGGCAGATTTTTAATCTGGTCTATTTCCGAACGTAACTGAGAAATTTTCTGAAAAATATTATTTATTTCCCGGAGCATGATCAACTTCCCTCCCGATGCTGGTGGCGGAAAAAAGAGCGGGTCCCGACTTCATTAACTATCTTTTGTTCCTCCAGCTGAAGCTTTTCCTGGAACTGCTGTAGCTTTTTTTCTTTAAGTTTTTCAAGAACCTTCTTCCGTTGACTGGCTTCAATCAACCTCTGACGTTGTTTCTGTAATTTTTGTCGCCATTTTTTTACAATATTTTTTTGTTGCAAAAAACTTTTTTCCAAAAAGTTCAGATAACTCTGCTGCTGTAAAAAATACTGCCGGTTGATCCGTCCATCAAAAATCTGACGAGATTTCTGAAGGTTTTTTTGAATCTCATCATTTAGACTGTCCAGCTTTTTTTGTTCGCTGGAAACTTTTTTTTGGATTTTTCCAAACTCTCCCAGCTCCACCTGTTCCTCAATATTTCTGACATCCAGTACCCGTTGATACCTGAATTCAAAAGCCATTATTGTTCATCCGTTTCGAGGGCGCCCGCGTCTGATTCAAACAGTCCTTTTAAATTTTTAACTGTCTGTTCGTAAGCTGTAGTTTCCCACATACCCTGCTGCAAAAAATTATTTATTCCCTCGATATTATCCAGAGCGAAATCAATTTTTTTGTTGCTACCCCGCTCATAAGCTCCAATATTAATCAAATCTTCAGCATCACGATAGATAGAAACAGCCTCTTTTAAACGTTTGGCAGCCTGCTGATGTTCCTCTGATGTCACATCAACCATCACCCGGCTAACACTTTCTAAAATATCTACCGCCGGATAGTGACCTCGATTGGAAAGATCGCGGCTCAAACTAATATGGCCGTCCAGAATTCCCCGAACCGCATCAGAGATCGGTTCATTCATATCATCCCCTTCAACCAGCACAGAATATATACCTGTTATGGTTCCCTCCTGCCCGGCTCCACTACGTTCCAGCAGACGGGGAAGAAAAGTAAAAACAGAGGGAGGAAAAGCCCGGTTGGCGGGCGGTTCGTTGCGAGCAAGACCTATCTCCCGTTGGGCCCATGCTACCCGGGTCACCGAATCCATCATCAACATCACATCTTTACCCTGATCACGAAAATACTCGGCAATCGTTGTTGCAATAAAAGCTGAGCGTTTTCTCAGCAAAGGGGGCTCATCACTGGTGGCGACGACAAGAACTGTTTTTTGACGGGTTTCACGATCAAGGTTTTTAACAATAAAATCCCGCACCTCACGACGCCGCTCACCCACCAGAGCAACAACATTAACATCTGCGTCGGTATAACGGGCAATCATCCCCAGAAGAGTACTCTTACCAACCCCGCTACCACTAAAAACACCAATTCTCTGCCCCCGACCGATGGTTAAACAACCGTCAATTGCCCGAACCCCGCTGGCCAGAGGCTCAGTAACTCGCTGCCGGTAAAGGCTGGAAGGCGGTTTCCGGTAAACGGGGAGGGCAGTCCCTCCGGTAAAAGGGGGGCCGGCATCCATCGGGTTTCCCAGTCCGTCGACCACCCTGCCCAGCAGATGGTCGCCCGCCAGTATCTTAAAAGAATCACCGGTAGCGATAACACGGCTCCGACTGCTTATACCCTGAACCTCACCCACCGGCATTAAGGTCAACAGCTCCTCTTCAATACCAATAACCTCAGCCTGGGTTCGTTCCCCATCCTCCGTTTCGATCCAACAAAGATCGCCCATTGAAGCGGGAGGCCCAACCGATTCAACGGTTACATCACGAGCCTGTCTAACCCGTCCGATTCTGCGAAAGCCGGGGTTTTTAGACCAGATTTTTTCAGCTGTTACGACCGGTTGCTGCCAGATCTTATCAACCAATTCCATACCATCCCAAAGCAGATTTTTTGTTGCAACTTAAATTTAATTTTATCTGAAATTAACGTTTCAGGTTTAAAGTTGATCTCGAAGTTGATCAGTATAATGTTCAAGCTGACCTCTGATAGTTCCATCGATATCCCCATAATCAGCTTTTATCCGACAGCCACCCCGATCCATATTAGAATCTGGAGAAAGGGTAATCTCTTCCAGACTGGGATGAGAGTCCCTGAAATCATCGACTATTTCAGTTACTATCTCATAATCCGCCGGATTCAACAGCAAGGTTATCTGTTTAACGTCGGAGATCTCCTGCAATGCTGCTTCTATCACCCGAACCCCAACCTGGCTATCCAGCGATATTTTAGTCCTCACAATCTTCTCCGCCATAATCCCGGCCAGCTCGATTAACTCCTGCTTATGAGCCGCGACAACCGCATGTTTTTCTCTCCGAGCCTCTTCTACAATCGATTTGCTATGTTCCAGTAATTCAGCGGTCTCCCGCCGGGCCTTTTCCCAACCATCTTCATACCCTTCATCATACCCCTCCTGGCGGGCTTTATCCACCAGCTGCTCCCGCTCTGCCAGCAGTTCATCAGCCTTATCCTGAGCCTCTGATTTAATCTGCTCTGCCTGCTCCTCAGTAGTTTTTTTCTGTTTTTCAGCTGCTTGCAGAATATTTTCCGCCTCAGTTTCAGCCTCCTGAATAATCTCCTGTTTACAGCTGCCAGCCTCCTGCTTACGCCTGGTTATCTCTTCTTTTACCTCCCGCAACTCCTCCCGGGATTCCTTGATCTGCTGCTTAATACTCTTAAGAACATTTCCGGCAATTTTTTCTTCAGGCCCAAGGTTGGTAATTATCATACCGCCAGAATAATCTTTTATCTGGCTCGATTTATACAGTTTATCAGGCAATTATCTCTTCACCCCCCCCACGTATAACAACAATTGCTCCTTCCTCCTCCAACCGGCGAATTACATTGACGATCTGCTGCTGGGCCTCCTCAACATCGCGCATTCTAACCGGGCCCATATACTCTAATTCTTCTTTAATCATACCGGCAGCTCGTTTACTCATATTGCCAAAGATCTTACCTTTTACCTCATCATCCACACCCTTCAAAGCCAGGGCCAGTTCATCCTGATCAACTTCACGTAATATTCGCTGAACCGATGAATCATCAAGTTTAGTAATATCTTCAAAGATAAATAGCTGCCGTCGAATTTCCTCGGCCAGCTGGGGATCCTCTTTTTCGAGTTTTTCAAGAATACTTTTTTCTGTGGAACGATCAGCATCATTAAGCAGGTTGACAAGGGTTTCAATGCCACCGGTTGAAGTATAATCCTGATCGACAAGAGAGGACAATTTGCGTTCCAGCACTCTTTCCACTTCCCGAATCATTTCCGGTGAGGTTCGATTCATTGTAGCAATTCTTTTGGAAACCTCCGGCTGAAAATCGGGGGGTAGGGATTGAAGTATTTCGGAGGATATTTCACTATCCAGATAGGCCAGGACAAGAGCAATTGTCTGGGGATGTTCTCCCTGTATGAAATTCAGAATATGATCCGGGTCGGCATGTCTGATAAACTCAAACGGTCTAACTTCGTGAGCCGAAGTTAGACGGTCCAGAATATCACTGGCTTTATCGCCACCAAGAGCTTTTGTTAAAATATTTTTTGCCGCTTCCATTCCGCCCTGGTCGATATACTCCTGTGCCTTCAACATCTCTTCAAACTCCTCCAGGACAGCTTTACGCTCCTCGGAGTCGATTGTATCCAACCGGGCTATCTCAAGACTGATCTTTTCGACCTCTTTATCACTCAAATGTTTAAATATTTCTGCCGAGGCTTCCGAACCAAGGCTAACCAGGAGGATGGCTGTTTTTCGAAGACCTCTCATAGTATCAACAAAATCTACCATCAAACTACCTCCTAATTAAAAACGGCATCTTTAATTCTCTTAATAATATGTCATATTTAAGCAAAAAATGCAACCGGTACCACCCAGTTAAATCTCCTCAACAAACCAGCTTCTCAAGACCAGTGCAGCAGTTTCAGGACTATCTTCAATTGTATCACGAACCCGCTTAACAATCCGTTCCTGCTCCTGATCTTCGACGGAAACCCGAGCCATCATTTCACGCGCGGGAAGTCCAAACTCCTCTTCCGCCGCGGCCAGCTCCTCCTCCGCCTTAAGCCGCCGATGGCGCTGCCAGAGCAACAGCAGACCGGAGATAAAAAAGGTTATTCCCAGAGCAATCAAGGTAAAATATATTACCTGCCGGCGAAACTCACGCTGACGCTGCTCCTCCAACCTCTGTCTCACTTCAGCTTCGCGATCAAACCGGAAATAAGAGACTTCAACTCTATCTCCCCGGTCTTCATCAAACCCCACTGCAGCCTGAGCCATATTACGTATATTATCAATCTCTTGTTCTGTGGGTTCTTCATAAAGTTCAACAATCTGCCCGGTTTCTTCATCCAGCTCGGTCCGATGCCGTCCATCGACACTTACTACGGCTGAAAGTCTCTTGATCGCCGGATCCCGGACAATGTTGCGAATACTCTTGTCAGCATAATAATCAACCATAGTTTTTTCTTCCTGGTATTCAGTCATCTGCTCATCTTCCATCTCATAACCAGGAACATTGCTTTCCACACCGGCCTCACCACCGGGCTGAACATCCCATCCCCTTAATTCGCGAGATTCCAGCTGTTCCCGCTGACGCAACTGGTCAACATACTGCCCAAACTCATCAACCGGCTGACGATATTCAGTAATCTGCTCCTCAACTCGATCAAAATCCATCTCAACATTAACCGCAACAGCCAGTCGATCACGGGTCAAAACACGACCCAACGAATTATGAATCTGCTGTTCCAGCTTATTTTCTATCTGCCGTATAACCTCCAGCTGCTGTACCTGCTTGATCGCCGCCATATCGGTACTATCAATATCGGTAAGAGTCCGATTGTGCTGGTCCATTATTACAACATTATCCTTTTCCAGACCTACAACACCATAAGCCACAAGATTAACGATTCCGTCAATCGACCTCTGTTCCAGCTCGGTAAAGGGAGCAACCTGCAGCTTCACCGAAGCAGTAACCGGTTCTTTATCCTCTTTGAAAAGTATCTCATCCCGAGGAAGAGCAATATTTACCGTAGCATTTCTAATATCAGGATTGGATATAATGGCCCGTTCAAGACTTCCTTCCAGGGCCCGTTTATAACGCATCTGCCGTTCAAAATTAGTTATCCCGATGCCGCCCTCTTCAAAAATTTCAAAACCCACCGATGTCTGGGGTAATATATCAGCTTCTGCCAGCTGCAACCGCAGTTCATCGACCCGACCCAGCGGCACCTTCACAATAGACCTTTCCAACCTGTAAGGAACTCCCATATCATCCAGTTCAGCAGCAATTTGAGAGGCCTCACGCAGATCAAGTTCACGATTATAGAGGGTTACCCACTGGGGTTGAACAGACCAGTAAATCAGGATCGAAACAATCGATACAGTTACTGCCAGAATTAACACTAAAATAACCTGATTACGCTGGGACAATCCGCCCCAGAACTCAAGAAAACGTTCCCAAATCTGGGAAAATATTTCCGGCATGATATTTCCCACTCCCATTCACAACTTAATAAAGTCGAAATTTACTGCATCTGTGAAAGCCGTTCATAAGCCTCAATTAATTTATTCCTAACAATTGTCGTCAGTCTCAGACCCAGTTGTGCTTTTTGCTGAGCGATTGTTACATCATGCACATCATCTATTTCACCAGCAGCAAAAAGTCGCATCTTCTCCTGGGCATCCCTCTGGCTGGTCTCAACCTGGTTAAGACTGTCACGCAAAAAAACGGCAAAATCATCCGTAAGTTTTCTGGTGGAAGAATTATCGGTGGGTACACTATCCCGTTGTTGTGACAAACTTCTTTGTGGCGTCAGGGAAACCAAATCGCCTGGTAACCTCAACTCCATCCCCTCCAATTCCAATCGATAGAATTGTAGCACCAGTTAACTTCAAGCTACATTTTACTATTAAGAACTATACCCGTCAAACCTTTTCTTAGGCTGGCAGAAAAATCATTCTGATCATGTAGCAATATCGAGAGCACTATTAAACATAGTTTTGGCCGATTCTATTGCAGTCACATTAGCCTGATACGCCCTGGTGGCAGTCATCATATCTACCATCTCTTTGATTGGATCAACATTCGGCATCAACAGATGTCCATCCTCATTTGCATCCGGATGGTCCGGGTCAAACTTTCTTCTGGGGTCGCCCTCAGCTTCAACTATTCCCACGGCTCGCACACCCCGCCCGGCGATTGTTTGCGGTTTAAAATGGCGGGCAAACGAGGGAAAATTATTTAACTGTTCCCGGCGGGGTTCAAGCTGCACAACCTTCCGCATATAAGGACCACCATCTTCTGTCCGGGTAGTATTAGCATTGGCTAAATTATCAGCTATTGTATCCATCCGCAGACGTTCTGCCGTTAACCCTGAAGCCGAACTATTGATTGCACCAAACATAACCGATCAATTCCTTTCTACTCAAGTCCGCCGAGCAGCTGATTTAAGCTTTGAAACTGTTGCCGAAGCATCCTGCTTAAACCACCATAGTAAAGACTGTTCTTGGCCAGCTCAGCCGATTCACGGTCTAAATCAACATTGTTCTGATCATTACGCATCGACCGGTCGTTAGTCTGATAAACAAAGGGTTCAAACTCCATCTGGCCTTCCCGACCGATCGAACTGATCTGACCTGCCGAATCGGTAGCGAGATATTTTTCTCTCAACTGCTGTTTGAAAGCGACATCCTGGCGTTTATATCGAGGAGTATTCACATTGGCAAGATTATGCGACAGAACATCATGGCGGCGACTGGCGCCACTCATCGCGTTCTGAAACATATTAATAGTGTCAAGTTCGAGCGAAGCAGTCATCTTAATCTTCCCTCCCGGGGCTTTTTAAATTGTAAAAAATAGCTCTTCATCCCTGTAATTACTGCACCTAATAAACAATATCGGCGGTTATAAGTAAACCCTTAAACAGTTTTTTAACAGAGTCAGTTGAAGTTCACTGTTTATACGCCCGGGGGTGAGAACTATCATAAACCTGTTTAAGTCGGTCGGTTGATAAATGGGTATATATCTGGGTGGTGGAAATAGTTGTATGGCCCAATAACTCCTGAACGGTCCTTAAATCAGCCCCACGGTTCAACATATGTGTTGCACAGCTATGTCTAAAAACATGGGGACTGATCTGTTTGGGGACTGTAGAAATCGCCTGATATTTGTCAACCAGATAACGAATCCCCCGGGGGCTGAGACGATCCCTCCGGTTGTTAATAAACAACGGATCCTCAGGCTCAACGGAACGATAAAAGGAGTTCCATCCACGTCGGTAATCATCTAATGATCTAACCGCCGGTGGACCCAGCGGAACTACACGGCGGCGGCCTCCTTTGCCAATAATCTGTAGAGTCGGCCGGGAAGACTGATAATCTTTCCAATCAAGTTGACTCGCCTCTGAAACCCGAGCTCCAGTGGAATAAAGCAGTTCAAACAGGGCTCTGTCCCGCTGACCAAAGAAAGCTGTCAAATCCGGCAGCTCAATAAACTTAACAATCTCCCGCTCACTCCAGACCGTGGGCAGATTTCGAGATTTATTAGTGAATTTTATATCAGTTAACGGATGATTGTCCGACAGCTCCCGTTTAACGATAAATCGGTAAAAAGATTTTAATGAGGCCAACCGGCGCTCAATAGTGCTGCGGGCAAGTTGCCGCGAGCGCTGCCAGAGAATAAACTGATGGACCATGGTTTGATCAACTTCCAGCAGATCAGACTGTGGATCAAAGGTGGTTAAAAACTCTTCAAACAACTGTAGATCTTGCTCATAGGCTGTCAGCGTGCGGGGACTGAAATCTCTTTCATATCGACAATAATCAAGAAATTGTTGGCACAACTCTGAGTTTTCTGTAGAACTCACAGTTGTTTTTCGCCGGTCTGTGAAGATTCAATTTTCAAATGTCTGACATCCTGACTTTTCTGGTAACGCTGCCCGGGCAATGAAATAATCAGATGCTTTTTCTCCAGTTCCAACAGTGCACAGGCGATCTCGCCCAGAGAGTTTTCTAAAGATTCTACAAGCTGATCAAGATGTAGCGGTTTAAAACCTATCAGATCCAGAACATGACCGGCCAGGAGCGATATAGTGACAGTCTGTTGTTCAACAATAAAATCACTTTGGAGATGCAAATAATCAATAATATCCTCCACCTCTTCAACTAAACCAGCACCCTGCTTAATCAGCATATGACAACCTCTATGACGAAAATCACCCACGGCACCCGGCACCGCATAAACATCCCTTCCCTGCTCAAGAGCGAAATCAGCAGTAATCAAAGCACCACTTCGTTCGGCAGCCTGTACAACTAAAACCGCTTTGCTCAGTCCGCTGATTATCCTGTTACGTGCGGGAAAATTTCTGGGGTGAGGTCCTGTCTCCGGTGAATATTCGGAAACTATCAGGTTGCTTTTAGCTAACTGCTGGTGTAACTGCCGATTACGAGCCGGATAGGGCCGATTCAGGCCGGTTCCAAGGACAGCGACGGTCTGCCCGGTTTGCATGGCGCCCCGATGTGCTGCGGTATCGATACCGGCGGCCAGACCACTAATCACCACAACTCCAATCTCGCCCAGACCCGCCGCCAGTTTAAAAGCAATCTCCCTCCCGGCAGCCGAACAGTTTCTGGTTCCCACAATAGCAACCGACGGTTTATCCAACAGAGCTAGATCTCCCCGGTAAAATAACAACTCGGGGGGAGAGTATGTTTCGGCAAGTAATTTCGGATATTGCGGGTCGTTCCGGCCGACGAGACCTATCCCTTGTTTTTTTAACCGATCAATCGCTTTTTCAATATTCCATTTTTCCAGATTAGTCTGTACCAGCGAAATCAACTTTTTATTGATCCCTGGAACTGTTTTATGATCTAACCTATCCGGAGATTCAAACAGGGGTATTATGCTACCAAAGCTTTCCAGTATACGCTGCAAGCTTCCACGGCCGAGTCCCCGGGTCTTCAATAATAAGGCCCGAGCAACCGTTTCAGGATTGAGTAAAAGTTCTGGTTTCAAGGATCCACCCCGAGTTTTCTCAGCTCCTCCTGCACACGCGGGTCATCTGGATAGAGGCGTTGAGCTTTTCGCAAATCGTTGATCGCTTTATCCCGGGCACCAAGCACCCTATAGACTATACCTAACAATCGCCTGACTCTGAACTCTTCATGCCGGGGAAGATTTTCCATTTGAGCAATCGATTCATAAACATCCCGGGCGGCTCGAATGTTGCCCTGTTCAAACTCCAGTTTACCCAGGGCAAATCGGGCGCGACGTATAAGAGACCGGTGCTCGGCGGGCGACGGGATTTGATATCCAACCTCTTCAAACAGCGGTCTGGCACGACGAACGTCCCCCAGCCTGAACCCCTTCAACAGAGCAATATAGTAGGTCGCCTCATGTAGTTCAGAATCGATATCACGAGCGACGTTAAAAGCCTCAATTGCCGGTTCAACCAGCTCAAGATCGATTCGACTCCATTCACCATAAATCTGACCTTTAAGCAGGTACCAGCGAGGCTCAGTCGGTTGAATATCGATCAATTTTTCCACCTGTTCCAATGCCTGAGGCCACATTTCTCGTCGATGATAAAAATTTACCAGGCGGCGGATAAGATACAGATTCCACTCATTAGCATTTATCTGTATGCGGACAAGCTCTTCCAACAACTCCTGAGATGTATGGAGATTTTGAATTGCTTCAGTATCGGAAAGTTCGCCGGTCCGAGCCAGCCGTCGGGCAGTTCGTAAGGCTTCTTCATGGGGTGAGGGCCCACATCCGGCAAGAAAAAAAACAACCGTAACCAGTGTCAAAAATACTATTCCCGCCAAATTCGCTCTGCCCATCTAATTCACCGCCAGGTTTAAAACCGAATTGTTTGCTATGGTGCCGACTCAATCTCCCCGGGACCCGTAACAAACTCCAGCAGACTATTATCATCCGAAAGAATAAAAATAGTATTTGAGCCAAGAGCTCTTGCATAAGCGTTCAAAGAACGTCTGAATCGATAAAAATCCGGATCCTGCTGCTGGGCCGCCGCCCAGAGTTCTGTGGCCCGCGCCTCCGCGCCACCAAGAATCTCTTCCACCTGACGCTGTGCGTCCGATAGCATCTCATTTTCACGACGCCTCACCTCACCACTAATCTGTCTTTTTATTCGCTCACCCTGAGCTTCATACCGCTCCGCTATCCGATTACGCTCAGCTTTCATCCGGGCAAAGACATTTTCCTGGACAGATTCCGGATAATTCAACCTGGTAAACAGAACGTCAACCAGCTGAACACCAAAATTATCAAGCAAAGAATCAGCCGATTCCTGTTCTATTTTCTCAATAAGCTCTCCCCGACCATAGCGCAACCGAGCTGCCGATTCTACCTCTTCTTCACCTTCAACCCCCTCCAAAACATCTTCAACTTCCTCCCCCAGTTCGAGATTAAGATAACGGACAATTTCAATCAACGATGATTCTGAGATTAGATCTTCAATGTTACCGGTAATTGCCGATTCAATCCGGGTCAAGGCATGCTGCTCATCCCCCAGCGCCTCATAAAACCTGACCGGATCGATAATCCGCCAGCGAGCATTTGGTTCCAGAATTAAGGTTCGCAGATCATTTGTCGACACCTCATGCTCCCGGCCTTCCCAGATAAGAATTCTGGAATCAAAAAAATGTACCTGCTCAATAAACGGTATTTTCCAGTATAATCCAGCCCCCTGTCGGATCTGACCGGGCGAATAACGTTCTTTTATATCATCAAAGGTAAACTCAATAACCGGTGATACTTCTTCCACTTCCGGCAGCCCCACGCCCGCCCTTTCCTCAGCCTGAAATCCAGTTAAAACAGCATATTGAACCTCACCAAATCTTGTCACAACAGCATTTTTATACTCCGGAACAAAATAGACTGTTCCGGTAATATAGGCCACAACCGGCAGGATGACTATTATCAAAAAAAACAACAGGAGATATTTTAGTATGCGCATAAGATTAATGATTCCTCCCAAGATCCAGCAGCGGCAGCAGGCCCTTAAGATTTTTATCGATCAGATAGACTTCATCGGACTCTTCCATAATTTTTTCAATTGTTTCTAAAAACAGCCGCTGACGGGTTACATCTGGAGCCAGCTGATATTCAGCAAGCAAAGCCAGGAACCGTTCGGCCTCACCCCGGGCTCGATTAATAATTGCGGCACTATCACCATGAGCTTCAGAAACCATCCGATCAACCGAGCCGCTGGCCTCATTCAGGACACGTTCACGTTCACGCTCCGCTTCAAACCGTAGTTCTTCTCTAATCTGACGAGAACTATTAACCCGTCTAAATGCCGGAGCCACCGGATCAGGGGGTTCAGTCTGTTGCAAATATATCTCAGTAATTGTTATTCCGGAGTTGTAGTTATCCATCAACCGCTGCATCTCCTGGCGGGTCTTCAAAGCGATTTCGCGACGTTTATCAGTAATTGTTGAAACCACATCATAATCTCCAGCAACTATTCTTAAAGCAGCCTGGGCGGCCTGGCGGATCAATTTCTCCTCATCACGTATATTAAACAGAAACCGTGCTGGATCAGTCCGCCTGTACAACACATCCCAATTAATTTTTGCGACTCCAAGATCACCGGTAAGAATTAAGGCTTCACGCTGATAATTGGACCGGTCTACTACACGGGATTCATCAGGACTGCCAAACGACAGACGGTTGATCCGCTCAGTATTGACCTTGTACAAACGCTCCGCCGGATAAGGTAATTTCCACCCCAACCCCGGCGAAACCTCCCTGGATAGTCGACCAAACCGGAGGATTAAGCCCCTCTCATCACGATCGATTTGATATACCATCGTAGGCAACAACAATAACAGACAGAAAACAATAACAGCTGCTGCGGCCAGAGGCCAGTAACGAATATAGCTGGTTATATTACCAATTAAACGATCTATTTCATCGGAAGGATCAAACTGTTGATTCAAAAAATCCACTTCCAAAAAATAAAGATGACTACTCCCATCTGTGGGTTGACCGACTGATTACTAAACTAAAACTTAACCTGTAGAACTCTGTGAGCCGGCCAGCCACTTCTCCCTTTAAATATCCCGCAGGGAGAGCTGAAGTTTTAACAATACAGAGTTAGATACAAAGATTGAACTATAAGTTCCGGCGACAATCCCTATAAGCAGTGTAATAGCAAAGGCATTAAGGGCAACTCCGCCATACAGATAAAGTATAAAAACTGCAATAAAAGTGGTTATTGAGGTAACCAGAGTTCTATTCAACACCTCATAAATACTGCGATTAATCACC
This sequence comes from bacterium, assembly GCA_003557545.1. GTDB lineage: Bacteria > T1Sed10-126 > T1Sed10-126 > T1Sed10-126 > T1Sed10-126 > PWOD01. The sequence goes on along the minus strand of PWOD01000062.1, from coordinate 10,202 downwards.
TTGAACCAGTCCGCCCTATACCCCATCAGCACCTTATTTTCTCGTATCCTATCAAAATTCACAATTGTGTCATTTAATGAATATCCGATCACCGTCAATACCGCTGCTACAACCGGAACGTCAAACTCGACACCAAGCAGAGTAAGTAACCCCACAGTAATAATTACATCATGAAAAATAGCAGCAATTGCAGCCATTGAATAGGTAAGTTCAAATCTGATGTAAAGATAGGCCAGGACTCCACCCAAAGAGAGTAAAACAGCTAACATGGCCAGTCTGATCAGGTCGGCACCCACTGCCGGAGAAATCATGTCGCTGCTGATCAAGACAAACGGAGCCAGACCATCGGCCCGTTCCAATGTAGGCCGGTAGAGCCGCCGTAACGCTGGAAGTTCCAGTACTTCAGAAAGGTCCTGAAAAAGATTTTTCTCGGCCCGTGCTTCAACTATTGCAGCTGCTTCTTCACCATAACGTCCGTGGAAAAATTCATCCCGCATTATTTCTGCCAGTTGGGCCAGCTCTAACTGATTTAAATTAAGTAGACCACGGCGCTCCGAAGCAACTGTAAAAATCGACTCGAACTCCGCCCGATCAATTTGGAACTGATCAAACAGTGGAACAAGCGTTCCCAGCTCCTGCAGCTCCCCTTCTTCCTCCAGCAGATAGTGAAACTCATCAACAAATCCTTCAACCTGGCTATCTACCAACCATCTTTGAATCTCACTTTCAGAAGCCCAATTAAGATCGATACCCTGCCGGTCAGGAGCCAATTCTCTCAATAACAGAGTAGAAACCTGATTAGAAATGGTCTCATTAACCAGCCGTTGAACCCGATTTTCTACATCAATACTATCAGCTGTTTCAAGATTAATTTTTTCCGCGGCTCCATCGCCAATACGAAAATTTTCTGCCAGTAAATTTTCAGTAATCAGATGCTGTTCAGCAAGTTGTCGTTTAACCTGTTCGAACTGCTCTGAGCCATCAACCTGCATTAACTCCCGAGTTAAATCATCTACCAGCTGATGCCCTCGCACTGTCACCATCAAGCCGCGACTGTCATCCTCACCCTCCAGATTAAATGTATTAACCCGGGCCGCTTCCAGACGTCGCTGAAAAACTCCTCGAATATCAGCCATATTCTCCGACTCAATCGGGCGAGAAAATTCAAACATAAGTCGAATCCCACCGGTAAAATCTATCCCGTACAGTAAGCCCCCCTGCCAGATAACCCCGCCCAGGCTAATCGCCAGTAGAACTATAGAGATAACCACAGCATGTTTTTGATATTTAAGCAGTTCCTGCCAGTTAATTAATTTAGCCATTTTTTCTCCATCCAATATGAATATTGTTTACTACCCGGCGAGCAGTAATCACAGCAAATAAAAACTTTCCAATAAAAAGGGCTGAAAACAAACATGAGATTATCCCGAGGATAAGTGTTACAGCAAAACCTCTAATTGGACCGGTACCGAACCAGTAGAGAGCAATCGCAGTAATAATCGTTGTGACCTGTGCATCAATGATCGCAGTAAAAGCATTATCAAAACCATCATTAACCGCCGTGCGAACAGGTTTCCCCTCAGCCAGCTCCTCTTTTATCCTTTCAAACACAATAACATTAGCGTCAACCGACATTCCAATAGTTAAAATTATTCCAGCAATTCCCGGTAAAGTCAAAGTAGCCCCAAAGCCGGCCAACCCCGCCATTAAGAAGAACAAGCAGAGGATCAAAGTTACATTGGCAATCAATCCCGCAAGCAAATAATAGCCCCCCATAAAAACCATCACTGCCAGCAGAGCAACGATCGAGGCCAACAATCCGGCCCGAATAGAATCTTCACCCAGGGAAGGGCCAACACTGCGCTGTTCGATCTGTTCCAGTGGGGCCGGCAGAGCACCAGCTCTCAGCATCAGAGCAAGATCACTGGCTTGTGCATCGCTAAACTGACCGGTAATACGGGCACGCCCACCATAAATCGGTTCTTCAACCGAAGGTGCAGAAATAACCTGATCATCGATAACAATGGCAATCTGTCGCCCCACGTTACGACTGGTCAACTCTCCAAACCGATCGCCACCCTCATCATCAAAATTAATTGCAACGTGAGGACCACGTTCACCAAATTCTATTCTGGCATTTTCTAAATGTTGTCCGGTCAGGGCAGCTTCCCGCTCTACAATTATTGTTTCCTCCATACCGGGAACAGGATCCTGCATCTGCAGCACCTCATAGCCAGTAACTACCCCGGCCTCTACATCTTCCCGCCGAACCTCCCGGTCGGCCACCCGGCGAAATTCCAGCATGGCCGTCCGACCAATTATATCCCGGGCTCGTTCGGTATCGGCCACCCCGGGCAGCGAAATAATCAGACGGTGCTGACCGGTCAACTGAATCTCAGGTTCACGCACACCAAACTCATCAACCCGGTTGCGAATGATTTCCAACGCCCGACGGGCTGCATCGGCCTCACTCAACCCATCCGGCAACCGAGCAGTATCTATCTGATAAACCATATAAGCTCCACCCTGCAGGTCAAGACCCAGGTGGAGATTTTCTGCGACGGGATGAATCGTATACAGACCTATTAAAATTACAACAATTATGACTGCCGATTTCCAGCGTAAACCTTGTTCCATCAGAAAACCTCTTCAAAAAAATTTTACGATATGGATATTTCCAATCGATATGACCACTTTAAACCGTGCATAATTAAACCACACTGCCCGGCTGTAAGTCAACCCCTGCCTCTGATTAAGTTGTTACCCGGGGTTATGAAGCGACTGTCCAACAGCTGACAGAGCCGCCTCCTGTATTGCTTCAGAACGGGTGGGATGAATATGCACCAGATTAATCAGTTCCTCAACTGTAGCCTCAAGCGAAGCCCCCATCGTAATTTCTGCCATAAGATCCGCCGCACCAGACCCAATTATCTGGGCTCCAACCAGTCTGTTGGAATCTCCTGCAAATAGCAGTTTTACGAAACCCTCGGTATCATCCTCGGCCCGGGCTCGTCCCAGCGCAGCGAAGGGAAACTTACCAGATTTCACTTTGTCATATTCAACTCCTGCCTGCTGCTCGGTCATTCCAAAGGTTGCAACCTGGGGCTGGCTGAATACTGCCGCCGGAAGCTGCTGATAATTTAACGGTTCAACCTCCAGCCCGGCCAGTTTTTCAGCTACACGTCGTCCTTCTTCTGAAGCAACATGGGCCAACCAGGGGGATCCGATCATATCGCCGGCGGCATAAACCCCCGGAAGCGTGGTCTGATAATTATGATCGACTTCTACCCAGCCCGCTTCATCCGTCTGTAAATTCAACTCCTCATCCCAGCAACAAACTTCATGGGGCTGCATACCCAGGGCCAATAGTCCGGCACTGGCAGTGAAAACCTCTCCCTCTACCGTCTTGGCATAAACCCTGTCTGCTTTCTGGTAAACTTCCTCAACCTCTGTATTCAGTTCCAGTCTAATACCGGCCGCCTGAAGTTTTCTGGCCAGCAGAGCTGCCAGATCCGAATCGACAGCTCCTGGCAATAATTGGTCAGCCAGCTCAAACAACCTTACCTGACAGCCAAAACTCTGATATATTGAAGCAAACTCAACCCCGATTGCTCCGCCACCAAAGATCATTAGATCGGCCAACGGCTTTTTTAATCTCACAGCCTCCCGGCTGGTCATTATTCTATCTCCATTAGGCTTAATCCCCGGTAAAACCCGGGCCGTTGCACCGCTGGCGAGAAGAATCGAACCGGCGGAAAACCTCTCCCCGGATTCTGTCAAAATCATCCCCGGAGCGATCAGCCGGCCACTATCATTGATCAGTTGAATATCATACCGGTTGAACAACCCTCTGACACCCCGGGCCAGCCGGCCAACAGTTTTTCTGGTATGTTTTATTAGTTTTTCCCAGTTGACTCCATATGACTCTATTTCAAATCCATAATCTTTAGCCCTTTTAATAAACCGGTACCGCTCAGCCAGATGTGCCAAACTTTTGGTCGGGATACAACCCCAGTTAAGACATACTCCTCCAGGTTGCGCCAGACGGTCTATAATTTTAACCTTAAGACCCAGCTGGGCCGCCCGAATTGCAGCCACATAACCTGCCGGGCCCGCTCCAACAATTAATAAATCTGTCACTTTAACTCCCCATCCGGAATAAGTTTCTCTTTCAGATTACTATTTTCCTGGTAATTGTTCTAACAACAAAAAATCCTAAAATTCTCCACTCTATTCCAGTTCAGCCAGATCATCCAGATGGAGCGGCAGATTATCTTTCAATCTAACCTCACCGGCATATCCGGCAATTATTAAAACAGCTGTTTTATCAGCCGGCCAGGCCGGATCATAATCAGGAAATCGGACAACATCGAGATATTGCAATTCAAATCCCAACTGTTTAATAGCCGGCACATAACGGGAAAATATTTCCTGTCGGGAAAGTTCGTCGGCCCTCCGTTTGATCTCTTTCATGATTTTATGGACACCAGCGGCGATCTGCCAGCCACGGCTATCCAAACGACGATTACGAGAACTCAATGCGACACCATTTTCATCCCTTACAACCGGTACAGGAATCAGCTGTCGACGCCAGTGTAAATCCCGACAGAGCTGTTTTAAAACCAGGTATTGCTGAAGATCTTTCTGGCCAAAATAGACCCGTTGAGCGGGAACAATATTCATCAACTTACCGACAACCGTAGTAACCCCATTAAAAAAGTTGGTCCTTATAACCCCCTCATAAGAGCGAACCAGGGGACTATTGTTAATTATTGTAGTAGAATCGCCCGACGGATAAATCTCCTTATCATCTGGATGAAATAAATAATCAACCCCGCTATCCAGAGCCAGCTGTCGATCTTTTTCAAACTCTCTGGGATATGCAACAGCAGCCTCACAGCTATCAAACTGGGGAGCATTAACATAACAGCTGATGACCAACTTATCATTATCCTGACGGGCTTTTCGAAAAAGAGCACAATGACCCTCATGCAAGGCTCCCATAGTCGGAACAAAACCAACCTCCAACCCTCCGGTTCGATCCTCCATAATCCGATTGTAAATCTTCTCAGAACTTTCAAATATTTCCATTAACTTGATAGAAGCATCTCCCTGATTTCTTCATCAGACAGGGTTTCGGCCGTCGAAAAGGTTTCCTCCTCGGCCGGATATTCTCCAGCTATAACAGCCCCGCAGTAAGCTGTGAAAGCTTCCTGCAAATACTTCCCAACATCACCCCACTTTCTCACAAAAGATGCGGTTTTACCCTGATTCAAACCGGCCATATCCTGCCAGACCAGAACCTGCCCATCACAATCAGCTCCAGCACCAATTCCAATCGTTGGCACAGTTAAAATCCTGGTTAGATTGGCCGCCACCTGGGCGGGTATACACTCCAGTATCAAAGCCGAAATACCGGACTTTTCCAACGCACGGGCCTGGCGACCCAGCTGTTTGATAGTCCGTTCAGTTTTAGCCTGTATTTTATAACCACCAAACCCTTCAACTGATTGGGGGGTTAACCCCAGATGACCAAACACGGGCAGATCAAACTCCGTAAGATGTGAAATTAATTCAAGATTTCGCTCGCCACCCTCGATTTTAACCGCCTGGGCCCCACCCTCCTGAACCAATCGGCGGGCTGACCTGACAGCGGTTGATAACTCCAGTGCCGCCTCCAAAAAAGGAAAATCAGCAATTAAATAACAGTTTTTTACCGCCCGCCCTACAGCAGCGGTATGATGAACCATATCATCAATTGTGACTCGCAGGGTAGATTCATACCCCAGCATAACATTTCCCAGACTATCACCAACCAGAATCATATCCAACTCTGGAATTTGATCCATAACTCGGGCGGTTAAATAATCATAACAGGTCAAACAGGTCAACGGACGATCCCTGTTAAGCAGTAAATCAATCGATGGTTTGCTCATTTTTACCCTCTTTCCAGAGTTCATAGGCCGCCATAAAATCACTTAAAGAAGGTTCATCACAGCTCGAGGTTTCGTTTAAACAGCAGATAAACTCTTGATGTTCTAAATCCTTTTTTAAGTAGTTGAATTTATAGATATACAGATAAAGAACAATCCCATTGGCTAGAATTACCAACCCGGCCAGCAGCGCAATCACCAGCTGATGTGGCCCGGGCAAAAAAGGTAACGAATGAACCAGAACAATCGGCAACACAACCAGGCTACCCAGCACAAATAAAAATATGACCAACCTTATCAATGACATATATCTCACTCCCTTATAAATAAATCCAGCCCATGAAAAAGTTCAGTCATTTAGCTCTTAAAGCAAACCTCAATCCAGCTCAGTCGTCCCCGACGGTAAGCTTTTACAATCAATCACTCATTTTGGCCGGCACCCTGCTACGCTTCTTTTAATTTACAGGTTAGGATCATAAATTTCAAGGATATTACGCTGATCAGTTGATAATATTCCGGCCTGCCAAAAAACAGTTATGGCTACTCAGCACAGAGGAAATAACTGCTTTCCGGAGGCCTGATCAAACAATTTCCAACCTTTCAAAAACCATCCTCAGCTTTTAAATCGTTTGCGCAGTCTGCAGTTTCATATTATGATTTACTGTTTGTAACGATAATTTGCAGATATAATTAATCAACCTGAGTCAAAACAGGATGTAATAAAACATGTCCGGACAATCGCTAAAAAAACAGTCAAAATCAATCAACGACAGACTTGCAAGGCCGATGAGGTCACTGCGCATATCGATAACAAATCGCTGTAACTTCAACTGTTTTTACTGCAAACCCGCCAGTAAATCGGCGGCCGGAGAGTGTGGTATACCTTCACAGTTAAGTTACGGGGAAATAGTTAAATTAACCCGGATTTTTAGAGATCTCGGAGTAAATAACGTTCGTTTGACTGGTGGGGAACCATTAATCAGACCGGATGTTAACAAACTTATCCAAAGTCTGAAAGGAATACCTGGTATCAACGAAGTTACCCTTACAACTAATGGTTTTCATCTTGAATCACAACTTCAACAGTTAATCGACGCCGGATTAGATCGAATAAATATGAGTCTGGATAGTTTCCAGCCAGAAAGGTTCTACCGGTTAACCGGCAAAAAAAACCTCAACAAAGTCCTGCGGGGGTTAAAAAAACTGCTGAATGAACCGGCAGTCCACCCGATAAAAATTAACACTGTCGTAATTCGAGGTTTCAACGATGATGAAGTGCTGGATTTTGCCGACTGGGCGGCCAGTAGCGGGCAAACTGTCCGGTTTATTGAATTCATGCCACTGGAAAAAGGTCTGACATGGAAAAAATCAGAACTTCTACTCAGCAGCGAGATAAAAGAAATAATTTCTCAAAAATACAGCCTGATTCCGCTAAATAATTATCGACATGATACAGCAGAAAAATTCCAACTGAAAAACTCCGGCGGGAAAATCGGGTTTATCAGCAGTATATCCCATCCTTTTTGTAATAGTTGTGACAGAATAAGACTGACTGCGGATGGTCGAGTAAAAGCCTGTCTGTTCAGTTATGACGAAACCGATCTAACCCCCTCCATAAGGCCGGTTTTCAAACCTGAACAATTAAAAGAACTGATTAAAACCAACTTTCAAACACGTTGGGAAGGCGGTTGTGAAAAGCTCCAGCAGGGCAGCTATGATTTCCAACGTCAGAGCAGAACAATGTCTGATATTGGTGGTTAAAAGCTACAACCAACCCCGCAGAACCATTGCCTGATAGACCTTCTGAACAGCCACCAGATAGGCGGCCATCCGATTATCAACCCCATGTTTATCAGCCATTTTCATCAGTTTTTCCAGTCCTTCACACATCTTCTGGTCCAATAAAGTTAAGACTTTTTTCTTCGGCCAATAATAGTTTGAAGCATTCTGAACCTGTTCAAAATAACTGACAGTAACACCACCGGCGCTGGACAGCATATCGGGAAGCACCGTTATATTTCTTTCAGCCAAAATTTTGTCAGCCTCACGGGTAGTCGGGCCATTAGCCAGTTCAAGCACCATCGATGCCTTAATCGATTCTGCATTTTCCATCGTTATCACATCGCCCAGAGCAGCCGGGACAAGCACATCCACATCAAGTTCCAGCAACTCCCAGTTGGCCATCTGATCGGCCTCTCTCCAATGAATAACAGAGCCGGTTTCCGCCTTACACTGTCCAATTTCCGAAGCAGATAAACCATGGGAATTATAGATAGCACCCGAACTGTCACTTACTGCAACTATTTTTAATCCGAGAATCTCCTCGGCCAGACGATGAAAATGGCCGCCGGCATTACCATACCCCTGGATGGCTACAGTTTTTCCTTCCAGCTCAACTCCCAGTCGCCGTGCAGCAGCACGCAGAACATAGACCCCCCCACGGGCTGTTGCTTCAAAACGAGCCGAGCTACCGCCCAGCTCAAGTGGTTTGCCGGTTATAACCCCCGGTTCCTTACCACCATTACGCAGTTCATATTCATCCAGCATCCAACCAATCATCCGAGAATCAACATACACATCCGGCGCCGGGACATCCAGCCGCGGTCCCAGAACATCATAAAACCGACGAACATACTGCCGACAAATCCGTTCCTTTTCAGAGACCGACAACCGCTTAACATCACATTTTACTCCCCCTTTTGCTCCACCCAGGGGAAGACCCACAACAGCTGTTTTCCAGCTCATCAAGGCGGCCAGTTTTCGAATCATCCCAACCGTCTCCTCAGGATGAAATCTCAAGCCTCCCTTACCAGGACCACAGGCAGAGTTCCAGAGAATTCTGTAGGCAGGAAATACTGCTGGTTCTCCATTATCCATCTTAATTGTAATCCGGGTCCGGACTTCTCTTTCTGGAGTACTCAACAGATAAAAAGCCGTCTCCGGCAGTTGCAAAATCTCTACCGCTTCCTCCAACTGCTGAATAACCAGATCAACATCTTCTCCCCGTCCACGCTCACCTTTAAACATACTCATAATAATTCCTCCTATTAATAAAACTTCCATAGAACCTGACTGGCTCTAACACTATTCATCTAACTGTTTCGACGATTTAATCTACAACTTTTCGCTCTACAGATTTAGCTTTTTACGTATGGTCTAAAAAGGATTGTTTTTCAATCGGCCTCCCTGATTTTTTACATGACCGCTTACAATCATAGTTTATCTGTCTGCAGTTTGTAAAGTTTTTAAAAAAATAGTTCTCATAAACAGCTGCTGTTAATCTCGAAAAAACTCCGGGATTAAACTCCCTGGATCAGCAACATCTACAATATTATCCAGTTATCTGCTATCCTTTAAATTAGCTCATCAAACTTGTTTTGCCTGGTAAGATTCTCCCCTTTTGTGGAGCTCTCTATAACAAATTTAGCTCCGGGTAAAAATCAGCTAATTTATATTAAAACTGGAGGCACCATCTTGGCAGTAAGCTACAAATCTACTGATTCGGGGCGCCTTACCTCAGGGTCGATTACCAAACAGCTAATCAGCTTAACCGGACCAATGATCATGGGAATACTGGGTTTAACAGCTTTTGAGTTAACCGACAGCTATTTTGTCGGACAACTGGGCACCGATGCTCTGGCCGCATTAAGTTTTACCTTTCCTGTTACTCTGGTGATCAACAGTCTGGCTTTAGGACTCGGGGTGGGCGCTTCAACCTTAATTTCCCGAGCAATTGGAGAAAGAAAACAGGCCCGTGTAAAACTGCTGACGACTCACAGTCTCCTGCTGGCGGTCCCCATGGTAACTATCCTGGCCTCTGTTGGCTTATTAACTATCAATCCATTGTTTAGACTGCTTGGTGCAGAAGCTGATATTTTACTGCTGATCAGACAATACATGCTTATCTGGTATCCAGGACTAATTTTTGTGGTTATACCGATAGTTGGCAATAATGCCGTTCGGGCCACCGGGGATAGTCTGACCCCCGGAATCATATTGCTGCTGAGTGCCGGGATAAATATCTTGCTTGACCCACTGTTAATCTTTGGCATAGGCCCGTTCCCGGAACTTAAAATTCAGGGGGCGGCGCTGGCTACATTAATTGCCAGATTTTTATCCCTGATTATGATCCTGTACGTTTTGGTTCATCAGAAAAAATTACTGGCTAAAACGATTCCGAATCCAGCCAGTCTTATGACCAGCTGGGGAGAGATCCTCCACATCGCAATTCCTACAGGTATATCACAGATGACTCCCCACCTGGCAGCC
>PWOD01000030.1 GCA_003557545.1 bacterium | reverse complement strand
GCAGGCGGCAATTGGTGGTATTCCACTGGCCCTGGGGATTGAACATGGAGAATATATACTGGCGATTGCGGTGTTATCGATTGTTTTCACCGCCCCGCTGGGAGCCTTTGGTACCGCGTTTCTGGCCCCCCGTTTATTAGATAAAGGCAGGGTTGATCCGACAAAAATTAATATTAAAGAAAATTACCGGTTTTTAGTGGCAATGGAGGGGACAACAGCTTCCAGCCGGGCACTGGAAGAAGCCGCCCGGGTTGCCCGGCAGGTTGATGCTAAATTAATCATTGTTAATTTTTTTAATGGTGATGACCAGAAAACTATATATAACAAGATCAAAAAAGAGTTGAAACTGGCCAGTGACATTGAGCATGAGATTGTTTTTGACCAGGGGAATGCGGTTGATATTATTGTTAATCAGGCAGTTGAACATTCGATTGACTATATTTATATCGGTAAAACCGGTAGTGATAATTCACTTGGTAAAATTAGTCGCCAGGTGATTGAAAAGAGCTCAGTACCGGTGATTTTGATTGAAGGGTGATAGTTGATTTTTTTTGTTTGGAATAGCCGATGAGTTGATATAATCAATATGTAATGGACAGTTTTCGGTTGAAAAATTAAAAAAAGGAATAAGGGGTTGATAATTGAGCTGTTCTGTGAGTGCTTTGATCGTTATGAGTGATCAACTAAATCAGTTGATAAAAAATAAGGAGGCAAAAAAATGGAAGAAGATCTTCAAAACAGTCCGGAAGTTACGCCAGAAACGAGCACGGGACTTGAGCCTAATGTGGCCGGTGCACTCTGCTATCTGCTGGGGATTTTGACAGGTATTCTGTTTTATGTTCTGGAAAAAGAGAACGAATTTGTGCGATTTCATGCGATGCAAAGTATTATTGTTTTCGGAGGGATATTTGTCCTTTCGGTGTTGTGGACTGCAGTAATGGGAATTATCGGATTGGTTCCCATACTGGGATGGATAGTCGTGTTCTTCCTTGGTTTGATTTCGTTGTTGTTCGTTCCAGTAATTATTATTTTGTGGGTTTTCTTGATGTACAAGGCTTTTACCGGTAAAATGTATAGTGTGCCACTGGTTGGAAAATATGCCCGGCAGTATATGTAGGGTATAGAGGTCGGAGTGGTTGGTCTGAGTAGTAGATTATTCGGAAAATCCTTGATCACCGTTGTTTTTGGTGCTGGTTACGTAGTTTTGAAAGTTTACCAGGGTTGCTAAAAGCTATCTGAAGAGATTACTAGATTTGGTTGTAGGGTTCTATCTGTAGGGGGTTAAAAAAAGGTGGTGGAATTTATGGAACTGATCAAAAAGCAGGATGGACAGGGATTAGTTGAATATGGAATGTTGATTGGGCTGATTGGGCTCCTGGTTATTTCAGCAGTTGTATTGATGGGGCCAGGTGTTTTATCAGTGTTTGAAATGGGTGACCTGAATCGTGTTAGCTTTCGTGACATAGCTGCTGAAGGGGAAAGTGGCGATACTGGAAATGGTGATTCGCCTTCGGAACCGAGCGGGCCAGCCTGGAAGCTGGGGCAGGTTTATCTGGGTGGTGATCGGGTTGTTCATGATGGGAAACTGTTTGAGGCCAGATATTGGACGTAGGGTGATGAACCAGGTTTGATGAGCAGCCCGTGGCAGGAAATAACTGAAGAATGGCGGGATTTTAATAAATATGATGGTGGGGATACCGTCCTTTATCAAGGTGCTGTATATGAGGCACGTAATTATGCTGACCAGCAGCAGGTGCCGGGTGAGCTTGATAGTCCCTGGCAGGAGTTGACCGATGAATGGCGAAATTTTAATGAATACCAGGCAGGAGAAACTGTCTGGCATAATGGTCAGCAATTTATGGCCAAATGGTGGACACATAATAGCGAGCCCGGGGTTGGTCCGGCCTGGGATTTGGTTGAATAGTTAGAGAGGCGAGAATAAAGTAAGGTTATCAGCTGTAGCTATTTGTTACGGTCAGTTCCTCCCGGTTAACAACTATTTTGAGAAGCAAATGTCCGGTTAGACCGGCAGTTATAAAGGCGATAGCTATGGCCGAAAAAATTCCCGTGGGGCCAGCAAAGAAGGATAGGATGTAGGCCAGCGGAACACAGACAAGAAAGATTTCCTGGAGTGAAAGACCCGCCGCTATAAAAGGTTTTTTAAGAACATTCAGGGCGTTGGAGCTGATCAACATAATTCCGTGGAATCCGTATGCCAGAGGGACAATTCTCAGATAGCTAACCAGGGTTGACAGATAAAGCGGATCATCGTTAAAAAATAGAGCGATCGGTCGAGCGGCAATAAAGACGATCAGCCCGAATATCCCGCTCCAGCCCAGGGCAAATAGTTTGGCTCCGGTTAACCCCCGACGAATTCTCTGGAAAAGCTCCGCACCTCGATTCTGGCCGACAAAGGGTGCGGTAACTGAAGCCACTGCGATAATTACTGTCATACCTAAAAATTCTATTCTTGTAGCAACTCCATAGGCGGCCACAGCGGCGGCTCCATGGTAGGAAAGCAAGCGGGTTAGGACACCTGTTCCCAAAGGAAGAATCATCTTGGCTATGGCTGTCGGGATACCGATATGTAGTATGGCTGCCCAGGAGTGGAGAAGTTGTTTGACTGTGGAGGCTGAACAGGGAATCATTTTTTCCCGGATGGCCAGCACATAGAGCGCAAAAAGAAAGGTGATGGAACGACCGATTACAGTGGCCAGTGCCGCGCCGGTAAGTCCCAGTTCAGGGAAGGGGCCAGGGCCAAAGATAAGCAGGGGATCAAGAATTATATTGGTCAGGGCGGCCAGCCCCATTATCAGTCCCGGGGTAAGGGTGTCGCCGGTGGCTCTGATGGCGTTGTTGCCAATCATAGGAACGACGACAAAGATCATTCCAAGATACCAGATATTCATATATTCGTGGATGAATTGAAGAATTTCGCCGGAAGCACCGAGTAGTCTGAAGAGAGGATCGATTGTTAGTAGACCGATCAGAACAAAGATTGAGACGATAAAAAGGGCCAGTAGCAGACTGTGGGTGGTGAAGATGCGGACCTTATTCTGATCGCCTTCACCGATTGCTCGGGAGATAACAGTGGCGGCCCCAAGACCGATGCCCAGGGCAATGCTGTTGATGAACAGGATGACCGGATAGCTATAGCTGATCGCGGCCAGCTCATCTGTTCCCAGTTGACCGATAAAAAAGGTGTCGGCCAGCTGGAATACTACCAGGCTGAGGGTGCCGAAGATCATGGGGAGGGTAAGTTTAACGATCATCGGAATGACCGGACCGTAGGTTAAAGCAGCAGTTTCTTCGGTAAACTGACCATCCATTGTTGGGACTCCTGTGGATTGTTCGAGTAACAGGTTTGAAAAAGTAAAAATAAGCATATATTATAACTGTCTACTGGTGCAATTGATAGAGGATAAAAGATGGAAATTGTCCGGACAGGCAGCTTTGCAGAAGCTTGATCCGGGTGAAGTTAACTGTTAGACAGTAGATGGAATGGCTGTCTACAGGGGTGACATTAAAAGTTTTCAGTTGTCATCTTCTCGTGCTCTATCAGCCAGTAGTCTGAGTCGGATTGTATCTGGCCAGAGTAAAATTTTGTTTGATCGGTTTGTAGCAGAAAAAATTAGCTGGATTGGTCGGGGGATAGATGAGACGGGAGAGATTGGTTTGTTAGAGAAAGATAAACTGGATATATCAAACTACAGTTTTGATGCCAAAAAAATCTACGGTGATGGTGGTAAATTAAAAACCCATTTAAAGGGTTTTATGTATAGGAGCCACCAGGAAAAGATGGCTTCAGCGGTTAGCTCTGCCCTGAAACAAGGTCATCATCTGATGGTGGAGGCGGGGACTGGAACGGGAAAATCACTGGCTTACCTGATTCCGGCGATTGAGTTTGCACGTGAGGTCGAGGCACCGGTTGTAATCAGCACAAATACAATAAACCTTCAGGATCAGTTGTATCGCAGTGATCTACCGAGGGCGGCTCAGGTAGTCGATGGGGAGATCGGTTATACGATTTTTAAGGGTCGGAACAACTATCTTTGCCCGGAACGGTTAAAAATCGCTTGTGGCCAACAACAGCTGCTGTTTTCCGATGATCGAGCTAATCAGCAGCTGCAGTACCTGGAAAACTGGGCGAGGACGACGAAACTTGGTACCCGTAGTGAGCTGGACCGGAAGATAAGTCCTGAGGTCTGGGAAAAAGTTAATGCTCAGCGTGGCTTATGTAACTGTTTAAAAAGTAAAAAAAGATGTTTTTATGCTGATGCCCGCCAGATGCTTTATGACTCTGAAATAATCCTTGTTAATCATCATTTATTGTTATCTGACCTGGTGTTAAGAAATAATTCTGAGGTTGGGGTTCTGCCGGAATATGGGGCGGTTATTTGTGATGAAGCACATCATTTAGAAAGGGTTGCCAAAAATTCTCTGGGTTTAAAACTGAGTTATTTACAGTTTATTTACCTCTGTAATGATCTGTGGAATAAGAAAAAAACCGGCGGTTTGTTGAAATATTGGGGAGCCGAGGATCTGGCCGAAACAGTTATCAGGTTGAAGAGTCAGGCAAGCGAATTTTTTGCTGAGATAAGAAAGTTTGTAAGAGGAAGATCAACTGACGGTTACTCGCTGCGGGTCAGGGAACTGGAGATTGTGAAAAATAGTCTGTCGCCAGGTCTGAAACGTTTGTCAAATGAACTCAAAAAACTATTAGATAGAGCAGAGTTCGATGAGTATCAGCAGCAAGAGCTGAAAATGATTATTGAGCGAATAAGGGAGCTGGATGAGGGGTTAGAGATGTTTTTATCACAGGGCTTTGAAGATCAGGTTTACTGGATTGAACCCTCTTCTTATCGGGATAATGTTGAGTTAAGTTCATCCCCGGTGGCTGTAGATAAGGAACTTTACCAGATTTTATTTGAGCCGCTCTATTCGGCGATCTTGACCTCGGCTACTCTAACCACTCCGGGGGAGATGCCGTTTGCCTATGAAATGCAGCGGCTGGGGCTGCGGGGAGCGCAAACTTTGCAGCTGGGCCATCCGTTCAACTACAAGGAGCAGGTAAAGTTACGATTGGTTTTGGGAATCACACCACCTAACGTTAATAAACGGCAGTATCTGACTGAGTTAATCAGTTGGTTGCGACAGTATTTTGAAAAACATTATGTGGAAAAACAGCCGGGTCGAACAATTGTTTTGTTTACCAATTATAAGGACCTCAATCGGGTAGTGGAAACATTGCGTGGTCAACTCAAGGAGCAGAAAGTTGAGGTTTTGATTCAGGGGGGAAGATTTTCGCGCGATCAGATGCTGGAACGATTCAAGCGCCGGCAGCCGGCCATATTATTTGGTACAGCCTCCTTCTGGGAAGGGATAGATGTCAGGGGAGAAAGTTTGAAACGGGTAATAATAACCCGGTTACCCTTCCCTAATCCCAAGGATCCTCTGGTCGAGGCCACAGCCGAACAGTATAAAAAACAGGGTAAAAATCCCTTTAGCAGCTATTTTTTACCGGAGGCTGTATTGAATTTAAAACAGGGGTTTGGCCGGTTGATAAGAACCCGGAGCGATCAGGGTGAGGTAACGATTCTTGATAGCCGGATACTGAGAAAAGGGTACGGTCAGAAGTTTTTGAAAGCGCTGCCAGAATGTGAGATTGTGCATGATGATTTTTAATTTTGTTACCAGCAAAAGGATAGGGGTAGAAATCTAAGTGTCGAACAGTGGATAGGTAGATTTTTTTCTGAGTATTGAAAAAAATCAGGTTAAATTTATAATCGAGTTGGCAGCAGCAGATGGTTTGTTGCCGGCCAAAGGTGAAAAAAGATTATTTGGAAACGGAAGTTTTATTTCAGGGAGGCGTGAAAATGAAAAACTTCAGCTGGTTATTGCTTATGGTTTTTCTGGTGACTGTTCTCGGCTGTGCCCAACCACAGTCACGTGAGATTGATCGGGATGAGACATTACGTCAACGGGAGAATGCTCGTCAGCAGTTGCGTCACCGGTAGAGTTAAGCGCAGCTTAAGTGGAGATCAATAGTAAAAATGGCGAGGAAGTGGAAAGCTTTATGGCCCGTATGTATCCTTCGAAAGAATATACTGATTTTCATAATAGTTCGGCGGAACGGGTAGTGTTTGAGCTGCTTGAAAAGGAGCTACCTGATGAATATGCGATTTTTCATTCAGAAGACTGGTTTAGAGCTCCCGGGCAATCGAAACGTGATCAGTTGCGGGGTGAGATAGATTTTCTTGTTTGTCATCCAGAAAAGGGTTTGCTGATAGTTGAGGTTAAGGGGGGCGGAATTGGTTATGATGTAAAAACCAATACCTGGTATACAGTAAATGATAGCGGCCGGCATGAGTTGGATAAAAGCCCGGCGGTTCAGGCTGAAGCCGGGATGTATAATTTGCTTGAGAGATTGAAGGAAAACCCCCGAATTGAAGGCCAGGGAAAATTCTCCGGTGTGGTTGGTTGGGCAATATTTTTTGCCGACATGAACTCACAGCAGGGCCGGTCATTACCCGATATGAACCTCCCCTACGAACGGCTGCTGTTTGACGATGATAAAGCTCATATTCAGGAAAGCCTTGAAAAACTATTTGATTTTTGGGATCAGCAGGTGAGTTTTACAGGACCATTGGATCGAACTACCTGGGAGCGGTTGACCGAGGTGTTTTTACGCCGTGAGTTTCAGATAATAGAGGGGCTGGGAAACTATATAACTAAAAGTCAGAAGAAGCTGCTGCGGGCTACTGAGGAACAGAAACGAATATTACAGGTTTTAAGTAACCAGCGTGAAGCATTCATCAGTGGTCCGGCCGGTTCGGGAAAAACCTTGTTATCTTTGGAAAAAGCTCGCCGGCTGGCGCTGGAGGGTAAGCGGGTTCTCTGGCTCTGTTATAACAAAAACCTCAGTGAACATGTTAAACAGCATTATGACGAGGGGATTTTTGAGGTTTCGAGGTTTCATTCTTTTGGACTTGAAATATTAAATGAAGCAGGGATTAAATTTAAGTTTCCCAATCAGAAATATGATAATCCGCGCAGCGAAGAGTGGGATAGATTTTTTCGTGAGGAAATTCCTGAACTTATGGCTGATGCCGTGGGAATGATTGCTCGAAGATATGATGCAATAATTATTGATGAAGGCCAGGATTTCGCTGATAATTGGATTCTTGTTCTGGAAGAGTTTTTTAAAGATAGTGAAAATCGCTGGTTCTATCTATTTTATGACCCCCACCAGACAATTTTTCATGATGATACCGGTTGGATTGAAGAATCAGAAAGGTTAGTATATCCGCTGCAGAGTAATGTGAGGAATACCCGTGAAATAGCTCGTGTAGCGTTGAATCTTGGAGAGGTTGAGGATGAGATAAAGTTTGGTCCGCCAGGCAAACAGGTGCGAGTTGATCTGGCTGAAACTGATAAACAACTGGTGGATCAGTTGCGGCGGGCTGTGCATGAACTGATTTATGAAGAAAAACTGGATCCTGACAATCTGGTTATTTTAACCGGGCGATCAAAAAATAAAGGTCCGCTGGCCGGGGTAAAAAAGCTCTGTGAACACCGTGTGGTTAAACAGGGTTCTACGGGTCGTCAGCAGCTGTTGTGTAACACTATACAGGGATTTAAGGGGCTGGAGTCCGATGTAGTATTACTGGTCATTCCAGAACTATCTGAAAAACAGAATCTTGTATGGTATACTGGAGCATCACGAGCCCGGCATCTGTTGTGGATTTTTACACGGGACCCCCTGGTTGAAAATCGTGTAATTGAGGCCGGGCGGTAGTCCAGGTTTGAAATCAAAGCTGGGGTTAGTTTATTTAAGAAAAGATTTTACTTTTAATTTTGTTAAAGAGAGGTTATAGTAAGTAGGTTCAGTAAATTTCTTGGCAGTAGGCAAGTCGTAATTGGTAGAGTAATTACGGTTGCTGAAGTAAGAAGCATTTTTTTTAGTAAAGGAGGTAACCGTAATGGCTACCGGTACCGTTAAGTGGTTCAATGCTGACAAAGGTTTTGGCTTCATTGAACAGGAAATCGGAGAGGATGTCTTCGTGCATTACTCCGAAATCCAAACGGACGGCTTCAAAACTCTCGACGAGGGTGCTGAAGTTGAGTTTGAGCTGGAAGAAACTGACAAAGGTCTTTCAGCTGTACAGGTCAAACCCCTGTAATTAGTCTGTAATTGTAAAACTGGTTTATACCAGTATAAGACAGACAATAGGAGGCTCCCATGCTGTATGGCGTGGGAGTCTTTTATTTTGTACAGGCTGGTTTTTAAATTGTTGGTTTCTGTCTGAGACAATGGCAATAGCTGAGTAATGAGTTCTGTTATTAGTATGCTGTTCAGCCAATTCCCCCTTAAGTTTTCTTTTCAGTTAAATTTTCCGCTTTCTAAAACTGTTCCAATCCACCAAAAAACCTGTCGCTGTCATAATAGCCAGTGAGGGCTGGATTTTCCAACCAGGACAAAGTCGGTGCTGGCAATTATTTTTGAGTTTGCTATACTTGTCGAAATATATCTTTGCAAGGGGTGATTTTAGTTATGCAAAATACTAATTCGATACGCTGGGTTGAAAATGATTTGAAACCGTCGGAAGTTAACCTGGAAGCGATTAATAAGGTTATCCCCAAAAATATTGCCCGGGAAGCGCGAGCTTTTCACAGCCAGATTCCAGGCTACCGGCAAACTCCGTTAAAAAGTTTAAATCAGCTGTCTCAGATGCTGGGGATTGGAGGATTGTGGGTCAAAGATGAGTCCCAACGGTTAAATCTTAATTCTTTTAAAGCTCTGGGTGGAGCTTTTTCCATCTATCGCTATCTGAAACAGGAGATGGGTCGGGAGAATCAGCAGGTTCCGTTTGATGAGTTGACTGCAGAAACTGTCGGGGGTCATCTGGGAGAAACAGTTTTTGCTGCTGCAACCGATGGCAACCATGGTCGGGGTGTGGCCTGGGCAGCTAATAAATTGGGCTATCAGTCGATAATTTATGTACATGAGAAGACCAGTCAGGCGCGCATCGAGGCGATTGAGGGTTATGGAGCCCGGGTGGAAATTATTGAGGGAACCTATGATGATGCGGTCCAGCAGCTTACACAGGATGCGGAAAAACATGGCTGGCAGATAATTTCTGATGCCTCCTGGCCGGGGTATGACGTAATTCCAGCCT